>DATCZD010000046.1:0-17595 GCA_036526075.1 Pontiella sp. | reverse complement strand
ACAGTTTATATGCCCGATGATCAGTTGAAAGGTCTGATTCGCGGGTTGGTAGAGTGTGGGCTTGGAGGCATTGAATCTTTCTATGCCGAGCACCATCCCGAAAATATAAGAAAATTTTCGGGCTGGGCTGAAGAGTTTGGCTTGGTTTGTACCGGCGGTACGGACTTTCACGGTGGAAACACTCCGGATCTAAAGCTGGGTCGGGGTTTTGGCCAGTTGCATGTTCCCGATGAAGCGCTTCAGAAACTCAAGGATGCCGTTCCTTTGAAACCCGGCACGTTTAAAGAATCTCGGTTAACTGTGCCAGAGATGTAATAACTGCATCCGGTTTAAGATTGGTGCACCGTTCATCATTTTCCCGTAGTCGCAGGGATCGTCGATCTCCGGCGAAGAGTACCGTTTTGCATCCGGCTTTATTGGCGGTATAAATATCATTCAGCATATCGTTTCCGACATAAATGCTTTCTGACAGCTTGATACCGTATTTTTCTTTAAGGTTCTTTGCGGCTTTAGGGAAAAGATCTTCCGATGGTTTGGCCTTAGTTTCTTTGTAGGACCAGATGCAGCACTCCAGATCAAAACCGAGTTGCTCAACCGTGTTTTCGAATAGTGCGGAGATAAGCAGGGGGGTATAAAACTGCGCATTTGAAACAATTCCCAGTATCAGACCACGTTCTTTCAAGGTTCTTAGTAGATTCAGGCTTTCCGGCATGGGATAGACCGGATTTGCGCGACATTCATATTCTAGAGCAAATTGTTTTATTTGATCACGGTCTATAGGTTCTGTTTTTAGGAGGTTTTGACGCTGTAGCTTTTCAAAAACAGTTGTCCATATCGTAATGATCTCTACTTCCGGAAAATCATTCCCCGTTACGAGGGCCTGTTCATGACAACGTAGAATTTCTGATTTCAACAGATTTTTTCCAACCTCACCAGCCTCCTCGAGGCTACCCGAAAATCCGGAGCTTTCGAGTGCCTGTGTGAATGCATTTGCCGTATTGATTGCTGTAGCGGTACCTACATCACCTGAGCCTGAAATAATTAGAGTTCCGTAAACATCAAATATCACAGCTTTGATATTTTTAAGTTTGTTCAGGCGTGCTACGGCATCGGTTTTTAGAGGAGTCAGCGGATGGCTGTTTTTAAGAATAATGTCTTCAAGCGGATTCATGGTTACATAATTTTCCAAATGGCGGGATTTTCCAAGACCTCGAATTAATTTTTGAAGGTCTGGAATAAATCTACCTGCTCTTTTTATTAGAGAAATAGGAACTGGTCCCTTTGGCTTCCATAGTTTCGCCTATGCGTTTGATGGCATGAACATAGGCGGCGGTGCGCATATCAGTCTTGATTTCCTGAGAAAGGCTGTAAACTCGTTTAAACTCTCTGGTCATGATGGCTTGGAGTTTTTGATGTACTTCTTGCAATTCCCAGTAGCTTCCGGATCGGTTTTGAAGCCATTCAAAATAGCTGACGGTAACCCCCCCGGCGTTAGCCAGAATATCGGGTACAACCTCAATGTTCTTTTCATAAAGGATTATATCGGCTTCAGAGGTGATCGGACCATTCGCGGCTTCAATAATATAACGTGCTTTTATTTTTGACGCATTATCGGCATTAATCTGATTTTCCATCGCGGCTGGAATGAGAATGTCCACGTCCAGTTCAAGCAACTCTTCGTTTGTCATCGTGGCGGCATTAATAGAATGACAAAGTGATCCATCGCAATAAACGGCCTGGATCTGACGCGTCTCTTCCTTGGTGCGGATAAGTCTGGGAATATCAAACCCTTCTGGTAGATAAACTGCACCTTTGGAGTCGCTGACAGCGACAATGCGGTACCCATCTTTATGAAGAAGGCGGGCGACAGACTGACCGACATTTCCGAACCCCTGAACGGCTATGCGGGTTTCCTGTGGATCTAACCCGATTTGTTTGGCTAGTTCACGGATGCAATAATAGGTTCCGCGTCCGGTTGCATCGGATCGCCCGACACTACCGCCCATGCTGATTGGTTTTCCGGTGATGACGGCAGGAACATACTGACGCCGAATGGTTGAATATTCATCCATCATCCAACCCATGATTCGTTCGTTGGTGTACATATCCGGCGCGGGGATGTCGACATCCGGACCGATAAAGTCGGCAATCAGACGAATAAATCCGCGACTGAGTCGCTCCAGTTCCATCGGGCTTAGCTCTTTGGCGTTAACGGATATACCGCCTTTGGCTCCGCCGAAGGGAATACCGACCACTGCACATTTAAAGGTCATCCAAAATGCGAGTGATTTTACTTCATCCAAGGATACGCTAGGATGATATCGAAGTCCGCCTTTGGTCGGACCGCGCGTATCATCATGGCGCACTCGATAGCCGGTAAAAAAGGAGAGCGATCCGTCATCTCGACGCACCGGAATAGAAACCTCCAGACAGGATTTTGGAGTGCCGACACGCAGGGCCACCTCTTGATCAATGTTGGTATATTTCATAGCGACAGTGAGCCGGCGCATTGCGTCTTCGAACAGGGTGGTTTTCATAACAAACTCCTTGTTGAGCGTAGTTTAGGATGTCTTCATGTGTGCGTCAAACCGATTTCTGAAATCCGGAACATATTATTACTAAGATGGTTAAATGTTGAGAGTGATGTTTTTATGGCCTTCATCGTTCGGGGTGATTGTTCAGAAAAGAAACAATAGATTTCCCCGGTCGGTCATATTGTTTATCGACTTTGTCTATAGATTTGCACTGATCCCGCTTGTTAAACCTACGGGGGGTAAGTAGCGTAGGTTCCCGCAGGTTCGGAGGTTAATTGCGGAGACCTGGAGCTATTGGGGAGAGGACGATAAAAATGAATATATTCCGAGAAGTTGATCCGGTCGAAATTTCTGGCAATCCAATTCAGATGATCGGGAAGGAATGGATGCTCATTACGGCCGGTACTCCGGACCATTTTAATACCATGACCGCCAGTTGGGGAAGTCTGGGAGAGTTGTGGTTTAAGCCGGTCTGTTTCTGCTTTATTCGTCCGCAACGATATACCTATGAGTTTATGGAGAGAAGCGATGTTTTTACGCTCTCCTTTTTTGAAGAGCGCTATAAGCCGCAGCTTAACTTCTGCGGAGCCCGCTCCGGTCGCGAAATCGATAAGGCATCTGAATGCAGTTTTACCCCGCGTACTGCGGAGAATGGGTCGGTCTATTTTGATGAGGCCCGCCTCGTTCTTGAATGCCGGAAACTCTATTTCCAGGACCTTGATCCGGAAAAGTTTCTAGATGAAACGATTATGAAAAATTATCCGGAAGGTGGGTTTCACCGTATGTATGTCGGAGAAATTAGCCGTGCTCTGATGGTGGAGAGCTGAATTCAGTCTTTTCGAAAAGCGAAGACTCTGGCAAGTCATTCTTTAGCGCCGTCGTCGATGTTTTCCTCGTTGGCGGGGCCGGCCATTCATGTCGGGTTGAATACGCGGTTTGCGTTCTCGGTGGCGAGGCTGGGCAACCTGATCCGCTAATACAAAGTCGATAAAATTTCGAGCGGTATCGACTTTTGCCAGCATTACCTCCACCTCTTCGCCGATGGTGTATTTTACTTTGCCGCTGCGTGTACATGCCTGCGTCATATCTTCATTGGCTTCTAACCAGTCGGAGGTTATAGAGGCAAATGTAACCATGCCGCGCTGTAGCGAGTCGGGCAACTCAATGATCATGCCTTTTCCTTTAATGGAGACAATATATCCTTTGAAGGTCTTAGCCTGTGCCGAGTTCATCAGGTCGCTATAATATTCGAGACGCTTGGTTTCGGTACTCTTTTTTTCCAGCTCATCTGCTTTCTTTTCCGTTTCAGAGCAGTGGAGAGCGATCTCATTAATCTTCTCTCCGGACATTCCAAACTCCTCACCTTTTTCTACAGCTTTGAGTAGGCGATGCACCAGTAGATCGGGGTAGCGACGGATTGGTGAGGTGAAATGGGTGTAATCATCAAATGCTAAACCAAAATGGCCGATCTGTGTGGCGGAATATTCAGCCCGCTTGAAGTTGCGCAGGATTGCGAGATTTGCGGTGTATTCAACCGCCGTGCCTTCGGCCATCTTTACGGCTTCATTAATTTCAGCGCGGTTCTGGGGCAGGGCAGGAATGCCGAGAGCCTGCAGTTCCATACCCATAGCGGCCCACTGCTCGTCACTAGGCTCTTCGTGGATGCGATAGATGGCCGGTTGTTCGGATTGGATCAAAACTTCGGCGACGGCCCGGTTTGCCAACAGCATGCAGTCTTCAATAAGCTGATAGGCCTCTTTGGATTCTGAGCGTGGCATCATTTTTTCCACTTTGCCGCGGTCGTTAAGTTTAATTTCAATTTCCGGTGTATTGATTTCAACAGATCCATTGGCCACACGCAGAGCGCGTATTTTCCGGACTAACGGCCAGAGGTTTTCCAGACGTCGAATAATGTGTTTCGGAATTCCATGATCCGGGTTCCCGTCGATAAATTTCTGTACCTGCGTGTAGGTTAGGCGGGCTTTAGAGTGGATGACGGAGGGAAAGGTTTTGTACCCTAGCATTTCACCTTCTTCGCTAAGATGTATTTCTGCGGTATGGGTTAGATGATCATTTTCCGGGTTAAGGCTACAGACCTTGGTTGTCAGTTCTTTTGGAAGCATCATTACAGCACGGTCAACGAGATAGATCGTGTTGCCGCGTTTAAGCGCTTCCTTGTCGAGCAGTGAGCCGGGTTGGACATAGGTGGAAACATCGGCAATATGCACGCCGAGAAGCCATCCCCCGTCGGGGTGTGGTTCAAGCGACACCGCATCGTCATAATCTTTTGCTGTTTCAGGGTCGATCGTAAAGGTGACGGCATCGCGAAGATCGGTGCGGCCTTTCATGCGTTCAGCAGTTACCTCTCCGGAAAGCTTATTGGCTTCTGCAATCACTTCGGGTGGGAATTCCTCGCGTATGCCTGCATCCGCCAGAAGGCTATCCACATCGACGCCAGGAGCCGACTTTTCGCCCAGATCTTCCAGAATGGTTCCGGATAGCTGAATGAATGGATCGATCCATTTGTTCAGTTTTACGAGTACCTTGTGGTTTCCGGGAACACCCTGTGTATCGTCAATGCGGATATCCTGCCTGAATCCCGGGGCATCCGGAATGACGTAGGAATAGTAGGGAGTGTGCTTCAGTAGTCCGACGGTTTGATCTGTAGAACGTTCAAGGACCTGTACGACTCGTCCTTCAGCTCGTAGGTCGGATTGGCCCCGGCGCTCACGTTGACGGGCTGCATATTCGGAATGAAAGATTTCGATGGAAACCTTGTCGTTGGGAAGGGCCACCCCGGTGTTGCGGTCAGAAATGTAGATTTCCGGTTCACCTTCCTGATCCGGAATAAAAATGGCACCGCCTTTGGGTATCATCTTTATCACGCCAACAGACTGGTTACCCGCCTCGGGAAGCCCCCAGCGGTTTTTGCGTAGGCGGACAATTTTGCCTTTCGATTCAAGATTGTAAAGATCATGTCTGAAGGCGGCCCGTTGTCCTTTGGAGTCGATATTAAGTGCTTTGGCCAGTTCATGCTGCTTCATGGGATGGTAGCCGGGGGCGGATATAAATTGCAGGATTTGGGTATCGAAGGTCATGTGCGGTTCCAGTACATTCTTAGGGATGAAAATCATTCATGTCAGTAGTGAGGTTGTACCATTTGCCTCATCGGGAGGTCTAGGAGATGTTTGTGCGGCTTTACCGAAGGCGTTGGTCCAACAGGGTATTGAAACGATACGCATAATGCCGTTATACGGGTTGATTGACCGTGATCGTTATAATCTTGAGCAGTGCGATGTGGAGTTGCACATCCCGTTAGGACATGTCTGGTTTTACGGTACGGTCTGGAAACAGGAATTCGATGGGGTTATCACATACTTTATTCATAATGAAGAGTTTTTCAGCCGTTCCGGTGTTTACGGTGCTGACGGATATGGATATGCCGACAACTTCGAGCGCTTCCTCTTTTTTCAGAAAGCCGTGGTGAGGCTTATCGATCTGTGGGATATGCGTCCGGATGTGGTGCACTGTCATGATTGGCAGGCCGGGCTGATTCCAATGCTTCTTCATTATGGTATTGATGGGCATTTTCGTAACGGTCGTGAAAAAACACTGATGACGATTCATAATCTGGCCCATCAGGGCTGGGCTCCGGCTGAAAAGTTTTATATGACCCTGCTCCCGGGCCATTGCTATACCATGCATACGTTGGAGTTCTACGGAGAGATTAATACACTTAAAGGGGGACTGGTTTCATCGACAGCGATCAATGCCGTCAGTCCGACCTATTCTGAAGAAATCAAAACGGCCACATTCGGTTGCAAACTCGATGGCGTATTGCGTCATCGTCAATCGGTACTGCACGGCATTCTGAACGGGATTGATTATAGTCGGTGGAACCCGAAAACGGACCCATACATTGCGGCCAACTATTCGATAGATGATCTTTCCGGTAAGGCCAGATGCAAGCATGCCCTTCAGGAAGCTGCAGGTCTTCCGTTTTCTCCCAAGATCCCCCTGCTGGGTGTCATTACACGATTAGTTCCACAAAAAGGAATTGATATTCTGGCTGGAGCGATCGAGCAAATTATTGGTTCCGGCGCGCAGGTTGTTATCTTAGGTACAGGTGATGGACATTATGAGGAGGCCTGCCTTGAATGGTCCCGCAAATGGCCGGATCAGGTTTGTTCATGGATTGAATTTTCTAGTGAAAAAGCACATCAGATTGAGGCCGGTGCAGATATGTTCCTGATGCCATCCGAGTTTGAACCGTGCGGTCAGAATCAGCTCTATAGTATGCGCTATGGAACCGTTCCTGTGGTTCATGGAGTTGGAGGGTTGGAAGATTCCGTAATCGATTTTTCAGAAAAGACAGGAACCGGATTCAAGTTTTATGGGCATACCGCTTCATCCTTTTTTAAGTGTTTGGAACGCGCCTTTGATGCCTATGCAGATGCAAGGCGGTGGAAGGCGTTAATGAAGCGCGCTATGAAACAGGATTTTTCTATGATTCATATGGCTAGGGATTATATAGCGCTTTATGAAAAAATTATTACCGGAAATGAAACCATTCATTAGCAGGTTGTTTGTCCGCCAGATAGAATCCGCTCACCTGAGAGTAGGACGTTGGGGGGAGTATCAGGCCGTCAAAGTACTGAGATCCAAGGGATTTAGAATTGTCGGTGAACGGGTACGGGTCGGGAAGCGCGATGAAGTTGATATTATTGCCAAAGACCAGAAAACATTGGTCTTTGTTGAAGTGAAGACTCGTAAAAATGAAAGTTTCGGACGCCCGTTTTCTGCCGTAAATAAAGAAAAACGAAAATGCCTGTCTCGCGCTGCGGTGAGTTATCTCAAACAGAAAAAGCTGACACCGGAATTTATCCGGTTTGATGTGATTGAGGTTGTAGGAACTCCCGAAGAGTCTCCCGAGATTCGCCACATTGAAAATGCGTTTCCGCTGGATTCTTCTTATCAACTCTGGTGGTAGTAAAAATAAGAACAGAGTCAGAGATTCCGCTTACTATTTTACATATTCCACACAGCGGGTTTCTCGAATAACAGTGACCCGGACCGTTCCGGGAATTTTAACCTCATCGCCGATTTGCTTAGCAATGTTTCGAGCCAGCAGTGAGGTGCCATGGTCGTTAAACTTGGTTGGCTCGACCATAACCCGAATTTCACGTCCAGCCTGTACCGCATAGCTACTTTTTACACCGTCATACTGATTTGCAATAGTTTCAATCTGCTCCAGCCGTTGTATATAGAGATCGGTGGCTTCCGCGCGGGCACCTGGGCGGGCAGCAGTCAGAGCATCCGCTGCATCGCACAGCACAGCATATACGCTTTCCCGTTCCATCTCTTCATGGTGAGAACCAACAGCATTGTAGACAATGCGATCTTCTCCATATTTTCGAAGCAGGTTGGCTCCAAGTACTGCATGCCCTCCTTCAGCATCATGATCCAAGGCTTTGCCTATATCGTGAAAAATACCAACGCGTTTAGCGATCTTGGGATCCAGGCCCATTTCTGATGCCATGAGTGCCATGATATGGGCGGTCTCAATGGAATGATCCAGTACGTTCTGTTTATAGCTGGTGCGGAATTTGAGTTTGCCAAGCGTATGCATGACTTCTGGTGCAACGCCGGTCAGGCCGAGGCCATACAGTGCATCTTCACCGGCATGACGAATGGTTTCATCAATTTCCTTTCGGACTTTTTCAACGGTTTCTTCAATTCGAGCCGGGTGAATTCGTCCGTCTTCAATGAGCCGTTCAAGTGCTACCCGGGCAATTTCTCGGCGTATGGGGTCATAACAGGAGAGCACAACGACTTCAGGGGTTTCATCAATAAGTACATTTACGCCGGTCTCTGCTTCGAAGGATTTAATATTTCGACCTTCTTTTCCGATGATGCGACCCTTAATGTCGTCGCTTTCCAATGATACCGTGCTGGTTGTGAGATCACTGATTACATCAGCAGCATAGCGTTGAATGGCGGAGGCGATAATTTCACGAGATGCTTTTTTTGCATCTTCTTTAGCGGCTTTCTGCGCATGGCGAATTAAGGATGCACTTTCGGCTTCCAACTCTTTTTCCATTCGTTCGAGAATGGATTTACGGGCCTCCGCTTTGGAGAGAGAGGCCACTTCCTCAATCCGCCGGGTTTCTTCCTCAATGAGCGTATTCAGTTCCTGATGCTGCTTCAGAAGTTCTTCTTTTTGTTCGGCAATTTCGGTTATTCGCCCGGCTAACTGAATTTCCTTAGAGTTGAGCATGTCTAGTTTGCCCGAAAGGTTTTTCTCCCGGTCAACGACACGCCTTTCCAAGTCCAGTATTTCTTTTCTCTGGGAAGTATTTTCCTTTTCTGCATTTTCGCGGGCCCGCAATACGGCGTCTTTGGCCTGTACCTTGGCTTCACGGCGCAGCACCTCGGCCTCGCGCTGTGCATCGGTCAGAATAGCCTTCGCCTGCTTCCCCGCAGCAATAGCATTGGTTTTTGTAATATAGGCATGAAAAAAGAAGCCCAATATCAAAAAGCCGACGCTGAATATCAAATCACGTCCTGCAAATATTTCTTCCACGGTAAACCTCCGTTTCATGATAGGCCGCTCCCCATGGAAAACCCGATGCAGTGTTAACGCATATGACGGGCGGAACAACCCCCTTATTTTCAAGCGAGCACTGTATACCTAGACAGGAGGCTTTGTCTAATGTTCGTTTGAAACTTTAATAATTTTCGATTCGGTAACAATAGCGTCGACCGGTTCATCATGGGCGTCGACCGGGATCTGAGGAATCAGTTGGAAATCAAATGCAATCGCAGTGCAATAATTCGGGAAACCGGAAAGAATACGGTCATAGTATCCGCCACCACGTCCTAGCCGGTTTCCTGATGCGTCGAAAGCCAGGCCCGGAACAAGAATGAGATCAATGTTTTCAGGAGGAACCCGTTTTATAGAGACGGGTTCCGGAATGCTTAAATGCCCGGGCTCTAAAAGGCTCTCTCTTGTGATTTCAGCCATTTCGTAGCATTTCGTCTGATCGTTGTAATGGGGAATGCAGGTGCGCTTGTCCAGATTCCAGCAGGTTATAAATAAATTCTGCAGATCGACTTCTCCACCAACCGCTATATAGAGCGCCACCATTGAAGCATCTTTAAAGGCTTCTAGCTGTTGAAGGTTATCAATGACTCCTGTGCTGGCCTCCTTGAGCCATTGGACGGAAAGCTTTTTCCGATGCTGAAGCATTTGTTTTCGAATTTCAGCTTTGGTTTTCATGATTCTTTTTCTTCAGAGAGTTCCAGTGATCAATGCGTTTACGAATTGTGTCTTCATACCCTTGATTGGTCGGTTCGTAATAAATGGTATCGGTCGGAACATATTCCTGATCCACAAAGTGATCTTCGCCGTTGTGGGCATATTGATATTTAATAGAACCCTTATTCGGTTTGGGACCGCTTTGAAGGTGTCTGGGAACGGAAAGGGTGCGACCAGTCTCTACATCAGCCAGTGCCTTGTTTACGGCGAGATAGGCGGCATTGCTCTTCGGGGCACAGGCCAAGTAGGTGGTGGCCTGAGATAGGGCAATACGGGCTTCCGGCATGCCGATAAATTCAACGGCTTGCATCGTAGAAACAGCCAGAGTTAGCCCGCGCGGATCGGCATTTCCAATATCTTCAGAGGCCAGAATGATCAGCCGGCGTGCAATAAAACGAGGGTCTTCTCCAGCATAGAGCATTTTTGCCAGCCAGTATACCGCCGCATTGGGGTCGGACCCCCTCACACTTTTTATAAATGCTGAAATGGTGTCATAGTGTTCATCTTCATCATGATCATAGTTGACCGCTTTTTTCTGTACCGACTCCTCAATGTCATGCCGGGTCAGATGAACGATGCCTGTTTCTTCAGGTGGAGTGGTAAGCGCTGCTATTTCTAATGCATTAAGTGCCCTGCGGGCGTCTCCTTCACACACAGCTGCAAGGTGGGAAAAGGCTTCGTCTGTTGCGGAAACTAAACTATTCAGTCCGATAGGGGCGGTGAGTGCTCGCTGAAGAATTGTTTCAATTGATGCTTCACTCAGGGACTGAAGCTGGAAGATTTGAGAACGAGAATTCAGAGGGGTGTTGATGAAAAAGAACGGATTGTGGGTTGTAGCTCCGATCATAATGATATCGCCATTTTCAACATAAGGAAGTAGCACGTCTTGTTGGGATTTGTTGAAACGGTGAATCTCATCGATAAACAGGATGGTATCCTGTCCGTTCATTTTTTTCCAATGGCTGGCGCCTTCCAGAATTTTGCGGAGAATGGCGACATTGGCTAAAACCCCGCTGGTGCGTTCAAACCGACGGTTTGTAGTTTTTGCGATCACTTCCGCCAGTGTTGTTTTCCCGCATCCAGGCGGACCATAGAGAATGATACTGTTGATCCGGTCGGCCTCAATGGCGCGGCGAAGTAGCTTATGTTCTCCAAGAATATGATCCTGTCCAACGATATCTTCCAATCGTTGCGGCCTCATGCGCGCCGCCAGTGGGGCAGTGCCTGCGCTTACCTTGGTTTTTGAGGCGTTCGATTGTTCGTTGAAAAGATCCATGGTCCAAAGAATAGGGGGTGAAGATAGAAAAGAAAACGGGAAATGAAATCGGATTTTAAAGAGGAAGATCTCTGCAACCTAGCAGAATCTCTGTGTCACGAAGCATTTCTAGGATCTATTTGGCAGTATATTTCTTAACTGAAATTTGACCTTCTTTACTGGTTTTAAACCCGTAAATTACTAACTCTACGAATGGGTCCTTTTAAGAAAGGGGGCAGTCCCATAATCTATTAATATAGAGTTGTTATGTTTTTTTAAGCGTCATTATAGACGGGGGATGCCTCAATGTTGTCGTCAGTATGGTACATTCGTAACGTATTCTTACAACAGTGAGGAGAGGAGATCTACAATCAACTCGTTTCTATTGAGGCGGTATTCAACTAGGGTGGACAGTTGAATCACTAGTTGTCCGGGAGAATCAGTAGTAATCAGTGTAGATAAAAGAAAACCCCGCTATTCGTTAAAATAACGGGGTTTTAAGATGGTGGTGGGAGATGGATTCGAACCATCGAACTCGTAGAGGGCAGATTTACAGTCTGCTGCGTTTGACCGCTCCGCAATCCCACCGTTTCCTCGAAAGGAGCGATTAAGATACCCGAAAAAAATGGTTTGTCTACTGTCATTTTGTAAAAAAAACAGCAATTCTGTCCCAGTAATGAAAAATTTATCAAAACCGATCATTTGTAGCGGGTTCACGCCATGCATTCAGCGCATTCTAGAGTTCGATGTGGTTAGGAAGGGCTCAGTAAATCGTGCTAAAAAAATAACCCTGGGTATTGGAGGTAAAGGGGCCAATACTGCTCGGATGATCAAACAGCTTGGTGGAATTCCGGTTGTGGTGGAATTTGCCGGCGGAGCAAATGGAAAACTGTTGGAGCAGATGCTGGATGAGGAGGGCGTAGCTTATCGACATGTTGAAGTTGTGGGTGAGACGCGGACTTGTCAAACGCTTATAGAACCTGGAAATGCCAATTCTACAGAACTGGTGGAAGAGATGCCACCCATTGAGCCGGCTGACTGGGAGCGTATGATCGGGCTGTTTGAGTCGATGAGTTTGTCAGGACATATCGTACCGGTCTGTGGCAAGCTCCCGATTGGTGCGCCTCCAGATGCCTATGCCCAGTTGTGCCGTCTCGTGGCAGATAAGGGAGGGCGAGTAATATTAGATACATTCGGAATCCCTCTTTTAAAGGCACTGGAATCTAAGCCGGAACTAGTAAAGATTAATAATACTGAATTGTTGAAGAGTACAGGTAGAGACGATCCGGTTTTGGCTTGTGGTGAGCTAATGGAACGCGGCGCTCAATCGGTATTTATTACCCGAGGAAGTCGGATGTCTTTTTATATGGATAGATCGAGGATTCTGGAACTTTTTCCTCCGACGATTGATGCGGTGAATGCGATTGGTAGTGGAGATGCGGTAACTGCGGGAATCGCGGTGGCATTGAATAATGGACAGGACTTGGAAGACGCGCTGATTAATGGAATGGCTTGTGGTGCCGCGAATGCGCTAACTCTACTTTCGGGTTATTTCCACTTAGAGGATGTAGAGCGATTGCGCAGTGCGATCCGAATGGTAGCTCTTTAAAGACCATCAGGAAAGATATCGCCCAGTTTAGGCTGCTCTCTGGGGTGAGGCGTTTGCAGGGAAACAGTTTTTCGCTCATCAATGCAGCATTGATCCAGAAAATCCTGAATGGACATAACCTGTGCTCCATCGCTCAGAACGGCATTAGCTTCGGCCCGGTCGGAGGTGACGACTAGCATGTTTTCTGGGTGATTATAGCGGGATACCAGTCGTTCAATAATGGTGTCGGCTGAAAGGCCTGCCGGAGAGAAATAGATTTCCATGTGGTTGGAAGTTAGTGCCACATCCAGTCCGGCTTCCCGTCCGTCAAATACAATGGTGGTTTTACTCGCCATGCGATGGGCGGTTTTTTCAATCTTCCGCACAAGGCGGTGCCGAGCCAGTTGAATATCTGATCGTAATAAACCCGCTATTTCGTTAACCTGATGTAACAGGTTGTATCCATCAATAATGAGCCAGTCGGGGTGCATTATTTTTGCCGAATCCAGTTAAACAGGGATGTTTTCTCTTCCAGCAGATGTTCGAGTTGGCGTTTAAAATCATCCTTTGCGACGAGTCCCTGTTGGTAGATGATTTCTGCCTTGTGAAAGTCGAGCATGTCGATGTCAATGATAGGTGGCTGCATATAGATGTCGACTGGATGGTTTTCCAGTTTTTCCCGGACCATAGCATCCATCATTACATTATAGGTGTGAAAAACGGCTTCCATTGGGTTTGGAATTTTAGTTTTAGACGTGGAGGTTTCTCCCATAATATCGACTGCAATTCGGATATTGCATTGAGGGCTGAGCAGGTCATGCGGCACGTTGTTAACCAGTCCGCCATCCACAAGAACTCGGTCGTTTAGAAATACCGGTGTAAAAATATAGGGGAGGGCCATGCTAGCGCGGACGGCGGGCAGAAGTGCGCCTGATTCAAATACCACTTGCTCCTTGCGCCAGAAGTCAGTGGCAACAGTTTTTAGTGGAATTTTTAATTCTTCAAACGTATTAACCTGCATCTGTTCATACAGATAGCTCAGAAATTTTTCACCTTTCAGAAGACCCTTGGGTTTTAGGCTGAAATGCGGGTCGATCAGTTCCAGGAATTTGAATGTGTCGGTATTGCGGAACAGATCTTTAAAAGAGGGTTTTTTAGCTATAGACACTAATCGGAGGAGCATTTCGGCAAGATCTTTTGCGGAGTGGCCTGAGGCATAAAGGGCTCCGATAATAGCTCCGATGCTGGTGCCTGTAATGCAATACGGTTTTATGCCAAGCTCATCAAATACTTCTAGAATAGGGATGTGGGCAAACCCTTTAGCTCCGCCGCCACCTAATGTCAGTCCGATTTTTTTCATGCTCATGAAGGTAGTTGTTTTTAGAGGGAATAAACAGAATTTCTAAACCCGAAGTTAGCTCTTAGGGGGTCCATATTGATTCCGCCAAAAATTCTGAAACGATATCGTTATACGTGCAGAGTCGCTGGGACTTTTTTATTTTTTTAAGCATTTTTTGGCCGTTAGAAAGGTGAAGAGTCTGATATGTCCAGAATTCCTTCATTTTTCCGAGAACAGGGTGGTCGCCGTGTAAAATAGATGAATAGCTGGAGACCAGTTCATTATGAAAGGTTGAAATGCGTTGAATATAATCAGAAGTTTCCGGAGACGCTTCTGACTGTTTAATTTCTTCACACAGGAACGGGTTTGCTAGCAGTCCGCGGCCCAACATGAAGCGTTCAATGGTCGGGAAACGTTTCTGCAGAGCCTGAAAAAATGCAAAGTCATTGATGTCGCCGTTATAGCAGACGGGTCGTTTAATTTGATGGAGGGCTTCCTCAAATGCATCCAGATCGACGCTTCCTTCATACATCTGCTCTGCCGTACGCGGATGGATAATGATTTCACTCAGTGGATATTTGTTCAGCACTGGAATAAGTTTGATAAGCTCTTCTTTATCAGAAACTCCTAGTCGCACCTTTACAGAAACTTTAACAGGGCTATTCGCACAAACCTGATCCAGAATTTCATCTACTGTATCGGGATAAGGAAGCAGGCCAGCACCTCTTCGTTTTTTACGGACCGGTTTGTGAGGGCATCCCATGTTCCAGTTGACTTCGTCATATCCTAGATCATGCAGCGCGACGTTCATTTGTATGAAATCAGCCGCGTTGTTGCCGATCACCTGCGGAATAAGCGGCAAACCTGAATTGTTTTCAGGCAGTACGTCTTTCACTAGTTTGGGATTTATTTTTTCTGAACTGACGGTCGGGATAAACGGAGCCATCTCAATATCCAGACCCTGGAAGTGGCGAACAAATGCCTTGCGGTAGTGCATCGTGGTGATACCGCGCATTGGAGCTAGAATGAGTGTTACTGGTTTCATAAAGGAAAATACGGTAGCTGATTCCCTGTTTTTGGCAATCCAGTTTTAAATACTTACGTAATAACACGGAATATAAATTTATTCACTGGGTGTTATTTGTTTCAGAAGTTTTAAATAGATGTTACCATATCGATATCGAGCGAATGGCATGTGGGAGCCGTGTTAACTACTCAAATGGGAGGCCAGTATGCTGGTGTCAGAGCGTGATCAACTTCGAAAAAATGTAGAATCCTGGGTTGAACAATATGGGTCAAACAGAAGTGCTCTTATTCCTGTCCTGCAGGAGGTGCAGCGGGTGCATGGCCACATTTCTGAATATGTAATGCAGGTGGTTGCAGATATTCTGGATATTCTAAAGCATAAGTTCAGTGACTGGAAGTGGCTTGAAGGCGCTACGCTGAAGATTGCGATTGCTCATGGAACAGCCAATGCCAAGAAAGTGATGGATGATATCCGGTCAGGGGGGCCTTGTAGCGAATGTCACTTCATTGAGTTTATGGCCTGTCCCGGAGGCTGTTTAGGTGGGGGAGGTCAACCGATTCCGACCAACGAAAAAATTCGAGAGGCGAGGGCGAAAGCCATTTATTCCGAAGATGCGGAGTATAAAATCCGGAAGTCGCACGAGAATCCGGCTGTGTTGAAAATCTATGGTGATTTTCTTACAGACGGCCCGTGCGGTCACCGGAGTCATAAGCTGTTGCATACGGAGTATATGCCTCGCGGAAAATATATCGTCTAAGGCTTAGGCGCGGGATAGGTATTTGCGCTCTCGGGTATCCACCTTAATAGTTTCTCCTTGCTCAATATATTCCGGAACCTGGACAATCAGTCCGGTGGTCAGTGTAGCTGGCTTCGTGCGGGAGGTAGCTGAGGCACCTTTCATGGCCGGAGGACATTGCACAATTTCCATTTCGACTGTATCGGGAAGGCGGAGGGTTAGTACCTTTTCATCCGAGATCAATGCCGTAATACCTTCCATTCCTTCAGTCAGGAAGGGGAGGATATCTTCAATATCATCCTTGTTGAGTTCTATTTGTTCATAGCTTTCGAGGTTCATGAAGGTATAGATATCGCCGTTTTGATAGTCATAGGAAACTTCTGAGGTTGCATAGGAGGTTTCCTGCAGAGCATCATCACTACGATAGGTTTTATCCACTTTGGTTTTGGTGGAGACATTCCGGAATCGCACCTTATAAATCGTTCCGCCACCACGTGCTGTGGGTGATTGCTGGGTAATGTTTTCAATACAGTGCGGTGCGCCGTCGATATCAATGACGTGCTGTTTTTTCAAATCACATGCTTTAACCATTAAATTTCTCCTACGTTATCAAAGCGCGGAATATCTCCAAACTGCTGCGATTATTCAAGCGGTTTGATGACTTCTGTTTTGTGGCTGAAAGTCGAACCCAGATGACTGTGGATTTAGGGTTTGGTGTTATTTTGTGTTATTGATCATTGCGGCACTGAAACCGCCTCCGAAGCCGTTATCAATGTTGACGACAGTAATATTGGGAGCACAGGAGTTGAGCATTGTAAATAGCGGGGTAATGCCATTGAAGTGTGATCCGTAACCGACAGAAGTCGGGACTGCAATGACGGGGCAGGGAGCGAGACCTCCGACCACTGAGGGCAACGCACCTTCCATTCCGGCTACACAAACAATACTGCGAGCCTGTTGAATTTTATCGTTATGTGCTAATAGTCGGTGAATTCCGGCAACCCCGGCATCATAGATACGTTCAACATTTGCTCCGGAAATAGATGCTGTTACTGCGGCTTCTTCCGCCACAGGAATGTCGGCGGTTCCTGCGGATATGACTAGCACGCTACCTGTTTTTTCGCGTTCCGATGTCTCAAGTGTAATCGTACGACCCAGTTCATTGTAAACCAGTCGTTCATCGATTCTTTGCAGCCGCTTAAACAGTTCCGGTTCCGCTCGAGTCAGTAGAATATTATCGTTATGCTGTTCCAGTGATTGAAAAATCTTTTCGACCTGTCCGTGCGTTTTTCCTTGGCAGAATACGACTTCCGGATAGCCGGTTCGTAGTGCGCGGTGGTGATCCACTTTGGCAAAGTCCATATCCTCAAACGGAAGATGCTTTAAGGTCTGCAGTGTATCTTCGATTGATACCTGACCGGCCTTAAAATCAGTTAGAACTTGAATCAGTTTTTCCGGTTTCATTTTTAGAACTCCTCACAAATTTTTACAATTTTAATATGAATATCCACGAAATGGGATTTCGATCAAGGTCCTGATTGTGAAAGGTGATGTTGATATTTTTCCTGACCAGCTTGCTCAGTAACCAAGTAGGAAGGTGGTCGATTAATTGTCTGTTCTTATTTCGCTTGAATCATGGACTGTAAGACCGCATATTTCGCCGATCTTCAGGGCAGGGTGGAATTCCCGACCGGCGGTTATAGTCCGCGAGTTTTTCCAACGTTTGGAATAACAGGATGCAGTGAAATTCTGCAACCGACAGTATAGTCTGGATGAAAGAAGATTGTACGATACTGTT
>DATCZD010000045.1:0-4396 GCA_036526075.1 Pontiella sp. | reverse complement strand
GTCATTCCTGTCTGGAGTGTAGATTCTTCAGTCGCGGTCATTGACGAGGACGGCGTGCTTACTGTTGGGAATATTATGGCGGATGATACATTGACTATTTCAGCCACCTTCGAAGGCGAGGTCGGTTTGTTGTCGATTACGATTTTAGCGGTTGGTGACCAGATTATTTTCCCGCTCAGCGGTCTCGAAGGAAGGTTGGTGACAGCCGAACTCTGGGACGATGTAGCTCAGGAATTTATTCCTCTGGGAGAAATGTATGAGCCGGAGGAAATTGTGATCGAAAATGTGAATCCCGGTCAGTGGTATTGGTTGGGACTTTCCGAGTTTAATAATGAAACCGGCGAGTGGATTATGCTATACGGCCATTGGTTTCGTATGTAGAAACATCAAAGCTGCAGAGTTATTTTATGGTGGTTCTTTAGTTACGCCGGAAGCGTTATAATCGCAGTATTTTACTTTTACTTTTATAGGTATTATGGGCATAATCCGTACCTAGCAAGGGACAGAAATGTACCGCATTTTTACGGAACGCTGGAGTTATCAGGTGTCTTGCAGAAAAGTACGGTAAATGGATTGGTCCGTGGGAGGATGATCATATGCCAATGGATGCCAGTAAGATTTATCAGGGCGGGGCAGAACACATCCCACCTTCTTTTTCTCAACCTGGAAACTCTTCCGGAATACCGATGGGTAAATTAGATTCTTTAAATCTTCCCCGTATTATTTTGCAACGGCGCAAGACGATCGCAATTGGGGCGATTCTGGGACTACTGACTGGACTTCTTTATATAAAATTCTCCGATCCGTTGTACGAAGCCAAGGCGATGCTTGAAATGAATATCCGCCGGCCTCGGGTAACGGATAACGAAGCCGTGATTGAGGATTACAGCATGATACGAGACACGGATGTGATCTTCAATACCCGCATTGAAAAGTTTAAGTCTCCCGCAATGGAGCAACTGGCGACAAAGGAATATTTTAAGCGTTATCCGCAAGATGACAATGGAATCGGGCGCTATTCTCTGAGTGCATTGATCCGGGGCGTGGCCTGGGAAAAAAAACCAAATGCTCATATCGTGAATGTTTCCTACCGGAGTGAAAATCCGAAATTTGCCGAACAGCTAGTCAATGTTTTATCGTATTGTGCCGGTGTTCTGATGATGCAGGAAAACCAGGAGCTTTCCAATGAGGCAGTTCGTTGGCTGGCATCTCAGGTGGAGGCGCAACGCAAAGTACTTGATGAAGAAGAAAAACAGTTGGCCACTCTACGGGAGGCCGTCCAGTTAGGCTCTTTACAACAACGCTCGGAGGCCCTGGGGCAGTCGTTGGTTTCCATTTCCGCGGAGCGTGAAAATCTGATTAGCGGAGTGGCTTCGCGCCAGACAGTCTATGCCTTTCTCGAGGGTCTTAAGGGAGCCGAGATTAATCTGGAAATGCTTCCAGCCGGTTTGCCGAAGGAGGAACAGCTAAATGATTTGATCCGTCAGTGGCGCGTAGCGAATGATGCTTTGCTACTGTTGGCGGGGCGCTACACAAAGCTCCATCCCGAATATCAACATGCAAAAAGATCTGAGGTCCATGCCCGCGATCGATTAACTCAGTTTGTAAATCTGTCAATGCAGTCGGTGAAGAATGAAATTGATCTAATGACTCGGCAAATCAATCAACTGGATAGCCGCATTGAGACCGTTAACAAAGAATCAATCTCTTTAGAGCAAAAGCTCATTGCGGCCAATCAACAGTTGCAATGGTTGCAACGTAAGCGCGATGCCGCTGACAATGCGTATCAGGTGATGCTGCGTCGCATGGAAGAGGCCCGATTGTCTGCCGACGAGAATACGGCTTATACCAAGGTGATTCGTAATGCATCGGTTATGCTAGTTCGTCCGCAAAAGCTACTCTCATTAGCGTTCTGTCTGGTAGCCGGCATCTTAGGCGCAGTTGCTTTTGCGATGATTCAGACCATCTGGGAGGACATAATCGTGGATATCACCGACTTGTATGGATTAAACCTGAGTGTGCTCTGTGCAATTCCACAGCAGAAGAACGACTCGCGCGGTGAACTGGCAACGGTCGGGTTGCATAACCGTTTTCATCATCTTTTTGAGGTGTTTTCCGGAATAAATGCGCTGATGAGTTCTGAGAAATATCAGCACCGATCCGGTATGATAGTGATTTCAAGCGTTATGCCGCGCGAAGGAAAAACGGTCTCGGCCTGTAATCTGGCAATCAGTTCAGCGATTAATGGAACTAAGACACTATTGATTGACTGCGATCTCCGCTATCCTCAAATTGGACGTATTTTCGAAGTCGATGACAGCCACCCCTCACTGTTGGAATGGTTGGGAAATTCTGAGAGCCAACTGACCCATGGTCAGTTAGTTTATCCGGAGGTTATTGAAAATCTGGATTTAATTACCAGCCATTCGCTAAAGGATATTAATCCGGCAGAATTACTCGGTCGTGAGCGCCTCAAAAAACTATTGGACTGGGCCCGTGAAAACTATGCTCGCGTCATCATCGATTCTCCACCGTTGGGACCGGTGGGCGATGCTCAAATTTTAGCCAATCAAGCAGACTCCGTTATTCTTGTTTCTCGAATAGGACGGACTCGTCGCCGCCCACTTAAATTTGTTTTGGAACGTTTACGCGATATAGATGCCGAAGTATTGGGATGTATTGCCAATAATGTTCCTCATTCTCTCTCCGCCCGATTTTGCGGTGGAGAGGGATACGGTTATGCTTTCGGGCATGCCCGGGCCTATAGAATCTATGGGCGACATGGAAAGTGATGCAATGTAGAGGGCTTTATACACCGTCTACATTTCAGAAATAATTCTCATGTGCCGAGATGGAAGATGCCCTGTTAGCAACAGGGAAGAAGGCCCCGATGGTTTCTCCCCGCAGGGGAGGATGACCGGGTGCGGTAGCTTACGTCTGAAGCGTTCCCTCTGGCTGATAATCAGTTGATTTAATCGACTCATGACTTTTGAATCTGACAGCAGTGTCTCTCGAGTTTTGAAGAACGGGATTTTTCTATTCCTGCGTTTAGGAGTACATGTTCTTGCCGGCATTGTATTTGTTCCTTTTTTGTTTAAAAACTATGGAGACGGGCGTTATGGCCTGGTTGCACTAGCTGGTTTCCTCGGACAGTATGTCGGACTGATTTCTGCCGGTGTTGGAAATGCGGTCGCACGTTTTCTGAATATTGCTCTGAACCAAAATGACTGGAGGCAGGCTAACGAAATATTCAGCACTGCCATTATTGCGAATCTGGGGTTGATGTGTGTGCAAATTCCTCTTTTTGCACTGGGCGTATGGAAGTTGGAATACATTATAGATTTCCCGCCGGAGGTGGCAGTCGATTTTCGGATTTTGGTTGTCTGCAATATCATACTCTTTTTCATTACGATGATATCTGGGGTTTTGGGAACTCCTGTTCAGGCCGCTAACCGCATTGATATTCATGCCAAGGCAGATATGGTGCGTCAGGTTCTTCGGGTGCTTTTACTTTTTTACCTGATCTCTGGCGTCGGAGCGCATCTGTGGATTATCGGTGTAGTGGATCTCGTTTTAGCGGTTATCTATACTGCGGTGATGTTTCCGATTTGGCGCAGTTTTGCCCGCAACCTAGTTTTTCGCTGGGAGCATGTTTCGGGAAAATGGATAAAGCCTGTGCTTGGGATGGCCGGCTGGATGCTGGCGTTTTCGTTTGGCCAGGCATTGTTTCTTAAGACGGATGTCTGGGTGCTGAATCGGTTTCTTAGTAAAGAGATGGCGGGGGTATATGCTGTACTTCTGGCCTGGCCCAACCTGATGCGCCAGATTGGTAATCAGGTAGCGGCCCTGATGACCCCCGTCTATATGATCGACTTTGCAAAGGGCAATCTGGAGCGCATGGCCGAGAGCTGTCTGTTCAGCTTCAAGTTGCTCTCATTCTTTGCCGCTATTCTCGGTGGAATACTATGCGGTTCTGGCTCTATCGTGTTAAAATTATGGTTGGGAGAGGCGTATGTGATATACCGAAGTCTTTTTTACATTTTAATTCTGTATGTGGTATTGACGCTGAATAAAGCGATCACCTGGCCGATTTTCCCAGCAGTTAATCAGGTTGCGCCGTTGGGCACTACAACACTCTTTTGCGGTCTGCTGAACATTGTACTCTCTATTGGGTTTGTTTTTCTGGGTTGGGGTACGCATGGAGTTGCCTTAGCTACATTTGTCAGTCTGTTTATTTTGTATGGGATTCTTTATCCTATGGGTGTTTCCCGCATCCTCTCTATCCGTTTCCGTTGTTTTGCTTCAGGACATCTGCAGACATTGGCGCTCTTTCTCATAGTGGCTGTTGGGGTTCATTTCATATGGCAGCTCCCGATTCATGTTGCTGTTCAGATCG
>DATCZD010000044.1:0-3156 GCA_036526075.1 Pontiella sp. | reverse complement strand
GCTGAACTAGATCTTCCTGAATGGCCGACTGATATTGAGCTGGAATGTATTGCCCAAACCTGGTCCGAACACTGCTCGCACAAAATTTTTGCGGGAACTGTTAATTACAAGGACGAGGAGACCGGTGAAGAGGAAACTATTAACTCTCTCTATAAAACCTACGTTAAGGCCTCCACTAAGAAAGTTCAGGAGTCTATCGATTGGTTGGTTTCGGTTTTTACAGACAATGCCGGCATTGTGAAATTTGATGACAAGCAACACTTGGTCTACAAGGTTGAAACTCATAACTCTCCGTCCGCACTTGATCCGTATGGCGGCTCTATGACCGGTATTGTAGGAGTAAATCGTGACCCATTGGGGACGGGGATGGGAGCGGCACTGGTTTCTAATGTCTGGGGGTACTGTCTTGGATCTCCATTTTATGACAAAGAGGTTCCTGAAGGCTTAATGCATCCTCGGCGTATTCGTGATGGTGTACATGAGGGCGTTATCGACGGAGGCAATCAGTCTGGCATTCCGTATAGCCGTGGTTTTGAATGTTTTGATGAGCGCTTTCTTGGAAAACCATTGGTTTATTGTGGCACTATGGGGACTATCCCAGTAGAAGTCACCGGTGGCCCTTCGGAGCGTAAAGAGATTGAAGTGGGTGACTGGACGGTTATGTGTGGCGGTCGAATTGGAAAAGACGGCATTCACGGAGCAACGTTCTCATCAGAAGAACTCCGAACCGAATCTCCGGCTCAGGCGGTTCAGATTGGGGATCCGCTTACACAACGTAAGTTGTATGAGTTTCTAATTGAAGCCCGTGATCTCGGTCTTTTCCGCTGTATCACCGACAATGGAGCTGGAGGGATTTCCTGCTCCTTCGGTGAAATGGGTAAATATTCCGGTGGATGTGAATGTGATTTAGCCGGAGCTCCGCTGAAATATGAAGGATTGCAGCCTTGGGAGGTATTGGTTTCAGAGGCGCAGGAGCGCATGACTCTTGCCGTTCAGCCAGAAAATCGTGAAGCGTTTGAGGCACTGGCAAAACAGCGTGATGTAGAAGTGGCGTTTATGGGTAAGTATAACGACTCTGGTTACTTCACGGTGAAGCAGGACGGAAAAGTGATCGCTAGCTTGGATATGGATTTTCTCTATGAAACTGGTTGTCCAACACTCGTTATGCCTGGTGTATGGAAAAAACCGAGTATCCCAGCCCCACGAGTTGAGCCCATAACCGACTACTCAGACACCCTTGTTAAGCTGATGGGAGATCTGAATATCTGTTCTCGCGAATATAAGAGCCGTATTTATGACGGCGAGGTCAAAGGCCTTTCCGTTGTAAAACCGTATGTTGGTGTGAATTCTGATGTGCCTTCCGATGCCACGGTAATGCGTGTTGAGTATGATAACGATCGCGGTGCAGTGCTGGCTGAGGGGATCAATCCATGGTTCTCGGATATCGATACCTATGATATGACTGCCTCTGTGATCGATGAAGCAGTTCGTCGCGTGATTGCCGTTGGGGGCGATCTGGAGCGCATCGCGATACTGGATAACTATTGTTGGCCGGATCCGGTTGAATCTGAAAAAACTCCGGATGGGGCGTATAAAATGGCGCAGCTTGTTCGCTCCAATAAGGCTCTCTACGACTACACCACGCTCTATAAAACGCCGGCAGTTTCCGGCAAGGATTCCTGTAAAAATGATTCTACCCGTGGTGGAAAGAAGATTTCTATTCCGCCGACGCTCCTTGTTTCCTCCATTGGTCAGATCGATAACGTGAGGAAGTCGGTTACCATGCCGCTGAAGGATATCGGAGATGTGATCTATGTGATCGGTGAAACCAAAAAGGAACTAGGTGCTTCCGCTTACTATCGTATGTTGGCAGAAGAGCAGGGGACACCTGAAAGCTATGGAGGAACCGTCCCTTCAGTTGATGGGGAAAAGGCACTTAAAATCTATGCGGCTATGAACAAGGCTACTGATTCCGAACTCCTGAAGTCTGCCACATCTCCGAGTAAGGGCGGTTTAGCTGTTTCTCTGGGGCTTGCGGCTATTGGCGGTCAGTTAGGTGTTCATGTAGACTTATCCGGATTGGGCATCGATGCCGAGTCCGCGCTCTTTTCAGAATCCAATAGTCGCTTTGTTGTGACTGTGGCGCCGGAAAAGGCGGCTGAGTTGGAAGCGCTCTTTGCTGATCTTCCAATTCATAAGGTCGGCTCCGTTATCAAAGAGAAGGTTGTAACGATTGCTGGGTCAGTGAGCGTTGAGCTCGACGCATTAGTTAAGTCGTTCAAGGGAACTCTGCACGGCGTGTAATCCGGTTCTCATCTGGATACGAAAAACCCCGCGATATGAGTCGCGGGGTTTTCTGTTTTATCTAGTCCTGAGCTGATTATTTTTCCAGCAGAATGCGGAGCATTCGGCGGAGCGGTTCTGCAGCACCCCACAGTAGCTGGTCTCCGACCGTAAAGGCAGAAAGGTATTCGCCACCCATCTTCATTTTTCGAATACGCCCGACGGGGACCGTTAGGGTTCCAGAGATCGCTGCCGGGGTCAGGCGGGCGAGCGTATCTTCCTTTGTATTGTCAACAACATCGACCCACTCGTTGTCGTTTCGCAGGATTTCCATGATCTGTTCGATTGGAATATCTGTTTTTAATTTAATGGTCAGCGCCTGGCTGTGACTGCGCATCGCACCGATGCGGACACAGATACCATCGATCGGAATCAGCGGATCATTCTGCAGAATCTTGTTGGTTTCCACGTAACCCTTCCATTCTTCCTTGGTCTGGCCTTCGGCGACCGCTTTGTCAATCCATGGAATCAATGAACCGGCCAAAGGAGCGCCGAACTGTTCTGTCGGGAAATCATGGTTTTTAAACTGCTCAGTTACCTTGCGATCAATGTCTAGAATAGCAGACGCTGGGGTTTCCAACTCATCCGCTACACACTCTTTAAGCGAGCCCATCTGCTTGAGCAGTTCGCGCATGTTCTGCGCGCCGGCGCCGGATGCGGCCTGATAGGTCATGGAGGAAACCCATTCAACAAGATCGGCCTTAAAAAGTCCACCGATGGCCATCAGCATCAGGCTGACGGTGCAGTTTCCGCCGATGAAGTCTTTTTTTTCGTCGGCTAGAGCCTGCTCGATAACATTAAGGTTGGTAGGGT
>DATCZD010000043.1:0-7951 GCA_036526075.1 Pontiella sp. | reverse complement strand
GTCACAAAGTTAACCTTGCCGGCCTTAAACATATATAGATGCATATGCCGGAATGCTGCCCGCATCGAAAATGACATAGTCAGCGGAAAGCGACTCTCTTTACTCCATACACCACGAATGGCATGTACAATATGGGAATCTTCTAATTTCTGCGCCACAGTCGCAGGGAATACCGCCCGACGGGTAGCAGAATAAAGCCCTGGGACTTTCTTGGAAAAATCAACTTCCGCTTTTTTAAAAGGAACTGGTTCCGCCTCGGCGTCGGACTTAAGTTTATAAACGATCTGCTTTCGCATTTCGTCCTTCCACTGCTCAATAACTTCTTCATCCTTCACAATTTCAACATTGCTCTTGTATTCATCCAACGAAAGATGAGCAAAGTGTGCCTGATGAAGCTCTGTCAGCTTTTCGGAATAGCTGTGATGGTTAGGCGGCCCCAGCAAAATACCGGTTTTTCTGCAGCGCGCCACTCCAGGGAAACTTCCGGAAGGGGGGTCAACCTCAAGAACCTCCTTGTCATAAAAATCAGTCAGATGCTTTGACATAATGTGCTGAACAATCCCTTCTTCCGTCGAGGAAATCGCCTTACACTGCTTGCATTGAAACATTTCAAAGTCGGAGTTCTCTTTATTCACCTCAATCTTGACTAGATACCCTTCAGGGTCATGAATCAATAGATTGGCTAAATCCATCAGCGGATAAGCTCTTCGTGAATGATGGATCTGACGTACTAGTGATGCTAGACGTTTCTGTTCAGGAAGAAAGGTTACTGAAACCGGAAGTTCTTTGACCGGCTCTCGTGAAGTACGCGGTTGCTGTGATCGCTCTTCGCGAGGTCGACGGGACCGGTCGTCTCTACGACCCTCCCTCCGCGATGATTGACGCACATCACGGCGAGGAGACTGGTCTCTCGTGTATGCTTTGTCTCCATAGTGACTTTTCCCGGGGGGCTTCCTCGCCCACTGTGGCACAAAATTAAGATCGAGAATTACATCTCGCGCATCCAATTTCTCATCCTGAGAATGTATTTTATCTTCCATGGCATTAACCGTACGTTTAGTTTATCGGACCAGTTTAGGGAAATTCCGACTAATTAAAAGCACGAACCCGAATGTAGATTTACAGATTTACTCAATCATGGATCGATTTAAAAAAGTTTTTCTTCATGTCGATATGGACGCTTTTTTTGCCTCCATCGAACAACACGACCACCCGGAACTGCGCGGAAAACCGGTCGTAGTCGGGGCAGCACCGAATCAACGTGGTGTAATTGCCGCAGCCTCTTATGAAGCGCGAAAATATGGCATTCATTCTGCGATGCCGTCTCGCACCGCCAAACAAAAGTGCCCGCACGCCATTTTTATTTCTCACAACATGGAGCGCTACAAAGAAGTCTCCCGTCAGATTATGCGCATCTTCGAAACCTATACCCCCTTAGTACAACCGCTTTCAATTGATGAAGCCTTTTTGGATGTAACCGGGGCTCAACACCTGTTTGGCAATGGAAGGGACATTGCCGAAAATATACGGAGCGACGTACGCAAACAGACCGGACTGACGGCCTCTGTCGGCGTGGCTCCCAATATGTTTCTGGCCAAACTGGCCTCTGATATGGATAAACCGGACGGACTGACCGTTATACCATTTGAGCAAGAGAAGATTGAAAAACTGCTGGCGACTCTTTCGATTAGTCGCATATGGGGGGTCGGAAAAGTTACACAGAAAAAGCTGCTTTCTCTTGGAATCAACTCTATCGGGAAGCTACAGCAATGCGACTTCACCATGCTAGAACAGGCCGTCGGATCGCACGCTGCACAAACTTTCAAAAAACTGGCCAGAGGAATTGATGAACGCGATATTGAAACCAATGTTGAAGAGAAAAGCATCTCCAATGAAACTACCTTTAAAGAAGATGTATCCGATCTGGAGCAGATTAAAGTCACATACAAGCGATTAATCGACAAAGTCGGCGAACGGCTCCGCAAAGGCGGACTTTTCGCTTCAACGATTCATCTAAAAATAAGATGGGATGACTTTTCCACGATCGGCCGACAAACACGGCTGTCCATCCCCTGTTGCGATGATATTACCCTTCGTGAAATAGGAATCGAATTATTGAACGAGCATCTGAAAAGCCGTCCGGTCCGGCTGATTGGCTTCGGTGTCAGCGGACTAACCAGCAGTGACAAGCCGCTGATCGATCAACTAAACCTCTTCGATACACCTGACACCATACAGCACGATAAACGGAACCGCCTTAGCCACGCAACCGATGCCATCAAACAAAAATTTGGCCCTAACAGTCTCCAACGCTGTTCAGATTTAAACCAATAAAAAAACCTCCGCTACGAAAGCTTTTATCCACTTCGAAGAAACAGAAAAACTAGCGGTCATAATTATCCATCCCAATGCCTTAGATGTAAGGCAATTTATGAAGTTATTCTCATCAAAAAATAAATTAATATGCATCCGGATTTTCTTTTATCCCTCAATGGAACCGCTAAAACACATCAGGTTCTAAATAAACAGTATTTATATTTGAATATCCGGATAAACGAATATATACCATCTGCAACTTGAAAACAGGCGACTTTTAATATGAGTAAAAACACAAAGTTCGAGAACTATACCAACGAAAGCGGAAAACAGTTAGCCGAGCTACTGAAAACTCAGGTGCTAATGCTGGATGGTGCGATGGGCACAATGATTCAAAAGCATAAGTTGGAGGAACCAGATTTCCGTGGAACGCGTTTTTCAGACCACACCTCTGACTTGAAGGGTAATAATGATCTGCTGACGCTGGTTCGCCCTGACATCATTGAAGATATTCATGTAAAATTTCTGGAAGCCGGCGCAGATATCATTGAAACCAACACATTCAGCTGCACCTCGATCTCGCAGGCAGACTACAATTTGGAACCAATTGTCCGCGAACTGAATATTGAAGGAGCCAAATTGGCGCGTAAAGCGGTCAACCGCGTACTGGAAAAAGATCCGTCACGAACCCTATTCGTGGCAGGCTCTATTGGACCGACCAATCGAACGGCATCCATATCACCGGATGTGAATGATCCGGGCTACCGCGCCGTCACTTTTGACGATCTGGTGGAAGCCTATTCTGAACAGGTCGGAGCTCTCCTAGAAGGTGGCGTGGATATTCTACTGGTGGAAACCATTTTTGATACGCTGAATGCCAAAGCGGCCTTTTATGCCATTGAAGAAATTTTTGAAAAAACCGGACAACGCCTTCCGGTGATGATTTCCGTAACCATCACAGATAAATCCGGCCGCACCCTTTCCGGACAGACCCCCACCGCCTTCTGGTACAGTGTAATGCACGCCAACCCGATTTCAATTGGTATTAACTGCGCGCTTGGTGCTACTGATATGCGCCCCTACCTTGAGGAGTTGAGTGACGTAGCGGATTGTTACATCAGCATCTATGCAAATGCCGGGCTTCCCAACGCCTTCGGGGGATATGATGATACGCCAGATGACATGGCTAAAATTTACGATGACTTTGCCAAACACAAACTGGCCAATATCTGGGGAGGTTGCTGCGGCACAACACCCGACCACATTCGTGCCATGGCGAAAGTGGTCAAAAAGCATGAACCACGAATTCCGTCCACGAAAGATACCGCTCCGCGCTTCAGCGGGCTGGAGCCATTGCGCATTACCCCCGAGATGAACCTAGTGATGGTCGGTGAGCGGTCTAATATCACCGGCTCACCGAAATTCGCTCGACTGATCCGTGAAGGGAACTTGGAAGAGGCTCTGCAGATTGCACGGCAACAGGTGGAAGCCGGTGCGAACATTGTCGATATCAATATGGATGAAGGGCTGATCGACTCCGTAGATATGATGGTCAAATTTCTGAATCTGGTCGCCTCCGAGCCGGATATCTGCCGAGTACCGATCATGATCGACTCTTCCAAATGGGAAGTTATTGAGGCCGGACTAAAGTGTGTTCAGGGCAAGGCGATCGTAAACTCCATCAGCATGAAAGAGGGCGAGGAGGCCTTCCGCGAATATGCAAAGAAAATCCAGCGCTACGGTGCCGGCATGGTCGTAATGGCCTTTGATGAAACAGGGCAGGCTGATACCACGGAACGGCGGATTGAAATCTGCACCCGCGCCTATAACATTCTGGTGAACGAGCTCGGCATTGATCCAACCGATATTATTTTCGACCCCAATGTGTTTCCGATTGCCACCGGCATGGAAGAGCATCGCATCAATGCCACCTCCTTCTTTGAAGCCACTCGGGTGATCCGTGAAACGTTGCCGGGCGCTTCGGTCAGCGGCGGCATCAGCAACGTGTCCTTCTCCTTCCGCGGCAACAACCGTGTGCGCGAAGCCATTCATGCAGCATTCCTGTATCACGGCATGGAGGCCGGTCTGAATATGGGGATTGTGAATCCCGGCATGCTGGAAGTCTATGACGAGGTTCCGCAAGAGTTGATGGATTTGGTGGAGGATGTGGTGCTTAACCGCCACGACAATGCCACCGAAAAGCTGATCGACTATGCGGAACAACTCAAAGCCGAAGGCAGTGGTGTAAAGAAAGAGGCGGAAACTCAGGCATGGCGGGAAACCCCAGTCGAAGAACGTCTCTCCCATGCTTTAGTGAAAGGCATTGTTGAGTTCATTGATGAGGATGTGGAAGAGGCTCGCCAAAAATATGACAAACCGCTCCACGTGATTGAAGGCCCTCTAATGGGTGGTATGAATATAGTGGGCGATCTGTTTGGATCCGGAAAAATGTTCCTGCCGCAGGTAGTGAAAAGTGCGCGCGTGATGAAAAAGGCCGTTGCCTATCTCCTTCCCTATCTCGAAGCAGAAAAGGATGGAGCCGGAAGTTCAAGCGCCGGCAAAGTGCTACTGGCCACCGTGAAAGGCGACGTGCATGACATAGGTAAAAACATTGTCGGAGTGGTACTGGCCTGCAACAACTTTGAAGTCAAAGATATCGGGGTCATGGTTCCGTGCGAAACCATCCTTGCAGAGGCGAAAGAATGGGGAGCGGATATTATCGGCCTCTCCGGACTGATCACCCCGTCACTCGACGAAATGGTGCATGTGGCTAAAGAGATGCAACGCAAAGGAATGACTACCCCGTTGCTGGTGGGAGGCGCCACTACCAGTAAAAAACACACTGCCGTCAAGATTGCACCGGAATATGACGGGGTCGCGATGCATACGCTCGATGCCTCCCGCGCCGTCTCCGTGGTACAGTCGATCCTCAGTGGCAATGAAGTATTCCGCAACGCGGTTAAATTTGAATACAACGCCATCCGCGAACAGCATGAAGCCGCGCAGGATGTGAAAGAATTTATGCCGATCGATAAAGCGCGTGAAAACTCCGCCCTTAAAGACTGGCAAGGCATCGTGCCGGCGTCGCCTGACTTTCTTGGAGTAAAACCAGTAAAGGTCAGCGTAGAGGAACTGGCGCCCTATATCGACTGGACACCATTCTTCTGGACATGGGAGCTGGAAGGTAAATATCCGTCTATTCTCGAGAAACCAGGCGAACCTGGAAAACATGCCCGAGAGCTTTTTGACGATGCACAGGCCATGCTGAAAACCATCATCGATGAACAGTGGTTTACGCCGAGCGGCGTACATGCCTTCTTCCCAGCGGCACGCGTCGGCGACAGCGTAGAGGTTTATACTGATGAGTCCCGCACAACCACACTCAATACGCTGCACTTTATGCGGCAGCAGATGATCAAGAAAGACGGCACGCCCAACCGAAGCCTGGCTGACTTTATTGCGCCGAAAGATTCGTGTATACACGATTATATCGGGGCCTTTGCAGTGACTACCGGCCCTGAGGTGGTTGAAATTTCCGAACGCTTTAAGGCGGATCATGACGACTATAACGCTATTATGGTGCAAGCCCTTGGAGACCGTATTGCCGAAGCCTTTGCCGAATATCTACACAAGCAGACCCGTGATAAATGGGGCTTTGGGCAACGCGAAAACCTTTCCCCGGAAGAAATGATCAAAGAAAAGTATCAGGGCATCCGGCCGGCCGCCGGCTATCCAGCCTGCCCTGATCACACTGAAAAGATCACGATTTTCGAACTGCTCAACGCTACTGAACACACTGGCATTGAACTAACCGAAAGCATGGCTATGACACCGCCAAGCTCTGTTTCAGGGCTCTATTTCTCCCACCCGGAATCGCGCTACTTCCCGCTCGGAAAAATTAACCGCGATCAGGTAAAAGACTATGCCGACCGCAAAGGATGGAGCCTTGAAAAAGCTGAAAAATGGCTCGCACCAAACCTTGGATATAATGTGTAACGTCATGAAACTTTCACCCAAAGAGATTCCCATGAAAAATATTCTAGATCAGATAAAAGACCGCCCACTCGTTTTTGACGGAGCCATGGGCACCATGATTTATTCCAAAGGTGTATTCATCAACACCTGCTATGAACATCTCTGCATTACCAATCCGGATTTGATCCGCGGCCTTCATGAAAATTATGTCGCGGCAGGTGCTGATGTGATTGAAACCAACTCGTATGGAGCAAACCGCATCAAGCTTGAATCGTTTGGACTTGTCGACCAATTAGAAGCGATTAACCGTGCATCCGTAAAGCTGGCCAAAGAGGCTGCGGGAGAAAACACACTTGTGGCGGCATCCGTCGGGCCCTGCTTAAAATCAGATCAGCTGTATGTTGACCATTTAGCGAATGATCTGAAATCGACTTTTCGTGAACAGATGGCGGTGCTGGCCGATGAGGGCGTAGACCTTTTCCTTCTGGAAACCTTTACGCATGTACAGGAAGCACAATTAGCCGCCAGAGTGGCAAAGGAATTTAATCTCCCGGTATTCGTATCGGTCACCGTTGGAAAAGATGGAGAAACCCGACGTGGAGAAAAAATTGAGCACATCATCAGTTCATTTGATGCGGACAACAATATAGACGGCGTTGGCATCAACTGCGGTGTAGGACCGGCGGGAGCACTCAGCGTGACAGAGCGCGCCCTGCCCTGCACAGGTAAACCCTTCACAGTTATGGCTAACGCTGGTCTTCCGCAGGAAGTAGAGGGTCGTATGATCTATATGACGACACCGGAATATTTCACTGAATATGCAAAAAGCCTGATTCAGATCGGTGTGCGCGGTATCGGCGGGTGTTGCGGCACCACCCCGGACCACATCGCCATGATGGCTAAAAATATCAAATCCATGACCGGTGTAAAACAGCATGTTTCCATTATCAGCCACGCCGACAGAGAAGTGCCAGAGGTGAATGTTATTCCCATGACGGAAAAATGTACTTTTGCTTCCAAACTGGCTCGCGGAGAAAAAGTGACCAGCGTAGAAATCACGCCACCCCGCTCCACCGATCTCCAACCCATGCTGGATAAATGCCAAATTTGTAAAGATGCCGGGATTGATGCCATTAATATTCCGGATGGACCGCGTGCCAGCGCGAGAATTTCTCCGATGGTTGCCGCACTAGCGGTTGAACGGGAAGTCGGCATTGAAACCGTCTTGCATTACTGCTGTCGCGACCGGAACCTGATCGGTATGCAGTCCGACCTGCTGGGCGGATATGCCGGAGGACTGCGCAACTATCTGATCATTACCGGCGATCCCCCGAAACTGGGCGACTATCCGGATTCCACCCCTGTATTTGATGTGGATGCAGTGGGCCTGACACAGGTGGTGAACAATCTCAACCATGGGGTGGATGTAGGCGGGAACCCAATCAACCCACCGACCGGCATTCTGATCGGCGTAGGAGCCAATCCATGCGCCGTGGAGCCAGAGCGCGAACTGCAGCATTATCTGAATAAGATCAATGCTGGAGCGGAATATGCCATCACTCAGCCGATCTTTGATCCTGAAGCACTTCTACGCTTCCTCGATGCCGCTGAAGAAAAAGGCGGCAATATTCCGGTTGTAGCCGGTGTCTGGCCATTGGTT
>DATCZD010000042.1:0-2978 GCA_036526075.1 Pontiella sp. | reverse complement strand
GCCGAACATATAGGTCATCATAACCGTTGCCGCAGCATAAACCGTATTACCGAATATCAGGCCCAGATGGCGAACCCAAAGAACCTCATATGTAAGAGCGGCAATACCCGAGAAATAAAACAGAAGGCATATAGTTTTCATCCAAAACTTATATCGCCTTATAAAGCAACACAACAAGTCGGAAAGCTAAAAATAACAATCAAAGAACCGTTATTTCACCGAATATTCGTCTCTAACACTACTAATTCACTTTAATTTAAAATAGCGAATGCTATATGTCTTCACACATGACGCATTATATCCACAATATTAACCCCATTCTCTTTGAGCTTGGCGGGCCGGTGGCCGTTCGGTGGTACGGCCTTTCATATCTGCTGGGTTTTGCGGCAAGTATTCTGCTACTGCGGCATTGGTCAAAGCGGGGAGAATTTGAGGTTCCGAAAGAGGAAATCAGCAATTTTGTCGTATTACTGGCCTTTTTCGGTGTTTTTCTGGGCGGGCGGGTTGGATATGTCTTTTTTTACGGCTTTGATACTTTCCTTAAAGATCCCCTCTATCTCTTCCGCATCTGGGAAGGCGGCATGGCCAGCCACGGCGGATTTATCGGAGTACTGCTTTTTATTTTCTGGTATGCCCAAAAACATAAATATTCATTCTGGAACCTGACTGACAGCTTTGCCTGTACAGCCTCGCTCGGCCTCACGTTCGGGCGCCTCGCTAATTTTATTAACGGTGAACTTTGGGGACGTGTAAGCAATGTGTCCTGGGCGGTTGTCTTTCCTCAGGAACTGGGACTGCGTTACGGCGAATTCACTCTGCCTGACATCGGAAAACTCATTGAGTCGGGACAACTCTCACCTCGTCATCCATCCCAGCTTTACCAAGCTTTCGGCGAAGGTTTTCTTGTTTTTGTCATCATGATGTTGCTGCGCCGCACCGGATGGGGAAAACGCCCGGCGGCTCTAAGCGCCTGCTATCTCGTCCTCTATGCCATTGCCCGCATCGCGATGGAGTTTTTCCGGGAGCCTGACAGTACGGTCTATTTTGGCTGGCTGACAAAGGGGCAACTCTATTCGGGCCTGATGATTATTGCTGCAGTCGGAATTGCCTTGAATAGAAAACTGCTAAAGCCACAGACGACCCCCAATTAACACCGATCAGGTCATCCATGGAACGGAAAAAGAATCCCGTCACCGGAAAGAAATAATACACAGTCTGGATTTCCCAGAACCTTAAACCACGCCGATTTTAAAAAATATCTCTTCAATACCCGCGATTAAAAATGGTGTTTTTTCGCGCTTTACGCCCTCGCCCCATTTCGGTTTTATCCGACCTCACCTGATCAACAGAGGTTCTATATATGAGTAAACAATACAAAGCACTTTCACTATTATCCGGAGGACTGGACAGCCAGCTGGCCATCTGTGTCCTGCTTGAACAGGGTGTCCATGTAGAAGCCATCACTTATCGAAGCCCTTTTTTCGGATCTGCCAATGGAGAAAAAGCCGCCAAGGCACTGGGCGTTAAACACCACATTGTTGATTTTACCGAAGATATTTTAGAGCAGGTACAGAATCCGGCCAATGGGCTGGGTAATGCCATGAATCCGTGTATCGACTGCCACACTCACATGATTATGCGAGCCGGCGAACTTATGGAAAAATGGGGATTCGACTTTATTGCCACCGGTGAGGTTCTCTCTCAGCGCCCGATGTCGCAAAATAAACGCAGCCTCGGCATTGTTGCCAAGGGTTCAAAATATGAGGATCTTATTGTACGCCCGCTCTGCGCCGCTCTTATCCCCCCCACCAAGCCGATTCGTGAGGGCTGGATTGATGTTGATAAACTGCCGAAGTTTTCCGGCCGAAACCGCACCCCCCAGATGAAGTTGGCCGCAGAGCTTGGACTTAAGGATTATCCCGCACCTGCCGGCGGATGCCTACTCACCGAAAAACGCTTTGGCGAAAAACTGAAGGACCTGCTCGACAAAGAAGGGCCGGATGAAGATCGCACCAATGTATGGCTATTAAAAACAGGCCGACATATGCGCCTGGCTGATGATGTGAAAATCATTGTAGGTTCCTGCAAAGAGGATAATGACATTCTAGAAGAACAGGCCCATGCTGAAGATCTTCGCATTACCTGCCCTGACCTCCCAAGCCCTCTTACCATTGCCCCCAGCAATATTACTGAAGAACAGCTGAAAATTACCGCTGAGATTACAGCCCGCTATGCCAAAAACCCGGAAGGGAAACCTGTTAAAGTGGAAATCTCAAAGGGCTCAGAAAAACGCTCTATTATGGTTTCGCCGATGACTCCTGAGGACGTGAAGCACTATATGATTACGCCGTAATCTTCATTGCCGGAAGCGTACTCAAGAAATCAATAAAAAGACCACTATTCCGAGTGGAAGAATCAGCCCTAGATTAGCAATATTGGATGCCACCAGTGCATCCAGTGCTTCTTGGGCATCCTTAATATGATTCGGTGAGTCTACAGGTCTATGTATACGATAGATCTCTATAAATGACGCCAGCTCACAAACTGAAGTAACCAGCCCCAGAATCCACCCTACTGCCCATGCAGGAACACTCAACTGGATAATCAATGCGTTGGCACTGATGCCTAGAAATCGACCGGATACCAACACAACACCAAATAACCGGCTAACAAAAAAAGAAGCCCGACCCACCATGTTCCGCCCTCTGCACCTTTAGGAAGCGGAGCTGGCCTTCCCATCTGGTTCAACCGCTTATCCAGTACCTTGTAGAGAATAAAAAATCCCAGGAGCCCAGCCGCCGTGAAATAATCTGTTCCAATATGAACAGCAAACATGGTCAACGGAATGACAACCGACAAAACGCCGAAAATAATTTCATCTACAAAAATCTTATTCTTTAGATCAAACTGCTGGCGAAGCACAAAAACGGTGATAAGAAAAAGCACCCAGTTAATGATATTTGAGGAAGCAACATTCC
>DATCZD010000041.1:0-3925 GCA_036526075.1 Pontiella sp. | reverse complement strand
CACCAATGGTGATCCAGATTAAAGGATCCGGTTTTATTCTTCATTTGGATTGGGCTAACGCTTATGCGAAAAGCGGTAGCATGCGAAAAAATAATCAGGCGAGAAACGCCTGAATTAAAAGTCAACCTCTTCACTTACTCGCAGAAAAATATCAAGACGGATTTTGTAACCGAATGCCTAATGACCGAGTCTTTTCACATCCCACATGAATAAATTTATCGAGGACTGGGAATTAGGCGCGATACAAAACCCCTTGGAAAATCGATGCCCACCAGCTTTACAAATATCCAGGACTCTCAATCGCTTTTTAGCAACTCACCTTCTCAGTAAAGATTAATTACTAAACGTACTAAAAAAATGGGATATCCATAAAAAGGCGTCTTAAAGCTGCTCCGCAATGATCTCAGCTATGCCTACATAGGATGCCGGCGACATAGCCAGCAATCGCTGTTTATCTTCATTCGCGAGCTCTAACCCCTGAACAAACTCATGAATAGTCTCTTTAGTCACACCATCCTTGCCGCGTGTAAGATCCTTCAGTTTTTCGTAGGGCTTCTCAATTCCGGCCTTGCGCATAACGGTCTGAATCGGTTCGGCCATAACTTCCCAGGCATTGTCGAGATCCGATGCCAGATTCTGTTCATTAAGTTTCAGCTTCCCGAATCCTTTCAACGTGGCACTATAGGCGATAATAGAGTAGCCAAACCCCACCCCCATGTTGCGAAGAACTGTAGAATCGGTTAGGTCACGTTGAAGTCGAGAAATCGGCAGTTTGGCAGAAAGATGCCCAAAAATAGCATTGGCCAGACCAAGATTTCCTTCTGAGTTTTCAAAATCAATCGGGTTAACCTTGTGCGGCATGGTGGAGGATCCAACCTCCCCTTTTACGGTTTTCTGACCGAAATAAGCCATCGATATGTAAGTCCAGATATCACGATCAACATCAATTAAAATCGTGTTAAAGCGGCTGATTGCATCAAACATCTCAGCCATATAGTCATGCGGCTCAATCTGCGTGGTAAAAAGATTTTGCTGCAACCCCAACTTATTTTCGATCACGTTCTTTGCCAAAGTCGGCCAGTCCACATCGGGATAAGCTGATAGATGCGCATTAAAGTTACCAACAGCACCATTGAGCTTTCCTAGAATTGAAACGTCCTCTATTTTTTTCTTTTGCATTGAAAGCCGACTCGAAAAAACGGCCAGTTCTTTTCCGATTGTCGTCGGAGACGCAGTCTGACCATGCGTACGAGCTAACATCGAGACGGATTTCCATTCACAGGAAAAGGCCTTTAGCTGATCAATCAGTTCTTGCTGATAAGGAAGCAATACAGCAAGCCCATCCTTCAGCATCAGCGCATGCGACAGATTATTGATATCTTCCGAAGTGCAGGCAAAGTGGATAAATTCGCTTAGCTCTTTAATAGAGGACTTCTCAATCTTCTGCTTCAGGTAGTATTCAACTGCTTTCACATCATGATTGGTGGTGCGCTCGATCTCTTTAATCTTTTCAGCTTCCTGCGGAGTAAAGCCATCGACGACTTCTAGCAAAAAACGTTCTTCTTCGGACGTTAAAGAGCGGCATTCAGGAATTCCGGGCTCCGCACAAAGTGCTAAAAGCCAAAACACCTCTACTTTGACACGGTTACGCACGAGGGCATATTCAGAAAAACATTCTGTCAGCTTGGAAACTTTGGATGCATAGCGTCCGTCAATCGGGGTGATGGCCGTAATCATTTCTTTCTCCTAAATTATTTGGGTCGCCGAATATAAACACCCTGATCGCAGATTAAAACCTCGTAATACAAAAGAAACGCGCCTGTACTTTTGGACAGAGCGCGCATCGATTCGGATTCTTTGGGCTAATTAAAAATCACGGACTGGGAGATTCCGTCGGAGAACTTTTGTTCTTGCCTTACCAGACTGTTTTTTTTCGACTGGCTCAAAATCTTTATTAAAAACCGCGCCTCTTTCAGAATGGGAAATAACTTCAGCATTTTCCTCAAAAACTGATTTATTTCCCTTCACAGACACTAATTGTTTATTTGCATCCCTGATAGCAACCAGATAGCCCTCATATTCAATGCCAGATTGTACGCCAGTCTCAAACTGCTCCAACGTTACATCTTTAACGCATACGGAAAACTCATTTCCATCCTCATTTCCAAACTGGAAGGGGGCTATTGTCCGATTCAAAAGCACATAGACGTCTCCGTTCTCCGATTGACCAAATAGAAATATCTCTGCCTTAAGGGGAGCATCATAAGAAGCCGCACTCGTTTTACGTATTTTAACATCAAGACCGATAGTTTCCTTTTGAATCTGCACAAATCCTGCCCTTGCAGGAGTCTTATTCGAGCGGTCAACATCGGTCGAAACTTTAATTTCAAGGCTCGGATGAGGTTGCAGTAAGGATACATAACGACGGTCTTTGTCACTCAGATTTTCGATTGAAACCTTTAAAATTTGAGTTCCCTGAGCCGTTTTTATGACTACTTGTTCTCCCTCCGTTCGAACATATTCAGCCTCAATAACATCCCCACTCTTATCGTGCCACAGACGCATCTCATACTCAGATCTGGCCGAGCTACACCACGAAAAAACAATAATAACGATCCACAATCTTTTCATTTCATATGCTCCTTTGGCCTATAACTATTAAATATAAGTTATAAATAAAAGATGATAATTAACAATGCGTCTTAAAATAAAAATCATAGCTCTTTTAATAGTCTTCCCCATTCGCGATGAGCATTTTCCAACGCCTGCGCACGGTGTGATATCCGGTTCTTTACCTCAGAAGAAAGCTCAGCAAAAGTTTCTGCATATCCATCCGGAATAAAAAGAGGATCATATCCAAATCCATTCGAGCCCCGCAGTTCCTCGATAATAATGCCGGAGCATTCCCCCATCACTAGCTGCACATTCCCCTCTGGATCAGAAAGCGCAATTACCGTGCGAAAACAGGCTGAACGGTTTGACGAACCAGTCAGCTCCCGAAGAAGTTTTTTATTATTCTCTTCGTACGAACATTGTTCTCCAGCATATCGCGCCGAATGCACTCCGGGAGCACCGCCAAGCGCACTAACCTCTAGGCCAGAATCATCCGCCATAGCCCAGAACCCGGTGAATTTAGCTATTTCGACAGCCTTTTTAACAGCATTCGCCTCAAGCGTTTCACCGTCCTCAACAACATCAGGAATTTCCGGAAAATCAAAGGCCGACAGCACGTGAAGTCCTTTAAAATCAAAAATAGCCTGAATCTCCTTCAGTTTATGAGCATTCCGAGTAGCAATTACCAATTTCATAATCAGACTTTCTGGTTTTTGTTAAAAAAAAGTCAATGCCATACCTGCACAATGAAACGCTGTATCTATTCAGATAAATTGTAATTTGAAGTTTAGAAAATAAAAAAAGGCCTTGGTTTTTACAAACCAAGGCCCTGAAAAAGAAAAACCGGCTACGTGCTACTCTCCCGAGGTCTACCCCTCAGTACCATTGCCGCTGAGACTCTTCACTTCTGTGTTCGGGATGGGAACAGGTGTTGCATTCTCGCTATGGTAACCGGAAAAATTTAAAAAATCACAACTGCATAGTATTGAAATAACGACAACAACGACATGTATACCTTACGGTTATCGGTCTGGCAGCCTTTTGCAAACTGCGGACTTCAAACCTTTCCTTCCGAAGAAGAAAATTAAGATCAAGCCTCACGGCTAATTAGTACTGGTTAGCTTCATACATCACTGTACTTCCACGCCCAGCCTATCAACGTCCTAGTCTTGAACGAGCCTTGAGTGCTCCGAAGAGCAAGGGAAATCTTATCTTAGAGGGGGCTTGGCACTTAGATGCTTTCAGCGCTTATCCTTCCCATGCGTAGCTACCCAGCGATGCCGTTGGCACGACAACTGGAACACCAGAGGCA
>DATCZD010000040.1:0-5501 GCA_036526075.1 Pontiella sp. | reverse complement strand
ACTGATTGGAAAATCCTTAATCTGGCTCGACCCGCTGACTGGCGGTATGTTCTGGATCGGTGTTGGCGTTTTAGGTCAATCCATGGTTGCCGATGTCTGTGATGACGACGAACTGAAAAACGGTCACCGACGCGAAGGCATGTTCGGCGCCATCTACGGTTGGGCCATGAAATTTTCTTTTGCCCTCAGCTTTGTTCTAATCGGGTTCTTCCTTGAAGGAATCGGCTTTGACCCACAGTGGGGATCCACCCGATGGATGAGCGTCAATGCATCTGCACCGAAAACAGAATATGTAGCCTGCAAGGCCGATTTTGCCATTGCAGACGATGAATCTGCGATAGAAACAGCAGCAGATGCTCCTGCCGCTCAAGAAACGCCTGTTATTCCTGATAACACGCTCAGCTTGAAGGTAGTTGACTCCCAAATCACCGAAACAGATGGTTCAAGTAAAGTTGTACTTTCTCGTACCGGATCCACCGGTGATCTGAATGTTCTGCTGAAGAGCACTCCGAAGTCGATCGTGGATATTCCATCTTCCATTGTTATTCCGGACGGAAAAAGCAACGTGGAATTTGTAGTTAACGCGATTGATGACGGGAAAAATCGTGGAGTTCAAAGCGCCACATTGACCGCCTGGCTCAAGGGCGGCTCTCCAATCCGCTCCACTATTTCCGTGATTGATAATGACGGTCAGGCGCTGGCTATCGCACTGAACGGGTACGAAATCAGTGAAAAAGACGGCGAGCTGACGGCAACACTGACCCGCTATAACAAAGGGACAGTCGACACTATCGGTGATGTAGAGGTTAAACTGGAAGGTTTCTGCAGCGCTATTAAAGAGAAGGAAGATCTGGACGCTACAGTTAACATTCCTGAAATGGTGACTATCCCCGCAGGCGAGGAAAGCGTCATGTTCAAGATTGCAGCGATCGACAATGATAGTGCAACCGGTCAGCAGACCGGAAAGACTTTCTTCAAAATGCGCGTGGCTATGTGCGTCGGCGCTGCCGGTCCAGCCCTACTGTGCTTCCTCCTGCTGAGTATTTACCCCCTTGATAAACAAAAGGCAGAAGAAAACCGCCGGAAACTGGAAGAACTGCGGGCCAAAGTATAATTAGGCCGGCCATTCTTTTCTTGAGATCTGGGTTCGGGCAAACCATTGCCTGAACCCTTAAACTTTAAAAAATCTTAAATGGATGAACTAAAAGGATTATAAAACATGAAAAAATTTGTACTCCCTGAGATCTACTTCGGCGGCGACTACACGCCCGAACACTTCCCGAAAGAAGTTATGATTAAAGACATGGAGCTGATGAAAAAATCCGGCGTAAACATTGCTACAATCAATGTGTTCACGTGGGCCCAGCTTCAACCTAACGAAGAGACCTGGGATTTTGCCTGGCTCGACGAAATTATGGATACACTGGCCGCCAACGGCGTTTATGCCGACCTTGGCACCGGCACCGCATCCACCCCGGCCTGGATGGCAAAAAAATATCCGGAAATTCTTCCGATCGATGAAAAGGGCCTCTTATTTCATCATGGCTCCCGCCAATGCTTCAATCCCAACAGCCCGAAATACCGTGAGCTGAGCGCAATTCTCGTCCGCAAGGTAGCCGAGCGTTATAAAGATCATCCGGCACTGGCCATGTGGCACGTCAACAACGAACTCTCACACATGGTCAACTACGACTTCAGCGAGGTGACCACCAAAAAATTCCAGGACTGGTGTAAAAACAAATTCGGCACCTGCGAAAAGCTCAATGCAGCATGGGGTATGCACTTCTGGGGGAACAACATCTACGAATGGGATGAGCTTATGCCGCCGATGCGCACTGCTCACCAGGTTAGCACGAGCCTGTTACTCGAATGGAAACGGTTCACCAATGAGTGCTACATGGAGGTGGCCAAAGCGGAGATCGATATCCTACGCGAAATCACGCCGGACGTGCCAATTACCACCAACTTCCTTTATGAATTCAAGACGCTCGATTACTTTGCATGGGCAGACCTGATCGACTTTATTTCAGTCAGCTCCTTCCCCGATCCGAAAGTAAACAATCATCCAGGTGAAGCCGCGCTGAGCCATGATATTATGCGCGGCCTAAAGGATCAGCCGTTCGTACTGCTGGAACAGGCTCCAAGTCAGGTAAACTGGCGGTTGGCCAATGTGAATAAAAAACCGGGCGTTATGCGTCTCTGGAGCCATCAAGGCATGGCACACGGATCGGATAGCTTCCTGTTCTTCCAGTGGCGTGCATCTGTTCACGGATCGGAAAAATTCCATTCCGCCATGGTGCCGCACATTGGAGAAAACTCCCGTGTATTCCGTGAAATGACCCAGTTCGGGAACGAGTTGCCCAACCTCAAAGAGGTGGTTGGCAGTGATGTGCAGGCCGACGTAGCCATCGTACTCGATTACAACAACTGGTGGACTGTTGAGTTCACGCCTGGACCGACAGCCCTCCTGCAATATCTGGAAAACCTTCAGGCCTATCACTACCCGCTGTTTGAACAGAATATTACCACCGACATTGTTCCGGTAGATCGCGATCTCAGTAAATATAAGGTTGTGATTGCTCCGTTGCTCTACATGGTAAAACCGGGCTTCAAAGAATCGGTTGAAAAGTTTGTTTCAGAAGGCGGCACTTTTATCACCACCTTCTTCAGTGGTGTAGTGAATGAATTTGACGAAGTCTTCAGCGAAGGCTATCCGGGACCGCTAAGCGATGTGCTCGGTCTGAAAGTTGAAGAGTTCGAAGCCATGAAGCCATACGTCAACAACAGCCTCGTGATGAACGGAAAGCTGGACCATGTTGAGGGCGATTTTGAATCCCGACTTTGGTGCGATATTATACAGTTGGGATCGGCAGAAGCGCTCGCTGAATACGGCAGCGATTTCTTCAAAGGCTCCCCGGCTCTGACCGTCAACAGCTTTGGCAAAGGTAAGGCCTACTATGTAGCCACCCTTCCGAGTAATGACTTCCTACGGAAATTTCTTAAGCAGGTCTGTGCAGAACAGAATGTTAAACCGGTGCTGGAAGCTCCGAAGAATGTAGAGGCTGTTGTTCGTGCGAATGGTGATCAGGAATACCTCTTCGTAATAAATCACAACTATGAGCCGACAGAAGTCTCTCTGCCGGAAGGGCAATATTTTGACCTTCTGAGCCAGCAGTCCATGGAAGGAATCATTAAATTGGACTCCGTTCAGTCTGTGATTTTACGAAAAGTTTAAATGGTTCCATCGTTTGATGATGGTACTAAACTGACAAAGCAACATGTCGAAACGGTCCAGTAGGATATTCGGCATGTTGTTTTTTTTATGAAATACCCTTTACCAAGCCCCCCCCTATTCATAAATGTATCCCGCTTGTCCGAAAAAGGCTTTATGCTGACAAGCAGTTTAAAAAATTTAGTTAACTAACAACCTGAGGGATAACATCATGGAAAAAATTCATGCTCAAAAAGGCGGTTTCACCCTTCCTGCGCAGGCAGGGTTGGATGATGTCGTTATTGATCTTGCAAAACGCTGGGGTGCTGATGCATTTCGCGACTCTGACGGCACCGTACTTTCTGATTCCATTACAGAACTGGGATATGACATCTATTCCACACTCTGCTTGATCCGCGCGGACCAGGAGTGGAATGGAGCAAACCCGGATGACAACCAGCAGAAATACCTTTTCTCCACGCCGCAGGCAGCGCGTGACAACACCATGGAGATCGACATTCTGGCCCGTTATAACCCGGAGCAGTATCGGATCGACGAAATTAACGACTGCAAAAAATACTGGGAAGTTGTTAACCGCACCACCGGAGAAATCGTTCCGACCTCCGACTGGGACTATGCCGACGGAAAAGTTACCGTCCGCAACTGTGCAAAGTGGAATGTCTACAGTGTAAACTTCCTCGTTTACCAAATCTGGGAAACCACTTCGATGTATAACCACATCACCAACGACTGGGGTGATGCACCTCACCAGTCCGGCATCGACCCCCGCAAACAGAAGACTCGCGAGCACATCGCGAAGTTCCTCGATAAGTGGATCGACACGCATCCGAACACCGACTGGGTTCGCTTCACCTCCATGGCGTACCAGTTCCCGATCATCACCAACCCGAAAGCGGAAACACTTTATCAGGATTGGTATGGCTACCTCGACTGCATGTCCGCACAGGCTCTCGACGAGTTTGAAGCCAAAAAAGGCTACCGTCTGCGCCCGAACGATATCGTGGACAACGGATACTTTAATTCTACAGACCGCGTACCAACCAAAGCATACCTCGACTGGATCGAGTTCATCCACGAGTTCATGGTGGACTGGGCCAAGCAATGCGTAAAGCAGGTTCATGACAAAGGCAAAAAAGCCATTCTGTTCTACTGCGACCACTGGATCGGAACCGAGCCTTATAAGCCGGCCTTCCAGGAAATCGGCTATGACGGAATTATCGGGCCGTGCATCAACGGCCGTGAAGTACGTCGTGTTGCTGATGTACCTGGCGACAATCTGGTAAAAGAGCTTCGCTTCTATCCTTACTTCTTTGAAGTGGACCTGCTGGGTGAGCCTACCTTTAAGGAAGGCGGAGACCCGGTTCGTGACTGCAAAAAATACTGGATGTGGATTCGCCGCGCAATGCTTCGTAAGCTGGTTCACCGTATCGGCTACGGCGGATACCTCGACCTCGCAATCAAGTACCCTGACTTCGTTGACTACCTCGAGCACCAGACTAAGGAATACTACAAGCTCTGCGAAAACACAGACTTTACTCCGGTTGAAAACGCACCGTTCAAGGTGGGGATCCTCAACGCCTGGGGTCAAGACCGCTCTTGGGGCTTCGATGTGACCTGGCCTGCCGGTAACATCACCGAATCTCTGTCCGGCCAGCCGTTCGACCTCGAATGGATCAACTTCGACGACATCCGTAACGGTGTTCCGGAAGAGTTCGGCGTAATCATCAACTTCGGTCTCGCCGGCACGTCCTGGAGCGGTGGCGAAAACTGGACGGATCCGCGCGTGGTTTCTTCCATCCGCGAGTTTGTTGACAACGGCGGTGGCTTTGTTGGCCTGTTTGATCCGACTGCACACGAAAACGGGGGCGCGTTCTACCAGCTGTGGGACATCCTCGGCGTTCAGAAGGAATACGGCCTATCCAACGACTGCAAAAAGGTTCTTCCGACTGACATCCAGGAAGGTCACTTCCTTGCTGAAGACTTCCAGAATGGCGCTCCAACCCTCAGCAAAGCGGTTAAGACCATCTACCCGATTGTTGAGTCTGCAGAAATCGTCGCAAAAGATGACGAAGGCAGCGTGACCATCGCAGCAAACGAGTTCGGTAAAGGCCGTGGTGTTTACCTCGCCGGCTTCGAACTGGGAGCTGAGCAGAACCGTCTGCTGCAGCGCGCGATCTGGTACGCTTGCGGTCGTGAAGATGAGATGAAGAAGAAGTGGTTCTAGATCGGAAGAGCGTCGTGTAGGGAAAGAGTGTGCTAAGGTGTGTAG
>DATCZD010000039.1:0-11312 GCA_036526075.1 Pontiella sp. | reverse complement strand
GCGGTTCTTGCATTGTGCCGATGTATAAATCGGTTTAATGACCTTCGTCGACAATGTTGCCGGACTCAACCTGTTCGATGATTTTGGCATAATCATCATTCAGCGGGCATCCGCACTTGTGGCCCTCTTCAACGGTAGCATGAAGACGAGCCTGTTCAATGTGCCACTGAGCGACTTTAAGATGCTGATCAACATTCATTTTTTTACTCCTTCGATTAGTTAGTTAAACTTAAATTAGAACCAATTAAGTCCAATATACATGAGGCGACTTGGGGATCAATAAGAAATCGACAATATTTTCGTGCGGGATACGAATTGGTTTGACTTGCCCCCCTGCGACCACCTACACACTTCGAGCTATGTTATACGACGTACCAGTAAATTTAGGTGAGCGCTCTTACAATATTCATATTGGGGCGGGAGTTTTAGGTCAGCTCGGTGAACTTAGCTCCGGTGTCGGCCTAAAGGGAAAATGTTTGGTCATCACAGATGAAAATGTAGGGAGACTGTATGGCACTCCCGCTGTGAAGGCACTTGAGGACGCCGGTTTTGAGGTGTCGATAGTTACTCTTCCGGCCGGCGAACAGACGAAGTGCGGCGACCAGGTATTTTCCTTATATAGTGAATGCATTAAAGCCGGACTTGATCGCAAATCGTTTATTGTGGCGCTTGGCGGCGGAGTGATTGGAGATCTGGCCGGTTATGTAGCAGCCTCCTACCTTCGCGGCATACCGTTTGTACAGGTCCCAACGTCCCTGCTGGCTATGGTTGACAGCTCTGTCGGAGGAAAAACAGGAATCAATCTTCCTGAAGGGAAGAATCTGGTAGGCGCATTTTATCAGCCTGAGTTGGTTCTGGCGGATCTGGAAACACTTCGTACGCTGGACTCCCGAGAATACCGTGCCGGTCTGGCTGAGGTGGTTAAATACGGGATCATTCATGATGCCCCGTTTTTCAAGTTGCTGGAAGAGCATCTTTCTGAGCTGTCTGATGTGGAGAATACAACGTTTCTTTCTAAAGTGGTGGGGCGTTGCTGTGAAATAAAAGCCGATGTCGTGACGCGCGATGAGCGCGAAGGCGGCCTCCGCGCTATTCTGAATTTTGGGCACACTGTTGGTCATGCGGTCGAAAAAGTGGCGGGATACGGCGAGTATGTGCACGGCGAAGGTGTTTCTATCGGTTCGGTATATGCCGCCCGTGCATCGGTTGAACAGACAGGGCTTTCGCAGTCGGAATGTGATCGTATTGAAACCATATTAAAGATGCTGGGGCTTCCGCTCAATGCGCCGGAATATAACTGGCTGGATCTGCGGGCCGCATTGGCGGTCGATAAGAAAACGGTTGGTGGCATGCCTAAGTTTGTTCTCATTTCTGAGATCGGAACATCGAGCATTGGCCATGAGATTCCTGAGGAGCTCATGGAGCAACTCTGGGCTGGTTTGTAATCCACACGATGCAGAACCGAGAAGCATATATTGTTCTGAATATGATCGAAGGGCTGGGTCCGGTAAGTGTCCGTCGCCTGATCGATTGCCTAGGCTCACCCAAGGCCATTTTGGAGGCTGATCCTGAGTCGTTAATGGAAGCGCGCGGAGTGGGTGAAAAATTGGCGCTTAAAATTATTTCTCAGACCGGAAACCTTGATGCCAGTGCTGAAATTGAAAAGGCCGAAGATTATGGAGTACGTATCATCACTCCGTTGGATGATGAATATCCCGCGTCATTGAAGGCTATACATGATCCGCCGCTGGCTTTGTATGTAAAAGGTCGGTTGCTCCCGGAAGATACCAAGGCACTTGGAGTGGTCGGGTCCCGCTCAACCTCACACTATGGACTTTCTGCAGCTGATCGTTTTTCTTATCAATTAGGTCAAACCGGCTTTACGGTAGTCAGCGGGTTGGCTCGCGGAACTGACACGGCGGCGCATAACGGTGCGCTGAAAAGCGGAGGTCGTACTGTAGCGGTATTGGGCGGGGCGATTGATTGTCTTTATCCGGCAGAAAATGCAGAGCTGGCTAGAAAGATTACCCGGCAGGGCGCTGTAATCAGTGAATATCCAATGGGCCGAAAGGCCGATCGCATGACGTTCCCGTACCGCAACCGCATTATCAGTGGTTTGAGCATGGGAGTCCTGTTGATTGAGTCCGCAGTTAAGGGTGGGTCAATGCATACGATCGAAGCGGCTATGGAGCAGGGACGAACGGTTTTTGCTCTTCCGGGACGGGTGGACACGCCCGGCTCCCATGGTCCGCATATGCTGATCAAGAATGGCGCTAAGCTGGTTGAACGTATTGATGATATTTTAGAAGAGTATGAGTTTTTAATTCCCGCCGAAGAGCGGAGTCTTCCGGAAGCAGCATCGGCCGCGCGTCCGGATGTTCCTATGTCAGCACAGGAAGCACTGATTGTAGAGGCGCTTTGGGAGGAGCCGATGGATGTCGACTCGCTTGCTCGGCAGATTGGTTTGCAAAGCCAGGAGCTGAGCGGAGTTCTGCTGGGGCTTGAAATGAAACGGGTTATCAAAGCACTACCCGGCCGCATTGTTGAATTAGCCGAAGACCTGCGAGCTGGAAAATTTTAGAAGAGGATGTAAAAAATGAGCAAAAATCTAGTGATTGTGGAGTCGCCGGCAAAGGCGAAGAAGATAAATCAGTTTTTGGGTAAAGACTATACCGTAATGGCCTCAGTTGGGCATGTGCGCGACCTTCCTGCCAAGAAGCTGGGCGTGGATATAGAGCATGATTTTGAGCCAGAATATGTTGCGACCACGCGCGGAAAAAAGGTGTTGAAGGAACTTAAGGCTGAGGCCAAGAAATGCGAAAAGGTGTTTCTCGCTCCCGACCCTGATCGCGAAGGGGAGGCGATTGCATGGCATCTGTTTGAAGCGCTGAAGAAGACGGTTTCTGAAGAGAACTTTTACCGGGTAACGTATAACGAAATTACGAAGCCAGCGATTCTTGCAGCCTTTGAACAGCCGGAAAAGATAGATATGGATCGGGTTAATGCACAGCAGGCGCGGCGTGTGATTGACCGTCTAGTGGGTTTTAAAGGAAGTCCGGTGGTGCGCAAGCAGATTCGTGGTGCGCAGAGTGTCGGTCGAGTTCAGACCGTGGCGTTGAGGTTGGTTGTTGAGCGCGAGAACGAGATTATTAACTTTGAGCCGGAAACCTATTTCACGGTTGGGGCGGAAGTTCGCAAGCAGGAGGCTCCGCTCGATCCTTTTACTGTTAAGCTGGCCCGTATTAATGGAGAAACAGTCGGTATTAAAGATCGTAAGCTGCTTCCCGGTGCCGTCAAATCAATGGAACAGCTCGAAGGCATTCAGAAGGAGCTGGAAAACAGTCCGCTGAAGGTCAGTGATGTGATTACTAAAGAGGTGACCCGCCGGGCTCGTCCGCCGTTTATTACCAGTACGCTGCAACAGTCGGCTTCCGGTTCTCTGGGTTTTGCGCCTGCGCGCACGATGGGGATTGCCCAAAAGCTGTATGAGAGCGGTTTGATTACTTACATGCGTACCGACTCATTTAATATTGCCAAAAGTGCGCAGGAGGAGTGCCGTACATTTATCAGCGAAAGTTATGGCGCGGAATATCTGCCTGAAAAACCCAATTTTTACAAAAGCAAGGGCGCCGCACAGGAGGCCCATGAAGCGATTCGCCCGACCGATGTAAGTGTCCTGCCCGGCAAGGAAGGCATAAAGCTGGATGTTGCGGATCAGAAACTTTACCGATTGATCTGGGAGCGCTTTGTGGCCAGCCAGATGGTTCCGGCCAGGATTGCCCGACGTACGGTTGAGGTAGAAGCAGGATCGGAAAATACATACCTGTTCCGCGCTACGGCCTCGGAAATCGCATTCCCCGGCTACATGAAGGCCAGTGGTATTGAGGCCGCTGCAGATAAACCGAAAGAAGGCGAAGATAACGAAACCGAAAAACTCCCGCCGTTGGAGCAGGGGGAATCCCTTGATGTGATAAACTGGCTGTCTGAGCAGAAGGAAACGAAGCCGGTGGCACGCTATACGGAAGCCTCTCTGATCCGTGCGTTGGAGGAAAACGGGGTTGGTCGTCCAAGTACGTATGCCGCTATAATGTCGAAGCTGGATGAGCGCGAGTATGTAGTAAAAGAAAAGCGCTCTCTGATTCCGACCGATCTAGGGAAGGAATTGGTAGAGCTGGTGTTCAGAACAGAAGCCAAACTGACCAGTGGAAACAAAATAGATCTTTTTGATGTCCGCTTTACGGCCGATATGGAGACCAAGCTCGACCATGTCGAGGAGGGGCAGGTTGAGTGGACTGATATGATGCAGTCTTTTTACCCTTCATTGCTGGAGTGGATTGATCATGCCAAGGAAACGGCAGATCCGGAAATGGTTTCCAAATGCTTTCGAGCTCTGGGCAATGTTTTCGAGTGGGCGCCTGCAGTAAAGTCTGGACGCCGTACATACGATGACCAGAAAACCTTTGAAGATTTGAAGGAAACCGTCGAGGAAGGAGAGCTGCTCTCCAAGCGTCAGGGTGAAATGCTACACAAGATGTGCTGCCGTTATATCAAGCAGATTCCGGCTGATCTGGTTGCTGAACTTGAACTGGTTGAGCCAGAGGCCGTTCGGGGCGATACGCCACGCAAGCTTGATATTCTAGCAACGGTACAGTTTGAGGAACCGCGTAAGGTCGGTAAGCGAACGTATGACGATAAAAAGTTCTGCACATCACTCTCGGATCAGATTGCCATGGGTAAGCGATTGAGTGATCGGCAGGTGGCTTATCTGGATACTCTGCTCACGAAATATTCCGATCAGATTGAAAACTTTGAGGCGATCAAGGCCGAGTTTAAGCTGGATGAAAAGCCTGAAGTTGAGGCTGATCCGACAACGGCTCCGGTTCTTGCTCTGATGGAAAATGTAACGGAATGGGCTGAACCCACCAAGCGGGGTAAGCGTGAATTTAACGACAAGACATTCTATGACTCACTGGCTTCGCAGTTTAAAGGAAAAGGCGCGCTTTCAGATCGTCAGCTGGCCGCGCTGAAGAAGATGGTTGCCCGCTATGCCTCGCAGATCCCTAACTATGCGGATGTGCAGGAGCAATATGGTCTTTCAGAGCCTCGTAAGCCTAAAGAAAAAAAATCAGAATCCGTTTCGGATTAGTGGTTTCTGAGTGATGAATGATCCGTGCATAGAGCATTTTGTTCAATATCTGGAAGGCGAGAAAAATGCTTCGGATCATACCGTTAATAATTATCTGATCGACATCCGGCAGTTCTGCGAAATTATCTGGGGTGAAAATGCACAGCCTCCTTACAGGTGGAAGGACGCTGATCGGTTTTCTGCCCGAAAGTTTCTCGTATTTTTTCAGAAGCTGGAATTAGCCCCGACCACAACTGGCCGTAAGCTTTCTGCATTGCGCTCCTTTTATAAATTTCTTTTGCGCGAGGAATATGTGGATCAGAACCCATTCAGTGGCCTGAACCTTCCTAAAAAAGGAAGTTATCTTCCGCAAATTCTTTCATCAACAGAGGTAATTAAGCTACTTGATGCACCGGTTCAGTTTAATGAACAGCAGACACCGAGCAGTAATCCAAAGGTAAAACTTTGGCGGGAGTACATGGTAGCACGCGATGCCGCTATCCTGGAACTGCTCTACTCCACCGGCATGCGCATCAATGAACTGGTTACGCTTCCCGAGGAGAGTATAGACCTGCTCTCCGGCGTGGCGCGTGTGCGCGGTAAGGGTAAAAAAGAGCGACTTTGTCCATTAGGGTCGCCGGCGTCCAGAGCTCTGATAAAAAATCTGGAACTCCGGGAGAATGTCTGGTTGCTGGAAGGACGAAAAAAGGCCCGCAGTCCGGTCTTTCTCAACAAAAACGGTGGCACAATCACGGCCCGATCAATTGAGCGGATGATGAAAAAATATGTGATCTTCTGTGGACTTAATGCTGAGCTTACGCCACACAGTCTTCGCCACAGCTTTGCTACCCACTTGCTTGATGCCGGAGCCGATTTGCGTAGCGTTCAGGAGTTACTTGGCCACGCTTCACTTTCTACTACTCAGATCTATACACATGTTTCTATTGAGCGCCTGAAAGAGGTCTATCAGCTCGCCCATCCACGGGCGTAGTGATGCTCAAAAATGGCAGGTTGCCGTCCTCGGCGGCTGTGGCCGCCGAGAGGCGTAGTTATCCGGCCGGAAAGTCCCCTGATACCGAGAGTGCGCCGTTCTGCTAGCCTTTCAGTTTTCCCTCTTTTTCCAGCTTGCCATTTAATGGTTGATTCGTACACTACGCAGTCTTTTGATTATCGGGGCGTGGCTCAGTCTGGTAGAGCGCTACGTTCGGGACGTAGAAGTCGCTGGTTCGAATCCAGTCGCCCCGACCATTATTTTTTTGCGTTATTCCCCTGGGATGACGTTTTTTTTGTATCTGAATAAGAAACGGCTTAGCTGGTCTTATACTTAGCGGAGCCCTCTACAGGAAAGCAACAGGATCGCAGGGCGACAATCCTGTTGTTGCGCTGGCCATGTCAAACCCTGTTGGTGTCTATCGTGATAGCAGTGATTTCTAATCAACTGGTTCTCTTGTGTGCAAAAACGTGAGATAGGAATGGGGGAATGATTTTTATTTTTTCGATTTAATTCGGTTGACCAAAAGGTGCGATCACGTATACTGCGCGCTTCAATTTACGGCGAGATAGCTCAGTCGGTAGAGCAGCGGATTGAAAATCCGCGTGTCCCCAGTTCGATTCTGGGTCTCGCCACCACTTTTAAACCTCTAATTCACAGCGAGTTAGAGGTTTTTCTTTTGCGGGTGGGAATTCCCACCTCAGCAAGTAAGGCTGCTGCCCCGGGTGTCATAACTACCATTCCCAAGGGAAACAACTTTCGGGGATCCTTAGCAGGCATCATTGTTCACCTCCGGATGCAGTGTCGTGAGTTCTTCGATGACCCGTATTAGATCAATCAGCCTGCTAGGTTTCACCCGCACATGCTGGAGAATGCAAGGTAGCTCCGAGAAGAGTTGTAATGAAAAATATACCCCCGGCTTTGACCGGGGGTATCTATAGTTTTTCCGATCATCTATTTATATAGATTCAGTTCATGATCTTATGGAAATAATACACGGCGACTGATCCGCACCACGATTCCCGCACAGGAAATTAGCCCAAACGTTGCCGGTTGCGGGATAGCGGCCGACTTTATTCTTCTTTGGCTCCTTTAGCTGCTTCGACCACTTTTGAGGCGAGGTGTGAGGGCACCTGCTCATAGCGGCTGAATTGCATTTCAAAGGAGCCCTGCCCACTGGTGATTGAACGCAGTTCGGAGCAAAACTTAAACATTTCCGCCTGTGGCACGTCGGCATCAATGGCTTGTAGGCCATCTTCTGGTCCCATGCCGAGAATGCGGCCGCGTTTGGTGTTGAGTAGGCCCGAGATGTCGCCCATGAACTGATCGGGGACGATAACCTTGACGGACATAATCGGCTCGAGTAGCACGGGGTTTGATTTTTCAATAGCTTCATGCAAGGCACGTGCCCCTGCAATTTTAAAGGCGACCTCAGAGGAGTCGACATCATGGTAGGATCCGTCATAAAGTTCAACCTGTACATTGATTACCTCCGTTCCCACCAATGGGCCGTTGGCCAGACCTTCAACGAAGCCTTTTTCACAGGCTGGAATGAAGCCTCCAGGAATGGCCCCGCCGACAATTTTATTAAGGAACCATTCGGGTTCGTTCTCTGGTTTCGGGCGAATACGGATATAGCATTCACCGTATTGGCCTCGACCACCGGACTGTTTCTTGTGCTTATAATGACCCTCTCCACTGCCTGTTATGGTTTCCTTGTAGGCCACTTTAGGGGTATGGTGGTCGATCTCAACATTACTGCGGTTTCTGATATGTTCTAGAGTGACCTCAAGGTGCATATCGCCCATGCCCCAAAGAACCAGTTCACGGGTCTCGGTATTATGATCAAGACGGGTGGAAGGATCTTCTTCGGTAGCGCGGTGTAGCGCCATACCGATTTTATCGGCATCTGCTTTGTTTTTCGGCACAACGGCATAGGCGGTGACTGGTGAGGGGAATACTATCGGTTCAAATTTAATCTCACTACCTATCGCACAGAGCGAGTCATTTAGGTAGGTGTGTTTTAACTTGGTCAGTGCTACAATATCGCCAGCTTTTGCCTCTTCTGCCTCGATGGTTTTCTTTCCGTCCACATAGAGAATCGTGCCAACCTTTTCCTTCTGGTTTTTAGTCGCATTGTAGATTTCCATGCCGGGCTTGAGTACGCCGGAATAGATGCGTACAAACGTCATTTGGCCAACAAAGGCATCATTGAAGCACCGCCAGACCTGTCCGGAGAAAGGCTGATCTTCTTCTGCCGAGATTTCATTTCCTTCAGCACAGCTGACTGGATAGTCATGCGGGGAGGGGAACAAACGGCTTATGGAGTCCATGGTTTCTTGTACACCCATATCCGCTTTGACAGATGTGGCGAAGACCGGAATCAGATGAGCATCATGTACAGATTTTCTCAGACCGTCGGAAAATTCATCAGCGGTCAGTTCTTCACCGTTAAAATATTTTTCAATCAGTTTGTCATCAGTTTCTGCCGCCAGCTCAATGAGGTGGTCTTTGATGGCTTTAACGCGGTCTTTGAGCTCATCCGGAACTTCATCATTAGGGCAGTTCAGGATATCGACAGCTTTCCCGTCAGAAGTGGGAAGAACCACAGGGATACAACGATCATCGCCCCAACGCTCCTTGATATCCAGTAGTACATTGTCAAAATCAGTATCGTCCTTGTCGAGACAGGTAATCGCGATGCCACGTGGTAGGTTCCTTTTTTCTGCCGCTTTCCATGCTCGTTGGGTGCCCACCTGAATGCCGGCGGAGGCATCGACTGTAATCAGGGCCGCATCTGTAACCTCTGTAGCGGATATCATCTGGCCGATAAAATCGGCGAAGCCGGGGGTGTCGATCATAACAAGGCGGCGAACCTTTCGGGATGCGGCTGTATAAACCCCGTCAAAAGGCTTTGCCCAAATGGAAATCTTATGTGCTTTTTCTTCGTCAGTCCAATCGGCCACACTGGTCCCGTTTTCCGGAGAACCCACGCGATCAACCTGACCCAATTTAAACAGAATGCTGTCGATTAATGAGGTTTTCCCGCTACCAGTGTGGCCCATTAGAGCAAAGTTGCGGACATTATCAATGGGAATATTTTTCATGTTTCCTCTCCGGTTATTCAGTTATCTTCCTTCCCCGTTGCCCCTTTTGCGGCATAGAAGCGGGAAGCTTCAAAAAATACATGGGGAGAATGTCTTTTTCAAATATTTTCACAGAGAAGCAGTGAAAAATCGTTTTGCCAAAGCCAGTATTGTAATTCATCCTTCCGCTCTCTTATGAAAAACAGGTCTTCCAAATTTGAACTGATGGCTCCGGCTGGTTCGTATGCTTCGCTCAGCGCAGCGATTCGGGCCGGAGCAGATTCCGTCTATTTCGGTGTTGATAAACTTAACATGCGATCGCGAGCGGCAAGCCCGTTTACGTTGGCGGATTTGAAACGTATTGCGCGCATCTGCCATTGGTGCGGAGTGAAGTCCTATCTGGCCCTCAACGTGATTGTCTATGATGATGAACTAGAGATCATGCGCGAGATCTGTGATGCCGCAAAGGAGGCGCGGATTAGTGCCATTATCGCTTCTGATATTTCTGCGATTGAGTATGCGTACTCCATCGGTCTTGAGGTTCATGTTTCGGTGCAGGCCAATATTTCAAACGTGGGGGCCGTCAAATATTTTTCACGCTATGCTGATGTGATGGTGCTGGCACGGGAGTTGACGCTTAAACAGATCAAAACGATTTCAGACGCCATTAAAAAGCAGGATATTCGAGGCCCGAAGGGAGAATTGGTGCAAATTGAACTGTTTGCTCATGGTGCTCTCTGTGTTGCTATTTCCGGTAAATGCTATATGAGCCTGGGGTGTTATAATAAGTCCGCCAACCGAGGCTCCTGCTTTCAGAATTGTCGTCGCGCATATCGTTTAGTGGATGTTGAAACCGGAGATGAACTGGAAGTTCAGAACCGATATATCATGTCACCGAAAGATCTCTGCACGCTTCCTCATCTCGATAAACTGGCAGAGGCCGGTGTGACCGTCTATAAGCTGGAGGGCCGGGCCCGTACAGCGCAGTATGTCGGTGCGGTAACCAAAGCTTACCGTAACGGTTTGGATGCCGTAGAGGAGGGTTCTTTTGATGCCCAATACTTTGACCCGCTTAAGGCAGGTCTGGCAGAAGTGTTTAACCGGGGATTCTGGGATGGCGGATACTATTGCGGAAAGCAAATGGGTGAATGGGCGTCCGACGGACATTCTCAAGCTACGCGTAAGCGCGTTGAGCAGGGTATTGTTACCAACTATTTTTCGAAAATCGGCGTGGTTGAGTTCAAGCTATGGCAGCAGGAACTACTGCCCGGGTCTGAAATTCTAATCGAAGGCCCAACTACAGGTGCGGTGCAGGTGCGGGTGGATACATTACGCGTTAATGGGCAGCCCGCGGAAAAAGCCATGAAAAACGACATGGTCACTTTTGCTATACCCGAAAAGGTTCGGCGTCAGGATAAAGTATTCCTGCTTCAACCGGTGGTTGAATAAATAGGGCCGAGGCACTGTGCGGATAAGTTTAATCATGAAAATGTAAGATGTTTATCTAATGGGCATCATCTGTAAAGCGTGGCAAGTCTGGAGCTCCGAAAAATAAGTATGTTCGTAGATGTTAAGGGCGTATTTCACTCGTTCCCAATTTCTTTTTCCGTGCATCAGGAAGAAGAGGAGGCTAGTGTACGCGCCGTTTTTTCGGAGGAACCTTGATATGAGCAGTGAGTTAAAAATCGGTATGGTGTCGCTGGGTTGTGCAAAAAATCTGGTGGATTCTGAGGTTATGATGGGAAGCCTTGGAGAGGCGGGAATGGTGTTTACATCTGATCCGGCCGATGCAGATGTGCTGATTGTTAATACCTGTTCATTTGTGGATGATGCAAAAAGCGAAAGCATTGGAACCATCGAAGAGCTTATTGAACAGCGTCGCGCGCATGGACGGAGTCGTCAGAAAATCATTGTGGCCGGATGTCTGGCGCAGCGCTATGCGGATGATCTTCCGGAACAAATGCCTGAAGTGGATGCCTATATCGGGTTAGACCAGGTTGCCCACGTTGCAGGTATTGTAAAGGAGTTGTTAGAAAAGGAAGAGTTTGAGCGGGGGATTAGTTATGTTTCCCGTAAATCTGAATATATTCCCGACTTTGCAACTCCGCGC
>DATCZD010000038.1:0-3646 GCA_036526075.1 Pontiella sp. | reverse complement strand
CATTTAAGTTAGGATATGGAAGTGAATGGGGTGCATCCGCGCTGATCCGTGCCACGGTTCCTCTTTCGCAACAGCTGGCTTCTATGACCGACCTTAATCTTTACAGTAAACGTGGTGTGGGGGTTGGGCAGGGGTTCCAATGGGAAAGTCCAGATAGAGTAGGCCTTTTAGGTTCGTTTTATTTGAAGGATGAGGATCCGCACTCTAAATATGATCAGGCGTCTGTTTTTGGTCAGGAAATTAATGAAGAGCGTTACCGTTTTAAACTTGAGCATGTGGAACGCTTTGATCAAGAGCACTATGTCAATACCCGCTGGAACTATCTTTCAGACCCTGCTGTGCTGGCAGAGTTTTTCCGTCGCGAATATCGTAGCTTTGCTCAACCTGAAAACTATGCTTCATGGGTGTATGGTAATCACTACATCGGTTCGGAAGCTTTTTCCAATTATCGGTTAAATGACTTTTATAACAATACGGACCGTGGTGAGTATTCTTTTGATCTATACCGGACAAAGCTCAAAGGGACTCCACTCTATTTGCAGAGTGAAAACAGTATTGCTCACTTGGAGCGGGTTTATACCAATGGAATTTCAGGTTCTGCTTATGATTCTGTCCGTTTGGATTCAAAGACTACATTATTTCTTCCGCAGCGTTATGGCTGGTTAAGTTTGGTTCCGCGTGCGGGTTCTCGGGCAACCTACTATTCTAAAGATGAGTTTAGTAATGAGGAGATTCGTTATATTCCTGATGCCGGAATGGAACTTTCATTTCAGGCTACTAAAGTGCTCTCCAACAGGGAGCGTTGGTATGGTCAGGGCCTGCGGCATAAGATCGAGCCTTATTTAGATTATATATTTGAAGACAGCTCCGTTAATGATACGAACGATCTTCGGCAGTTTGACGCGATTGATGCCTTGCAGGATGAAGAAAAGGTGAAGATCGGTCTGCGGAACATACTGCAGACCAAACGTAATAACCGTACTTCGCGTTTTATTGATCTTGATTTTTATACTCACTATCTAGTTGAAGATCATGGGGCAGGGGATAACTTTGACTCTTTATTTGTTGATGCGCGTATGCCGCTGACAAAGCGGTTGATGGTGGATGCGTTAGGCGAGTGCAACTGGAATAGCGGAACTATACCATTCTTCAATACACGTATATACTACGACCGGGATGATATGGTGTTGGGGCTCGAACATCTTCATCGGGATGGTCTGGATTCGCTGTGGACTGCTCGTGCAGATCTTTTCCCGGAAAGTCGGGTTTCTTTTGAGGGATATGTTCGCTACAGCGATCGTGATAATGATGTTGAGGAAATTGCTGCGACAGCCTATATGACAAAGTGTTGCATGCGGTATGCCCTCGGTGGGCGCGTTTATGACGATGATGAGATCAGTGTCATGTTTTCTATCGGACTTGCAGCCTTTCCTGAAGCCAGAATTTCCAGCAGTCTTTAAGTGGACAGTGCGTTCGACTTTTCTTTGCACAGTTGGCGGCCCAGATCGCAACCCGAAAAGTGATCGCATTGATTGGTGCAGAACTCCTTTCGCCATTTGGGGGCACATCCATAATAACTATTGTGTAGGAAGTCTTCTTCCGCTTCAGCCCATTCAACCGTACGGCCCATGCGTTCGCCTAGGTACCATTTGTTCTCATCAACTGCACTTCGGTATTGTTCGGCCTGCCACCGGGTCAGGGTTTCAAACTTCCTGCAACTTCGTTGTTTAAGAGGCGTGTTACCATTTGGAGTTATTTGCTCTTTCATAAAAAACCTGTTTTATATAATTGCTCTAAATTTACCGATCCATCGGGGAACGGGCAAACGGAAATTACGAATATTAAGGTCTCAGAAGATGGCCGGTTTTTGGCCTTTAAAAAGGGGTTTGGGCTTGAGTCCAGCGCGTAAGCGACTATGGTTACGCTTCATTTTTCAGTAACAGGAATAGCCTTATGAAAGAAATCAAAATTGGAATTCTCGGATTCGGCACCGTCGGTGCCGGTGTGGTTGAAGGAATTCAGCAGAACGGACAGCTGATGGCTGATCGATCCGGTATTACTCCGGTTGTAGCTAAAATTGCGGATCTTGATATTACGACTGATCGAGGAGTCTCGGTTGCTGATGGCGTTTTGACAACGGATGCGATGTCGGTCATTACCGATGAAAACATTGATTTGATCGTGGAGCTGGTGGGTGGAACGACTGTCGCCCGCACTTTTACTCTTGAGGCCCTAAAGCAGGGTAAGCCGGTGATTACCGCAAATAAGGCGCTATTGGCTGATCATGGCGAAGAACTCTTTAAAGCCGCGCGCGAAAACAATGTCGGCATCTATTATGAGGCGGCGGTTGGCGGCGGAATTCCTATTCTTCGTTCGCAACGGGCGGGGCTGATCGGTAACAAAATTGAAAGCATTTACGGCATTCTAAATGGTACCTGTAATTATATTCTAAGCCGCATGGAGCGCGAAGGGCTTCCATTTGATGAGATTCTTGCAGATGCACAGGCGCTTGGGTATGCCGAAACTCCGCCAGATCTGGATATCGATGGTATTGATACCGCTCATAAAGCAGTCGTATTGGCTTCTATGGCTTATGGGGCTCCGGTGCCGATGGATGCCTGTCCGGCAAAAGGTATTCGCGGTATTGCTAAGACGGAAATTGCCAATGCTGATGAATTGGGTTATCGAATTAAGCTGTTGGCTATCATTAAGGATAATGACGGTGAAGTGGAATTGTCTGTTGAGCCGGCACTGGTTCCGAAAACGCATATGGTTGCTTCGGTCAGTGATTCTTTTAATGCAGTATTTGTGAAGGGTGATATTGTGGATGACACCATGTATTACGGTCGTGGTGCAGGTCGTTTGCCAACCGGCAGTGCGGTGATTGGGGATATTATGGAGGCCGCCGCCGACAAGCTGAATGGTGTTGGAACTCCGGTTAGCGTAACGATGATGCTCCAAAAAGATACGTTGACTTACTGTTCATCGGATAATATCGAAAAACGCTGTTATATCCGTCTGTGCCTAGAGGATAAGCCGGGTTCAATGGGGCAGGTCATGGATATTTTTGGAAAACATAATATCAGTATTGCATCTGTTGTGCAGAAAGAGCTGCATGAAAACGGCACTGCTCCGGTGGTAATTCTTACGCAGAAGGCTAAAGAATCCGAATTTGTGGCGGCGATGGAACAAATTGCGGCTTTGAATGTTTCCTGCTGTGAGCCTATCCGTATGCGTCTGGAAGATTTTGAGTAAACGGCAGTTTATTAGTCAGGTGAAGAGTATGAAGGTAGTAAAATTCGGCGGGTCGTCTGTTGCAAATGCAGAGCAGATTTCAAAGATTATTAATATCGTAACAGCAGATGAAGATCGTCGCATTGTTGTAGTGTCAGCACCGGGAAAACGGTGTAGTGAGGATACTAAAGTTACGGATCTTCTGATTATATTGGCGACTGCCGTTCTCGAAGATCGAAACTACGAAGAAGCATTAAAAGCGGTTGTAGATCGATATGCCGAGATTCAGGAAGATCTCGATCTTCCAGTGGCAATCATTGAAACAATCGAGGCCGATCTTCGTGGGCGCATTAAAACTCGTGGGTTAAATGATCTTCAGTTCCTCGATACCATGAAAGCATCGGGCGAAGAT
>DATCZD010000037.1:0-2755 GCA_036526075.1 Pontiella sp. | reverse complement strand
TCAGGATTTATAATGAGAGTATTTTCCGGAAGCAGATCTGTAATGAGACAGGTTTTTTCTCCAGCAAACCCAAAGTCCATTTGAGGAATTTGGATGGAATCTATTTTTTCAATAGAGCATTGGCTTTGGTCATCAAAATAGCGGATGGAATCAATCTCATCTCCGAAGAATTCCACGCGAACTGGGCGAGGTGATCCTGCCGGCCAGAAATCCAAAATTCCACCACGTAGCGCGGCTTCGCCCTGAGAATAGACCTCCACTCCAAATTCATAGCCGGCAGTGGACATCCAGTTGGTTAATTCATCAAGCTTATATGTTTTGGTAATGCTAAGTGTTATTATCGCCTGATCCGACTCTCCAGCAATTGGGATCTCTTGTTCCACAGCATGAGGACAGGTAATGATGATAAATGGATTTTCCTCTCTAAGGTGTTGTGTCAGCTTCAGATGCTCACCGAAAATTGCCGGATCCTTTTCCATGGGTTGGAAACGAAAGATGTCTAGAGGGGGCTGTGAAGGAAAACGGTTTTTGTATTTTGAAAGCGTACGGAGTGATTCGTGCAGACGCTCCATCTCGCGAATATCCGTAGCAATCCAGAGGATGTTGATTTGGTTGTTTTTGTAAAGGTCTAGACAGAGCATTGCCTGCGCACTGATAGGCGTATCCCAAACTTGTGCTGTTCCTGGAAGAATATCTTTTAGCATCGCCCTGTTTACCCCGATGATGCTGTTGCCCGTGTTTTTATTTGTCATGGAGTAAATATAAGTGAAGAAATGGACGGTTGGAAGATTGGACTTTGCTCTCAATGCCGCTATTATTCGAAGTCTGTGTAAATCTAATGAAGGACAATGTTAATGAGTAAAAAACTGAGTGATATTTCATGGCAGGACTTTAATGCACTTACATTAAAGGAAAAGGGCCAATATTTTCTGGTTCCACCATATCATACGCTGATTGCTCAGCAGTTTACGCGCGAAAGATTGGAAGAACTGTGCGCATTAGCGACAAAAATTAAGCGCATCAATAAGCGGCGAGTTGGAGCAAACTTTCTGAAGACTCTTCTGTCTGATAAGCGGGCTATGCTTTATTTTGCACAGCCATCTTCGCGTACCTATCTCTCTTTCAATGCAGCTTGCCAGATTCTTGGGCTGGAAACTATGGATGTTCGAGATAGCTCAACTTCAAGTGAGGTAAAGGGCGAGTCACCGGAAGATTCTGTTCGTACCTTTAGCTCCTATGCCGATATGATTATTATGCGACACCCGAAGGGCGGTTTTGCGGAGCGTATTGCCTGGATGATGTCTCACACCCAGCGTGCGGTTCCTGTGCTGAATGCGGGGTCGGGCGCTGATCAACACCCGACACAGGCGTTGCTTGATATTTATACCCTTCAGCGCAGTTTTGAAAATAGTGGTGGTATTGATGGTAAACATGTGGCTTTTGTCGGCGATCTGAAGCGTGGGCGCACGGTGCGATCCCTGGCCTGGCTGTTGACGCTCTATAAGGATATGACGCTCTATTTTGTGGCTCCGGAGCCGTTGCAGATTGAACAGGATATTCTAGATCTGTTGGATGCCGCTGGTACCAAGTATGTGGTAACGCAGGATTTTTCAGAAGTTATGCCGGTGGCGGATGCGATCTACATGACGCGTATTCAGGATGAATGGGATCTGGCGGGGGAAAGTAATACCATTGACACATCCGACTTCAGTATAGGTGCTGAGCATCTGAATGTGATTAAGGAGTCTGCGATTATTATGCATCCGCTTCCGCGCCGCAAGGAAATCAGTACCGAGATTGATAATGATCCACGTGCCGTGTACTGGCGCCAGATGCGCAACGGGATGTGGATTCGAGCGGCCCTGATTCTGACCACCTTCGGACGGCAGGATGAGGTTAATCAACACTATGACGAATATAAGCCAAACTAATTTTGGAGAATAACATGGAACACTTAATTTCATTGAAGGAATGGAGCCCTGAAAAAATTCGGGGCGTATTGGATCTGGCGAAGGATGTGAAAGTCAATCCGGCTAAATATCAGGATGCCATGGCGCGCAAGACCCTGCTGATGGTTTTTGAAAAGCCCAGCCTGCGAACACGACTCTCATTTGAAGCTGGAATGACGCAGATGGGGGGACATGCCATCTATTACCACACCGGTAACTCGCCGATGGGCAGTGGCAAGGAGAGTATCAGCGATTCGGTCAAGACGGCGTCGCGCTTTGTAGATGTGATAATGGCTCGTCTCTTTAAGCATGAAGATCTTCTGGAGATGGCTGAATATGCTACGGTTCCCGTTATCAATGCGCTAACGGATGACAGTCACCCTTGCCAGATACTGGCGGATCTTCAGGCTATTGAAGAAAAAAAAGGTGCTCTTGCAGGGCTAAAGTTGGCCTATCTGGGAGACGGATTCAACAATGTTACGCATTCACTTATGTTTGGAGGAACTAAGATGGGAATGCATATTTCTGTGGGATCACCGGCAGGAGAGGAATACTCACCCCGTAAGGATGTTGTCGATAAATGTGAAAAGTTTGCAATGGAATCAGGCGGATCTGTTGCTGTGACTGATGATCCTCTTGTAGCCATCAAGGATGCGGATGTGGTCTACACCGACTCATGGATGAGCTACCATATCCCCAAGGATCAGGAAGAGGCTCGGATTGACAAATTTATGCCGTATCAGGTAAACGCCGAACTTATGGCGCATGCAAAGCCGGATGCTATCTTTATGAACTGCCTGCCAGCC
>DATCZD010000036.1:0-18364 GCA_036526075.1 Pontiella sp. | reverse complement strand
AAACTTCCGCTGTTAGGTTATCGGGTCGTTCCGGGTGATAATTCCGACTTGGGCCGTGATTCTGCAGAAACCGAACCGAGCGTGCAGCAGATCTTTATCGGAAAGCCGGATGGTATGTCGGCGGAAGAATTTGACCGCAAGCTATTCGTGTTTCGTAAATATACCGAGCGTGTGGCCAATGAAACGGTGCAGGGCATTGGTCCGGACGGCCTGAATATTATCTCCTGCTCCTATAAGACCATTAACTATAAGGGGCAGCTTGTAACAGCCCAGGTTCCGAAATATTTCCTTGACCTTCAGAATGAATCCGCCGTTTCAGCGATTGCATTAGTGCACTCTCGCTTCTCCACCAACACGTTCCCGTCGTGGAAGCTGGCTCAGCCGTTCCGTTACATTGCTCACAACGGTGAAATCAACACCAATAAGGGTAATATCAATTGGATGCGTGCCCGTGAAATCCTGCTGGAGTGTACCGCCTTCTCTCAGGATGAGCTGGATATGATTTTCCCGATCTGTGATGTCAAGGCATCTGACTCTGCTAATCTCGATATGGCGATCGAAATGCTGGTGCTGTCCGGTCGTTCGCTTCCGCACGTGCTGATGATGCTTATTCCGGAAGCTTGGCAGAATGATCCGGATATGGATCCGGCTAAGCGCGCATTTTACGAGTTTTACTCCGCCATGATGGAGCCGTGGGATGGCCCTGCATCGGTTTGCTTTACGGACGGTGTGCTTGTAGGTGCAACGCTCGACCGTAACGGCCTTCGGCCTTCACGTTATGCTGTAACCGATGATGATATGCTGATCATGGCTTCCGAAACCGGATGTATCGATGTGGAGCACGACAAGGTGAAAATCCGTGGTCGTTTGCAACCGGGTAAAATGTTCGTAGCAGATCTCGAACAGGGCCGTATTATTTCCGACGAAGAGCTTAAGGCGGATCTTTGCTCGCGCCAACCGTATCAGGAGTGGATTGATCAGAGTATGGTGCACCTGAAAGATCTTCCTTCCCCTTCTGACTTCGAGTTGAAACTGCCCGAGCAGGGAACGCTCTTCAAGCGTCAGCAGACCTTCGGTTTTTCTTATGAGGATGTGAATGAAATACTTAAGCCGATGGCTACCGGGGGCAAGGAGCCGCTCGGCTCGATGGGCGCCGACAATCCGCTAGCCGTACTCTCTGACCGGCCGGCCCAGCTGTCGCACTATTTCAAGCAGTTGTTTGCACAGGTAACTAATCCGCCGATCGACCCGATTCGTGAGCGGGTGGTTATGGATCTGCGCACTTATGTCGGTGGGTTTAAAAATATCCTGACCGAGTCTTCAGATCATTGTCGCCGTATTGCTATTCCACAGCCGGTCCTGACCAACGAGGATTTGGCAAAGCTTATTCATCTGGATACGAAGCATTTTCAGACCAAGAAGCTGGATATCGTCTTTCCGGCGAACGGGCAGGCGGGCGTACTGGAGAAAACCCTTGATCGCGTCTGCCGTTATGCTGAAGACGCAATTGATGAAGGGTATTCCATCATTCTTCTGTCTGATTTTGCCTGTGATTCGGATCATGCACCGATCCCGTCTGTGCTGGCCGCTGCTGCGGTTCATCACTTCCTGATTCGTGCGGGTAAACGTGGTAAGGCTGACATTATCCTTGAAGTCGGTGATGTCCGGGAAGTGCATCATTTTGCTACAGTGCTCGGTTACGGTGCCTCGGCTATTAATCCTTACATGGCACTGGATTCCATTCGTAATATGGAAAAGGAAGATATGCTCAATGGACTCAGTGCCGATGACGCAATTCAAAACTATATCAAAGCGATCGATAGCGGATTGCTCAAGATATTCTCCAAAATGGGAATTTCTACACTGGCCTCCTATCAGGGGGCACAGATCTTTGAGATTGTTGGTATCAACTCAGCTGTTGTGAATAAATACTTTACCGGCACCGTTAGCCGCATTGAAGGCCTTTGCCTCGATGATATTGCGACGGAGACCCTGCTTAAACACCGCAAGGGCTTCCCGACGCGCGGTGGTGCGGCTAAGGTGTTGGAGCCGGGCGGTGAATATTCCTGGCGTAAGGATGGGGAACGTCACCTGTTCAATCCTACCACGATCCGCCTGCTTCAGGAATGTACCCGTGAAAACGATTACACAAAGTATAAAGAATACTGTAAGACGATTGATGAACAGAGCAAGGCAGCCTTCACGTTGCGTGGCCTGATGGAATTTAATTCTGACCGTCCATCCATCTCTATTGATGAGGTAGAACCGGCAGAAAACATTCTAAAGCGTTTTGCTACGGGTGCGATGTCCTTCGGATCCATATCCTGGGAAGCGCATACTACGTTGGCGATTGCCATGAACCGCATCGGTTCCAAATCCAACTCTGGAGAGGGGGGGGAGGATCCCGTTCGTTACGAAAAGCTTCCGAACGGTGATGATATGTGTTCGGCTACTAAGCAGATTGCTTCCGGCCGTTTCGGTGTAAACAGCTATTACCTTTCCCAGGCCAAAGAACTTCAGATTAAAATGGCACAGGGCGCGAAGCCGGGGGAAGGTGGACAGCTTCCGGGGCATAAGGTGAACGGTTGGATTGGACGGACTCGTGGTTCCACTCCGGGTGTGGGGTTGATTTCCCCGCCTCCGCATCATGATATTTATTCAATCGAAGATTTAGCCCAGCTGATCTATGACCTGAAAAACTCTAACCGCGATGCCCGGGTGAATGTAAAACTGGTTTCTGAAGCCGGAGTCGGTACTATTGCCGCTGGTGTATGTAAGGCAAAAGCTGATGCGGTTCTGATTGCAGGGTATGATGGTGGCACAGGAGCTTCTCCGCTCAGCTCGATCAAGCATGCCGGCCTGCCGTGGGAGCTCGGTCTTTCCGAAACTCACCAGACGTTGGTGCGTAATCGCCTGCGCAACCGTATTGTGGTTCAGGCTGATGGGCAGATGAAAACATCCCGCGATCTCGCCGTTGCAACCCTGCTCGGTGCGGAAGAGTGGGGCGTGGCAACCGCAGCTCTTGTTGTTCAGGGTTGTATTATGATGCGGAAGTGTCACAGCAACACCTGCCCTGTGGGCATTGCTACTCAGCGTGGAGAATTGCGGGCCAAGTTTGATGCATCTCCGGATTATGTAGTGAACTATTTTAAGTTCTTGGTCGACGGTCTACGTGAAATCATGGCCGAACTTGGCTTCAAGACCATCGATGAAATGGTTGGTCAGTCACAGTGCCTGAAGTTCCGCGACGATGTGGATCACTGGAAATACAAAAACCTTGATCTATCCCCGATTCTGTATAAAGAAACGATCGGCGCTGATGAGGGCGGCACCTACCACTGCAAAGAGCAGAATCATATGCTCGAAAGTGTGATTGACTGGAAACTGGTTGATGCGGCGAAAGCGGCGATTGAGAACGCTGAAAGCGTAACCGGTGAGTTTGATGTAATCAATACAGACCGTTCTGTTGGTACAATTCTTTCGCACGAGCTGACCAAGGCAACCAAAGGTAAAGGTCTCACAGATGGAAGCATAAAGTTTAAGCTGAACGGTTCCATTGGCCAGTCCATGGGAGCATTTATGTGCAAGGGGATTGAGCTTGAGCTTGAAGGAGATGCTAACGACTACGTGGGCAAAGGGCTTTCCGGCGGTCATCTAGTCATCTACCCGAGCAAGGGTGCACAGTTTGTTGCCGAGGAAAATATTCTGGTTGGAAATGTCTGTTTCTATGGCGCAACGGGCGGCAAGGCGTTTATTCGCGGTGTTGCTGGTGAGCGATTCTGTGTCCGTAACTCGGGGGCTGAGGTAGTTGTTGAAGGCATTGGAGATCACGGGTGTGAATATATGACCGGAGGTCTAGCGGTTATCCTAGGTGCGACCGGTCGAAATTTCGGTGCGGGTATGTCCGGAGGTGTTGCTTATGTTTATGACAAAGCCGGTGACTTTGCTGAAAAGTGCAACATGGAGATGATCGAGCTCGAAAAGGTTCATGCCATGAAGGATATCGAGGATTTGAAAAGCATGATCACTACGCATCAGCAAAAGACCGGGTCGACGGTTGCTGCGGGTATGCTGGCCGATTGGGATGCCGCGCTCGCTAAATTTGTGAAAGTGATTCCGACCGACTACAAGCGCATGCTCAGCTATATTGAGCAGGCTCGTGATCTCGGCGAATATGAAACGGAAGAACAGATTATCGATGCGGCGTTTGATATGCACATCGCGGCACTCAACGCTTAACGGTAATTGAAGGAGATTTAGTCATGGGAAAACCAACTGGATTTTTAGAATTTGTACGGTCTACCAATCCTATGCGCCCGGAGGAAGAGCGTGTTAAGGATTGGGATGAGGTTTATGTACTTCGTGATGAACAAACCTGTCGTGAACAGGGAGCGCGTTGCATGGATTGTGGCGTTCCGTTTTGTCATCGCGGTGAAATGATGCAAGGCGGTGCCAGCGGGTGTCCTATCAACAATCTCATTCCGGAGTGGAACGACTTGATTTATCGCAACCGTTGGAGAGAGGCGCTGGATAGGCTGCATCACACCAATAACTTTCCGGAGTTCACCGGTCGAGTATGTCCGGCTCCATGTGAAGCGGGTTGTGTACTGGGCATTAATGAACCGCCGGTAACAATTCACGATAATGAACGCACGATTATCGACAAGGGTTTTGAAAATGGGTGGGTTGTTCCAGAGCCGCCAGAGGTTCGTACGGATAAGAAGGTTGCGGTTGTCGGCTCTGGGCCTGCTGGTCTATCCTGTGCCGCTCAGCTCAATAAAGCCGGGCACAACGTGACGGTTTATGAGCGTGCAGACCGTATCGGTGGGTTGCTGATGTACGGCATTCCTAATATGAAGCTCGATAAGGCAGTTGTGCAACGTCGTGTGGATATCCTTGCAGCAGAGGGAATTGAGTTTAAAACCGGCGTTGAAGTTGGCAAGGACATCTCGGCTGATGAACTCAAGAAAGAGTATGATGCGGTTGTACTGACGACCGGTGCGACCAATCCGCGTGATCTTCCGGTGGAAGGCAGGAATTTGAAGGGTGTTTACTTTGCAATGGAGTTTCTTCATGCGAACACCAAGAGTCTGCTCGACAGTAATCTCGAAGACGGAAATCACATTTCTGCTAAGGATAAAAAAGTTATTGTTATTGGCGGTGGTGATACCGGAACTGACTGTGTGGGAACCTCGCTCCGCCATGGTTGCGAAAAGGTGACCCAGCTCGAGATTATGCCGAAGCCGGCCGCCGATCGGAATCGTGTATCTAATCCGTGGCCGCAGTGGCCGGCAAATCTTAAGACGGACTATGGACAACAGGAAGCGATTAAGTTGCAGGGTGAAGATCCGCGTAACTTTTCGATCATGACCCAGAAGTTTGAGGGTGATGCGGATGGAAACCTGGTCGCAATTCATACGGTTGAAGTAGAGTGGGTTGATAACGGTAATGGCGGAAAGATGCCAAAAGCCATTGAAGGAACCGAAAAGCGCACAGAAGCGGATCTTGTTCTATTAGCGATGGGTTTTCTCGGGCCGGAAGATCCGATTGCGGAGCAGCTCGGTATTGAACGCGACGCCCGTTCCAACTATAAGGCAGAGCATGAGGTTTATAAGACCAATATTGATGGGGTATTTGCTGCCGGAGATTCCCGTCGGGGTCAATCGCTTATTGTGTGGGCTATCAACGAAGGCCGCGGTGCTGCCCGTGAAGTTGACACCTATCTCATGGGAGATACCGTTCTTCCGTAAGTTCAACATGAGGTGATTGCCGAACCCGGAGTTTCTTCAAGCTCTGGGTTTTCTTTTTTTAAACTGAGACCCTTAGAATCATCGAAGACGGGGAAGTTGATTTTCCCTGAGACGGTTAAACGTTAGGTTATATTTATGGAAGAAAAACCACAGTTGGATCTGAAGGGATTGATTGTACCCGTTCTGACTCCCTTCAAAGAGAATGGGGAGATCGATCAGGATGCATTTAAACGGCATCTGGATTTTCTCATGCGGCATGGTGTAGAGAAAATACTCGTAAACGGAACCACGGCCGAGTTTTATTCACTGCTTCCGGAAGAACGCCGAGAGCTTCTTGAGCTGGCCCGCCGACATTTTTCCGGCATTCTGCTTTCTCATGCCTGTGGACTAGGGTTGGCTATGAAGGGTGCCGAGGTTCAGTGGGCGAATGAGGTTGGAGCGGATGCCGTGGTCGTGTTGCCACCTATCTATCCGGCGGGGATTTCCTCTGAAGATATGGTGGAATATTTTAATTTCTTGGAAGAAAGAGCGCATATTCCTTTTATTCTCTATAATTTCCCCAAACATTCAGGCAATGCGATTACACCGGAGGTTCTAAAGGCGGTCCCGCACTATGGCGTGAAGGATTCTGCTCAGAATCTCGCGTTGATGGAGCATACGCCCCGCTATTTTATTGGAAGCAGTTCAAAAATTTATGAGCCGGTTCTGCAGGGAGCGGCGGGGTTTGTCTCCGGAGCAGCAAATGTACGTCCGGAACTTTATGCGGCGATGGAAATGCTGCTTCAAGATGCTAACGTTGGCGAGGCGGCTGTGATGCAACAGGAAATACAGGCCTACAGTCATCAGTTTTCCGGGGGAGGTATCGCGCTGCTAAAGCAGGCGCTCAGCCGCAAGCTTCCGGGATATCCTTTGGGCTCCCGTTGCCCTACGGCGTAATGCTCCGATCAAAGTCATGAATTGATCCATCCGGATGCAGGTTCTCCGGAACCTTTAGGCCTTGCTTTTTCTTCTTGTAACAAGCGCATCCCATAAATCCGGTAAGACACCAACGTTCTATCTGGTTGGTCAGCACCTTCAAATTGCCCTTAGCAAGATTTTCACAAAAGGAACAATCCGCGAAATAATCGCAATAAAGAGAGGGATTATTGACATACTTAAAAAAAGGGCAATCCATATAGTAAACTCCCATGCAGAACTGGAGAGTTTCAAGCCGTTCAGGAATAGAGGGTATGACATTGGTGCAAAGTCTTTGGCTGTTCTGATATAAAGGACATACAATGCAACTTTTCATAGCCCACTCCTTACGCATAAACACGCATAAACACGCATAACCCTCTAAAGGCTTGGTCATTATAGGGTAAAAAGTGGGTAGCGTAAAGTATCTAAATAGACAACCCTAAGCCCTGTGCAAACCGATCAATATCAAAATGTTCCGAGAACAGCTCAACAATATGTTGGTGTTTTATTTTATCGTACAGTTGTAACTTTGTGTTATTGAAGCATTTATATAGAGTGGCATCGGCTTCAGCAGAGTCCTGAGCTACAGCAATCACAGGCAAACAGCTGTTGGCCAGTAGTTCTATGGAGCGGGGATCCGGCATTTTTTCCGTAGCGCAGGTCAGAATAATGCCTCCCAGTTTTTCATCAGTAAGGCTGTGGTTATAGTCGATGAGCCGTTTTAGTCGGCGGTGTGAACTAGCACCTAAGACAGCGATGTCACGGGGTCGAAGTATACGTTCGGGGGCAAAAGCTTTATAATCCTGAGAAATGATTTTCACTTTCCTGCAGGCCTTATGCCATGCATCGGCGCACAACCCGACCTTGATTGTGTGATGTGTTTTAAAATTCTGACGGATCAGGTGCATGGATGGATTATTGAGATATTTTACCTGGGGCATATATCCGAAAATCTTTAGCAGAGGATTCCATTCAGGGAAGATACGGCCGATGGTTTCTTCGGTCAGCACTTCTTTCATCATGTCCACTTTGTTGGGGAGCACTTTATTGAACAGGATTCCTGATACCTGGCAGTGGTGGTGTGAAAAATAAGAGAGATCGACCTCTAACTCATCGAGAGTTCGTCCAATTCCGCCACCGACAAGATAAAGGATTTTTGCGCCCAGCATATTGGCAACTCGGGCATTGGAGAGGCCGATGACAGATCCGACTCCAGGATGGCCGGTTCCTTCAGCGATGATCAGCTTTTTATCAGAGAGGGCATCCTTGGTTTGGTAGATTGACTTTTCAAATTCAGCAGTAATGGATCGGGGATTTCCGCTCATGATACATTCACGGGTGACCCCCGAAACCACCCGCACTGGGGAAAGAATACCCATATCCGGCATATCCAGTCCGGTAAACTCTTTGATAATTCGAACATCCTTATCAATCCGTTTACCATTGGGGAGCGTGATCATTTCCTGGCCTACTGGCTTAAAATAGCCGATGTCTTTTGGGTCGATAATTTTACTAAGTGCCGAAATAAGTCCTAGGCTGGTAACGGTTTTTCCTGCGTGCTGACGTTCGCCGGCAATAAAAATTACGGGTGGTTTTTTCATAAATCTTCCTCCAAAGGCATAGTGTTATTTATCACTGGAACGCTGCAAAGAGAAACTTTCTGGAGATTGATCGCATCGACAGGGCAGGCTTTTAAGCAGGCGCCGCAGCGGATGCACTCATCAGAGTTAATCCAGATCATATTCATTTCCCGAGCATAGTCGGTCTCCTCCCATGAAATCACAGCCCCGTTGTCGTCATGCCGAATACTCTTTAGCATCAGAATGCATTCCGGTCGCGGTTTGGCTTTCAGGCACCAGTCGCATTTAATGCACTTATCCTGATCAATCTCAAATTTATAGTGGCAACGGTAGCATCGAGATGCTTCTGAAACTGCAGTATCTTTATCAAACCCAAGTTCAACTTCGCTAGGGAGATCGCGCATGTCAATCGGTTTTTTCGGCATAGATTGTCGCGGAAGGTCATCCATTGTACGCGTGCGCCCGGTTTCGGTTGCATCTTCAATGAGGACATTTTTCTGCAATCGTTTTTCCCCCATGAGGAAGAAGTCGACCTTTTCAGCTATTTCCTTTGCGTGCGCAATGGCCTCAATCAGGGATGAAGACCCGATGGCATAATCTCCGGCGGAAAAGAGCTTCTCATCCTGTTCTCTATTTCGAAAGTCTGCAGTCTCTCTCTCCCATGAATGATCTGGAAACTGGCCGGTAGCCAGAAGCACCGTGTCGGCAGGAATGGTAAATTCCTCCTGGGTGTCCGTGCGTTGGAAGCGCATGCCGGTAACGTTTCCTTCTTTTCCAATATAGGCCATTGGTGTAGCACGGCATTCCAGAGGAATTCCCTCTAAATGGAGATCTTCTAGTTCTTCGGGCGATACGCGCATGGCTTTCTGTGACCTTCGATATAAAATTTTCAGGTCCCATTCGGTGGTCTGTGCGCCAAGGCGACGGGCGGTACGCGCACAGTCCATTGCGGTAAATCCCCCGCCGATGACAATGACGTGTTTCCCGATGTCGGCTAGGCCTTTCTCATTGACCTCCAGTAGAAAGTCGAGGCCATGCTTTATGCCGGAAAGCTCGTGGCCAGGAATGTTCAGTAGGTTGCGCTTCGGGGTCCCTACTGCCATGACCACTGCATCAAACCGGTCGATTAAATCAGAGAGCGGAGCATTTTGGCCAATAGCTGTATTGTAAATAATTTCAATACCGAGAGCTTCGATTTGGTGGATTTCACGATCAATAATTTTCCGGGGAAGGCGGAATTCGGGAATTCCCTGATATAGCATGCCTCCAGGACGATTATGCTTCTCATATACCGTTACTTTATGACCAAGCAAGGTGAGGTTGCGGGCAGCCGATAGGCCGGCTACTCCGGATCCGACCACTGCAACTCGTTTTCCTGTTGGGGGAAACCAAGGTTTTATCAGCACGGGATCCTGACTGGAAAAATCAGCCGCGGAACGCTTAGAAAAGCAGATCGCGACAGGATCTCCCAGTTTTTCATACCCATGTCTACAGGCCGATTCGCAGGGGCGGGAGCATACACGTCCCAGAACAGCTGGAAATACATTATCCTGCAGATTTATATGGTACGCTTCGTCCGATTTTCCTTCAGCAATGGCAGTTAGGTAGGAGGGAATATCAGTTCCGGCCGGACAGGCTTTCTGGCAGGGAATATTTGTTTCTAACCACTTAAAATCCTTTGATTTTGAGCAGGTTCCGGTTCGGGCCGACAGTTCCGCTGTGGGAGAATGTGGCCGCACGACCGGTTGGAAGAGTCTTTTGATATGTCCTGAAAAATCCATAACGAGCATCCTAAGAAACGAATTTTAGAATGCGAGTTATTTAGATCGAATTTCAATAGAGTAAAATATTAAGGGAGCAGGGTTGAGATTGCTTTAGTGGGTCTGCTATGAACGGGACCATGAGCAATGTGGAACTTAGTGCTAGTCTGGAAGATTATCTGGAAACGATCTTTTTTCTTTCCCGTGAGGATGGAAAGGCGCGTCCGAAGAATATTGCTGAGCGTATGCAGGTGCGAGCGGCCTCCGTTACGGGAGCGTTGAAGATTCTTTCAGAAAAAGGGTTGGTCAACTATGCGCCATATGCATCAGTCACGTTGACCGAGAGCGGGCGTGAAATTGCTCGAGGAATTGCGAATAAGCATGAAGCACTTCTGCATTTCTTTACTCAGGTTCTGGGGATTGAAGCTCGGGAGGCGGAAGAGTTTGCCTGCTCAATGGAGCATACGATTCCAGATCACATTCTACAGCGTTTTGTACGATTTGCTGAATACACAGAAAAGTGTCCACACTTTAATGCTGCCTGGCAAGATAGCGCCGAGGAATATTTCTGTAAGGCGCAGGGATGTGAATCCAAGCGCTGTAGTGAGTGTTATTTGGGCTGATGTTGCTTGAAATTGCATTCGACAAAAGCAAATCCATGAATATTCCTTATCATTCTTCAACAGAATGTGGTAGAACCCGCGCCCATGACTGAGGACTATATGGAATTTTCAGATGTTGGCCGTGCTGGGATCCTAGCAATTGTTGGCCGCACGAATGTGGGGAAATCGACGCTGGTTAATCATTTACTTGGTGAAAAGGTAAGTATTGTCAGCGATACGGTACAGACTACCCGAAACCTGATCCGCGCAATTTTGACCGAGGAGCGCGGTCAGTTGGTATTTCTCGATACGCCCGGAGTTCATAAGGCGCAGGGTGATTTGGGGAAAAACTTGAATAAGGCCGCACGGTCCGCGGTTGAAGGGGTGGATGCAATTCTTCTGGTACTCGATGCCTCGACATCGCCGGAATTAGAGGATGACGGATGGTTTCGGCGTATTGCCCGCGAAGAGGTTCCCTGTATTATTGCACTGAACAAATCTGACCGAAAGCCGGACCGATCTTTGGAGTATAAAGAGCTCTGGGAGGAGATCAGGACCGAAAAACAACATGATAAGGAACCGGTTTGGGCTCAGGTTTCAGCGCTTCATGGTGATGGTATGGCTAAATTGCTTACCACGCTATTTGGGTACGTCCCTGAAGGTCCTCCTCTGTTTCCGGAGGATATTTTGACCGACTATCCTCGTAAGTTAAATATTGCAGATGTAGTACGCGAAAAGTTGTTTCATCGTCTGCATGATGAGCTTCCGCATGCGGTTGCAGTCTGGGTTGAGGAGATTGATGAGCAAGAAAAAAAATGGATCGTCGATGTTTCCATCTATGTTGAACGCCATTCTCAGAAGGGAATTGTGATCGGCGAAAAGGGCCGTTTATTGAAATGGGCCCGTGAACAGGCCGAGAAGGAGCTCTACGAAATGTACGGGGTTCGTTTTAAGCTTAAGCTTTGGGTTAAGGTGGAAAAAAACTGGCGGAAGAACTTCTGGATGCTTAAGAAACTGGGTTATGCCTAACTTCCCTTACGAAGATAGATAATTAATCGCAATGGTTTTTGGGCGGGCCGGAAGCCTGATTTCACCGTTTCCTTGAAAGTAAAGTGGGGGCTTATCCGGATAAGAGATAACAGATCTTGTTCCTCTACCTTTAGATTCAGGCAGAGCAAGGACAGCCCCTGTTGTGCTGAGAAGGACGATAAACATTCGTCTGTTGAGTTCTACGGTCATAATAATTTAAAAGACAACTAAACGTAGCGTTCATTCGATCGGGAGGAAAATTATTTTTCTGATTTAATGGTCGGAAAATTTGATTTTGTATTTTTGTCCGATTGTAAATACTATTCCTCGAAGTATTGGAAATTTTTATGCGGAAATGCCATTTATTCATTTTATCTCTGCTGGCGCTCTCGATTGCATTTGATGTTTTTGCGCAGGAGGTTGTCCCTCGGCCGTCCAGTGAGCGCTTTCCGAATATTCGTTCTTCACTTGCGGATGGGTTTTACATGCTGGCTGAACAGCAAGTGCTCGGAGTTTTGCAGGGAAAGCTTTCTGAAAAAGAAGGTCATGAGGCCTTGTTGTTGTTAGCGCATGCATTATGGGGGCAGAAACGCTTTTCGGAAATGATTACCCGGCTTGAGTCGCGAACAGGGGATCCTGGAATGGCATACTGGTATGCTCGGGCTCACTATGAACTTCATCAGTTCAATCAGGCTATTGAAGCTTTGAAGCCCATCGTTGAAAGGGAAAGCCGCTATGCTTCTTTTGCGTTGCGGTTGAAGGCAAATGCTGAAAAACAGGCCGGGTTGCTTAATGCTGCGGAGTCTTCCTGTAGGCAGTTTTCTGAAAGATTTCCAGATGCCGACGGGAAGATTGAGAATCTTTTTGATCTCGCAGATATTTATGTTTTGCAGGACCGGATCCCAGAAGCCGTCTCGATTTATGATATCTTGATATCTGAAAGCGATAAGCAAGTGTCTCAGATGGGGCGGCTTAAACTTGCGCACCTCCTATATAAACAAGACTTCGATAACAATGCGGAAATAGCCCGCAACTTATTTGTTGATCTGGCCACAAACGTTCAGACTCATCTAACTTTTCGCATAGATGCTTATGTTGATCTTGCTGCGCTTGAAGAGCAGTCCGGAAACTCGGATGAGGCATTTGAGGCTCTTCGCAAAGCCATTGAACTTTCGCCGGATGCCCTTCATCGGGTGCCGCTCAAACTATCGCTTGTGCAGATGCTACTGCGGGCTGATAACACTGTAGAAGCTTTAAAGTTACTGGAGCAATGTCGGGCAGAAGCTCCGAATAAATCCATTGCAGCGGAACTTCAGTTGGCTAAAGCTGAAGCACTTTTGCAAACAAAACGCTATAAAGATGCTGCTGATGCATTTCAGGTGTATCTGGATGTTTCCGACGATTTGGGTGGGTTGTCAAAAGCATATTTGGGAAGAGGACTTGCCCTTTGGGAGGAACAACGTTTTGCAGAGGCTGCTATTTTGTTTGATAAGGCCTCAAAAGGATTAAGTGTTCCGGAGGAGATTGCTACAGCTCTTTTTAAGTCTGCAGACGCATATTATCAATCGGGAAAGTATGAGGAGGCTGAAGATCGTTACAGTCAGTTTGCCACAGAATTCCCATCACATGAAAATACACCTAATGCTCTTTACCAGATGGGGCTGTCTCTAGCAGGAAAAGGCCAACGGTCAGAAGCCATGGATGTATTTAACACGTTGGAAAAAAAATTCCCCCAAAGCCCATTTGCTGAAAAAGCCGCGTTTCGCCTTGCTGATCTGTTAAGGTTAAACCGGCAGTGGGAGGATGCGCTGGCCAAGTTCGCGTGGATTGGAGAAACCTATTCAAACAGTACAGTTGAGGCTTTGTCGCTTTATCAACAGGGTGTGGTGCTTTACAAACTGGGACGTTTTAAGGAAGCACAAAAGTTTTTTGAACAAATTCTAGATAAACATTCGAGCAGTGAGTATGCCGCTCAAGCAACTTACTTGAGAGGGTTTAGCCTATACCCGCAGGGACAGACAGTTGAGGCGATCGAGACTTGCCAGAAATTTATTGATCGATATCCCGAGTCAGAATGGGCTCCGGAAGTGATGTTCTGGTTGGCTGAGCGCTATTTTAATCAAGGGTACTACGAAGCGGCAGAGCCACTGTTCGTGCGTATTGCCGAGGAGTTTAAGAATCATCGATTGGCTCCTCGGGCACTTTATTGGGCTGGCCGTTGTTCCTCAAAACAGTCGGAATATGTTGTTGCTGTAGAGCGATACTCTGATGTTGCTAGAAACTATGCTGATAGTGATATTTTAGCTCAGGTTCGTTTTGCTCAAGGTGACGCTCTGACCGAGCTTGGAGAATTTTCGCGGGCCATTTTAGCTTTTGATGAGGTGATTAAGAATTATCCAGACAATCCGCTTGTTAACGCAGCATGGGGGCGAAAGGGAGATTGTCAGTTTTCATTGGCAAGTGAGCGAACTTCTCGTTACATCAAGGCGATCAGTTGTTATCAGGCAATTCTTGATCGTCCATCTGCTCCGATATCTCTAAAGCTTCAGGCTGAATATAAAATCGGCCGTTGTCTCGAAAAGACCGATGATGCAGTGGGGGCGTTTGCCCGTTATATGAATGTGATATATTCATTTATCAATGAGAATGTCGAGCGTTCGCCTTACAGTGTGATGTGGTTTACTCGATCTGCTTTTGGAGCAGCTACGCTGAAGGAGAGAGAGCAGTCTTGGCCGGAGGCTGTTAAAATTTATCAGCGTGTGGTCGAGGCTGGAGTGCCGGCCAGAGATGAGGCCGCAGAGCGAATTAAAAGGATTAAACAGGATAACTGGCTGCTGTTCCAGCAGGTGGAGGAGATGGATCATGTTGGAGCTGATGGTTAAGGGCGGATGGTTAATGTGGCCAATTCTCGGTTGTAGTGTGCTGAGTATAATTATGTTTTTTGATCGGGTATTTCATCTGCACAGAGCTCAGATTAAGCAGGAAGATTTTCTTAGCGGAATCTATACGATTGTGAATCGAGGAAATGCTGCAGAAGCCGTTTCGATTTGCGATCAGACACCTGGTCCGGTGGCTTATATGGTCCGCACGGCTCTGTTGCATGCGGATGAGACCCCGGATCAGCTTCGACAGACCCTTACACAGGCGGGATTGGATGAAATCCCCAGATTAGAGAGAAATTTAGGCGGTCTTTTAACTATTGCTCAAGTTACACCACTTCTTGGGTTGATGGGGACGGTTCTTGGGTTGATAAATATTTTCATGCTAATGGAGCAGGATGCGCCTTTGGTCGAAATTGGGATGCTTTCCTCGGGGATCTGGCAGGCTCTGGTGACAACAGCATTCGGGTTGGGGGTCTCTATTCCGTCCTTTGCTGGGTACAATTTTCTACTCGGGCGTGTTGAGGCGATAACGCTGAGTATGGAACATGCTTCAGAGGAGATATACCGTTTTCTTGTTTACGATCGGTCTTCTGTCGAGGAGGCTTATGAAACCCGTTAGCCCACATGGCCAAAGTCAGCAACTGCGGCGGTATAAGCCCACCCGTAAGCCGGCGGGTGTTTTTACTATTGGGATTGCGTTTTGTGATTCCGCTCTGTTGGTATTGGCGTTTTTTATCGCCATTTCTCCTTTTGTTGTTCAGCCTGGAATTAATATTCAACTGCCGGAATCGCCGTTCAGTGATGGAGCCCGTTTCGGGTCGATGATATTGTCAGTTGCACGTGGTGGACACTATTATTTTAATGATGAGCGACTCTCTAAAGCCCGGCTTTCAGAGGTGCTTTCGAAGGTCGCCCAAGAAAACTCCGGCGCTCCCCTGATTATCGAGGCGGATGAGCGGGTTTTGTATGGAGAGGTTGTGCATGCCTGGAATGCGGCATTGGCCTCTGGTATTTCTGAAGTTTCTATGGCGACTAAAATTGCAGTATCGGAGGATATTGCAGAATGATAAATATCTGCAGAAGAGAGCTCCTGTGGTCTATTTTTCTAGGCATTGGTCTGCACGCTCTTCTATTTTTAAGTCTGCTTCCCGACGCAGTCGGGCTGGGTCAAAAACGATTGGCTGTGCCAAAGACGAGATATGTGTTTACTGGGGAAGGCAATTCCCCAATGAGCTCTGTGGAGGTGCGTATTGTTAGATCTCCTGCTGCTTTTTCACTGCCCTCGGAAATGGGCTTTAGTCATGCTCTGGCCGAAATGGATGTTGTTACGCCATTACGTACTTTTTCTAGGCCGAAACAGGCTACTAGCTTTCTGGAGGTAACTCCTTCAATTTTCTCGCAGGAAAAGGTGTTTTCATCGGACGGGTTCTTGTTCGGTGTGGGGACATATCAGCCCGCCTTACCAAATTATTTACATTCAGGCGAAGCGCGACCGTCTGCTCGACGAATATCTATGACTCCTGAATTGAGGGAGCGTTTAGTAGGAGGGGTTGTACTCCCGTCTGAGTTGAATCAGGAATCTGAAAATCCATGGGAAGTTCGGGCGATGGTCAGCATATCGGAGCAGGGTGTAGTGGAGCATGTTTTACTTGAAGATCCTCTGGATGAGTCCGTGATGAATCAGAAGGTTTTGCTACTGCTTTATAATCTTCGTTTTCGACAGGGAGTTGCTGTTGAGGGCGAAGTCGAGATTTATTCTCCGGAGCGTTCAGTTTTAATCGAGAGGACGCAATGATTACGCTTTCACCGGATGCTCTACTTTCAGTGTGGGTCAGTGTTCCGTTAGTGTCTATGCTGGCGTTGGGCGGATATTATGCAATCCGATCCAGGCACCGTCCTGTTCATAGTTGCGAAAGCATATATGAATGTGCGCATTGCAATCACCTTTATACGATTGCCCGAAATAGGCCGATGGATCGCTGCCCTCGTTGTGGAGAACTGAATGAAGCTGTAAGAATGTGATCGGCTTCGGTCGTTGCGGCCTACGTCAGTGGCCCACCGGGCTTGTCATGGATGGTGGTATCAACGGCCTCGTCGCTCTGGTTAGGGTGGTCGGCCATGTAATGCAACCCGCGACTTTCTTTTCTCTGTTGTGCAGAGCGAATAATTAGTTCGGCAACGTCAGCAATGTTTCTCAGCTCTAGCAGGTCGGAGGTGACAAGGTAATCTCCGTAATACTGTTTGATTTCCTGACGCAGATTCCGAATACGTGCGCGGGCCCGTTCCAGACGTCGTTCAGTGCGTACGATTCCTACATAATCCCACATGGCCGTGCGTACTTCATTCCAGTTATGCTCGACTACAACCGCTTCATCTGAGCAAACAGCTTCACCGCATTTCCATTCCGGAATGGAAATCTTTTCATCAAACTTTTTCCATTTCTTTGAAATCTCAATAGCTGTTTTGTGACCGCAGACCAGGGCTTCCAGTAGCGAGTTGCTGGCAAGACGATTTGCTCCGTGCAGACCAGTGCAGGCGACTTCTCCGCAGGCGTACAGACCGGGAAGAGCTGTTGTCCCATTCACTTCGGCGACAATACCTCCGCAAGAGTAGTGCGCGGCTGGAACTACCGGAATTGGGTCTGTAGCCATGTTTATTCCATAACGAAGGCAGGCCGCATAGAGATTGGGGAAGCGCTCTCGCAGAAAAGATTCGGAGCGGTGGGTAATGTCGAGATAAACATACGGGTCGCCGTACTTCTTCATTACAAAGTCAATGGCCCTGGCTGTAATATCTCGAGTGGCCAAAGATCCACGGTCATCGAAGTCCTGCATAAAGGCGTATCCACGGATATCTTTAAGCTCCGCGCCTTCGCCGCGCACGGCCTCGGAGATTAGAAAAGATTTTGCCTGTGGATGAAAGAGGCAGGTAGGGTGAAATTGAACAAATTCCATGTTTCGGATGGGAATTCCAGCCCGCCAGGCCATGGCTACGCCATCTCCGGTTGCTACATCAGGGTTCGAGGTGTAGGGGTAGACTTTTCCAATCCCTCCAGAAGCAAGGACTGTGCAGGTTGCATGGATCGGAAATATTTCCTCAGTTTTTTTATCAAGAAAATAGGCTCCGATGCACCGGTTTTCTCCCGTATGGCCAACCCATTCAGTTGTAATCAGATCGACCGCCATCAGGTTTTCTTTGATCGTAATATTGTTGTTTTCTTGGGCGTGGGAAATAAGTACCTGCATCATGGATTGGCCGGTGATATCCCCTGCATGCAGGATACGGCGGTGTGAGTGGCCTCCCTCTTTCCCTAAGTCATATTCGGTTTCTTTACCTTTGCGTTGGCGTTGGTCAAATTTTACACCTAGTTCCTCAAGTGCCTGGATTCGGGCATATCCGTCTTGAACGATTCTATGAACAACTTCGGGGATCCCCAGTCCATGCGCTGTTCCAAGCGTATCTTTCATGTGTGCTTCAACAGAATCCTGCGGATCGATGACACAGGCGATGCCTCCCTGAGCATAAAAGCTATTACATTCAGATGCTTCTACCTTGCTAGAAACCAGCACTTTCCCGTGTTTGGCCAGCTCCATGGCGGCAGTCAGTCCGGCCAGTCCGGAGCCTATGACGAGGAAGTCATATGAAAGGAGGGTCTTCATACTCGGTGCCTAATGATTTCTTTTTTAGCTTCGGCATCGGATTTGATATGGGCAATCCGCTGTTGGAGGGTTTGCTGGGCAAGAGCAGCTTTGGCCGGATCGTGCTCTTCCGCAAGCTGCTGAGAAAACATAATTTCCGTTTCAG
>DATCZD010000035.1:0-14448 GCA_036526075.1 Pontiella sp. | reverse complement strand
ATTTCAGGAAAATGACAGGACTGGCATGTTTTTTTTGTTTCCTCCTTTGCATAATCGCTCAGAGCCCATTCACTATAGGTTCGCTCGATAATTCCATAGGAGAATGGCGGTTCATTCAAGACATCATCCGTGGCTAATGGATTGGAAACATCATGACAAGTACCACATAGTTCACTTGAAGAGGTAAATGAGGATTTCTCAGTCGCGTGGGATGTTACCGGAGGAGAATCATCATACGGACCAAAAACAACCTTATTATCCGACATTACCATCATACCGTTTCCATACCCCGGCGGTGGTGTTTTTACCTGCGCTTTTCCTGCATCGCTTAAAGGGTCCACTAACCGATGGCAAATGGAGCAGGAAACGCCATCTTTATCATGCTCACGCAACCCTGATCCGTCCGGCTCTGTCGAACGACCTTCCAACCAACCGGCCGGAGAGTGACATCGGATGCAATATTCCCCAACTCCGGGGATATCCTGATTCGCTATAGTTAAGGCAGCCAGATAAACCGGATCACGTGAGGCCTGCGACATCATCCCCCCTTGCCAGGTTTTATATGGATCTGCGGCATCATCTCCTGTATTAGAGTGACAAGAACCACACAGTTTGACCTTACCAACACGAATATTATTTTCGTTCGGCTGCGTTCCTGGAAGAAAAACTTCAGCCTGCACTGAAAAGATGAACAACATGACTGTTGTACTCGACTTTAATAAATTCTCTAGGCTATTCACAGCGCCCCCCGACAATCGGATTTTAGTCCGTATATTATGGAATAATATTCCGTTTTTTTTCAGTTATAACGACCACACTTATTATGGGTTGATTATATGGTCGGTTCATGAGATATGTAAACGCTCATGAATACATTATTAGACATTACCTGCCGAGATCGTTTCCTGCGTGCCTGCACCTGCCAATCTGTTGACCGCCCTCCAATTTGGATGATGCGACAGGCTGGCCGCTCTTTACCGGAATATCGCGAACTAAAAGCCACCCGAAAATTTACAGAACTGGTACAGGACCCTGAAAGCGCTGCGGAAGTCACCCTGCAACCGATCCGTAGATTTGGGTATGATGCCGCGGTTATTTTTTCCGACATTCTGGTTATTGCTGAAGCCATGGGACAGAAATATGAGCTACTGGAGCAAGGCGGCGTCAAAATGGATTTTGAGTTAAACTCTAAAGCCGACATTGACCGTCTGGATCCGTCAGCCGTTCTGGATCATATCAGCTACACTCCCGAAGCAATTCGTGTTACCCGAAAAGAACTTGGTGATGAACGGGCAATTATCGGGTTTGCGGGCTCACCTTGGACTTTGGCCTCTTTCATGGTTGAGGGTGGCAGTTCTCGAGAAAACCTACGTTCCCGCGCCATGCTCTACAGCGAACCTAAATTGTTTTATACTCTCTTGGAAAAAATCACACAGGCCACAATTATTTATCTCAAAGCTCAGATTGAAGCCGGAGCGGATGTTATCAAGATTTTCGATAGTCAAGGAGGCACCTTGGCTCCCAATGTGTTCTGGAAAATGTCAGGCCTCTGGATGCAGCAGATTATTGACGCTATCGGTGGTGAAGTTCCGGTTATCGTCTTTGCCCGCCAAGTACACCATAATTGGGATGAGGTGGTGCAGACCGGAGCCAACGTAATGGGCATCGACTGGAACATGAACTTGCGTAATGTGGCTCAAATCATCCCGGCCGATGTCGCCGTTCAGGGCAATCTGGATCCAGCCCTTCTGATAGCAAAACCTGAGGCTGCTGCTGAAGAAACCCGAGTAATACTGGAATCAATGCGAAACCGCAATGGATTCATATTTAATCTGGGGCACGGTGTTCCGCCGGAGGCAGAAATAGAATCCATTCAGGCAGTTACCGAAACCGTGCAGAATTTCAAATGAGCAGTATAGCCGTTAGCCTAGAACAACTCCGGAAATACAACATTCCGGGACCACGCTATACTTCCTATCCGCCGGCGACCCATTTTACTGATCATCCGAACATGGAGCATACCGCTGCAGATGCGCTCTCGCTCTATTTTCATCTACCGTTCTGCTCAAAGCAATGTCTCTACTGCGGATGCACTAACATTGTAACCGGGGACCAATCAAAAAGTGCCGAGTATCTGAGCTACCTTGAACGTGAAGTTTCCATGCGCAAGCCTTACATATCTCCTTCTGAGGTTGTACAGATTCAGCTTGGTGGCGGAACCCCTACCTTTCTCACCGCACCGGAAATTGAACAGCTTGGACATCTGATCCAAAACCATTTTTCCATTTCGAAACAAGTAGAAGCCGGTGCGGAGATCGATCCCCGCTCTTTGACCAAAGAAAAAGCAGAAGCATTACGCAATGCAGGATTCAACCGAGCCTCTTTAGGCGTGCAGGACACCAATCCTGAAGTACAGAGAGCCATTACCCGCGTCCAACCTATGGAGATGATTGCAACGGCCAATCAGTGGTTGAGAGATAGCGGCATGGATTCGATTAATTTTGATTTGATCTATGGATTACCCAATCAAAGTGTTGAATCCTTCAGCCAAACGCTTGATGAGGTTTTGACCCTTTCTCCTGACCGTTTTGCTATTTACAGTTACGCTCATATCCCATGGATTAAACCGTTCCAAAAAAGTTATGAAGACCGGCTTCCCGGGCCGGAGATAAAGCTGGAACTGTTACAACTGATTATTGAAAAATTAACCGGATCCGGCTACATCTACATTGGTATGGATCATTTTGCAAAGCCGGAAGACGGTATGGCAAAAGCGCTCATGAACGGGACTCTACAGAGAAACTTTCAAGGCTACAGCACCCATAAAGGGGTCGATCTGCATGGATTTGGAATTTCATCTATCTCGCATGCCGGCGGACGCTATTTTCAGAACGAAAAAGAATTAGAACCCTATTACACCTCCATCAACTCCGGAATCCTCCCAATCCTGCGCGGATATGTCATGACCGAAGAAGATAAAATACGGTATACAGCCATTATGAATATCATGTGCAATCTCTATGTTGACTATGCAAAACTATCAAAAGAGATTGGTGTTGATTTTACCGAGCATTTCCAAAAAGAAATCGAGTCCCTCGATGATTTGGAAAAAGATGGGCTGGTGCGACGTGAAATAAGCGGCCTGCATGTAACTCCGCTCGGACGCTTATTTGTCCGGATTGTTGCAATGCGTTTTGATGCCTATCTGCAGAATGAACAGCGCATGGGACGTTATTCGCAGACTGTGTAAATGAATTCAGCGCTCGGCAACAAGCCGAGCACTGAATTAAACAGCAGTATCCGCAACAGTCCGTGCTCGGATACTTCTCCAGTACCGGACTGGAAGAAATCCCAGAAAACAGAGACCCATCTGAATCAGGATAAATACTGTCAGCCAGAAACTGGCAGAATCAGTAAATCCATAGGAATGCAGCCCTACACTAAGCTGATTAACGCCAAACCAAGACCAGGCGGTCACTGCATTTCCGAAAACGGCCATAATTGCAAAACCGCGGGCTTTAACCATTCGACCCCATCGCGCATGCAATAGAATTGCATTCCAGAGAACAATCAGAAGGGCTCCGTTTTCCTTTGGATCCCAACCCCAGAAACGTCCCCAGGAATCATCAGCCCACAGTCCTCCAAGAACCGTTCCTACAAAGCTGAGTAGTAAAGCAAAACAAATGGTTCCATACATCATGCGGTACATTCCGTCATCAGTGACCGCATCAATGCGACGGGTAACTACCCCGGAAAGGATATACAATGCTCCAATAGCTCCTGCCACAAAAGCCGCCATATAACCCAATGTAATGGTAATCACATGCGTAGTTAGCCAGAAACGGGTATCGAGTACCGCACGCATCTGCTCCATAGTATCGCCATCACCGGCTAGGAAATGGGCAATTAGCAGTGTAAGAAAGCCGGAAATCCCTCCTGCCAGATTACCAATCCCGAGAGCTTTTTTTCGAAAAGTCAGCTCTAGCGTAATCCCGGCGCCAACAGCGGCCCAACCAATAAAAATTGCGGAAGAGTAGAGGTTCGTAACCGGAGGGTAACCGGAAAGAAAACAGCGGGCAATAATCGCAAAGGTATGTGGTATGAAAGCCACAACCATCAAAGTGCATGCGGCAGAAAGCAATCCATCCTTGCGGAAAAGCCAGCCAAAACAACTCAACAGAAAAACCAACAGATAAAGCTGTGCTGATTTCATAAATGCACTTAGGCGGTTATAAAAAACCTCAAACGCAACCTTTTTAAATACATCTGGGTTTTGATTCTGCACCTCATTCCCATATGCCATCAGTTCAGCGTTAAACAGCTCCGGATCCTCATTACGATACGCTTCCAGCACACGGCCCATGCGTATTCCCAGAGGGTGAGCATCCACCGCATGCCCATGACCTGAAGCCTGCATAACCGGATGAGCAGACATCAGGACACTCATAAGCGGGCGCCATTGTCCATTTTCTGATATTGGAGGAATGACAAGAGGTATAGACTGACCCTCCAGCTGTCGATAGCGTTGGGCGGTATAAAGAAGATGTTCTTTGGGGAGAGTTGAAGGATCCTCAAAAGACGCAACGGCATTTTGAAAAACATGTAGTTTATTCACCAACTTTATAACCTGTCGGTCATATACGTCGCGCTGACCTTCAGGCTTATCCCAGGCAGAACGAGCCGCCTGCTGAATTTTACCTAAACTTGGAAACAACTCTTTCAGCGAGTATCGGAACCCCTTGCGCTCCTCCAACCCCATACTGGACAGAACATCCAAGTTTTCAATGCGCACAACTCTGTATTCTGAAGCAGCCGAGGTTCCGGAAATGTTATCCAGAAACCACCTTACGGCTTCCACCTTTTCACCTTCAGACGTCCGAATTGATTGTTTTCCGGACAGTAACGTCAGAAGATTGCGCGCCAGAGTATCAATCGGCTTTTTTCGCCCTTCATATTTAACAGGAAGATGCGCAAAAGCCATCGTTTTAAATTCAGAAGCGCTTTCCTCCGGCAAACGAAGCCCTTTCTGGAAAAACCAGAAAGCAAAACAGATCACAACAACATTAGATATGATTCGACGCATTAGGAATCCCTCCGAAGATAATGGGACAGCGAGTAGCAAAAATGAGCGGTCATGCCGACAAACACGATCATGCAGGACAGATAAGGAATCATCCAGGTATCATTGCGAACTACCTGAAGTACGGTGCCTTTATCACCGGGAAGATAACCCGACTGATAAAAGGTCCTGCGGGCATACCGCAAAGGATTATTCATCCATATGCGCAATTCCCGATCAATTCCATCTCCAGGGTTAAGTAATAGAATTTGACTGGAAAAATCTTTGGGCATTTGTGTGCCCTCGTATTTTTCGTGAATAAAATCCAGAAGTTTGATTGAGTATGGATTCCCACTATTCGATTTGAGATATTCCCGCTTGAACCGAAAATATGCTGTAAAATATTGATCTCCCACACGGAAGTTGGTTGGCATATCCCATGCCCGATTAACAAAATTCGGATAAAACCAAAGAGAAAGAATGTAACGGCCTAGTGACGTTCCTGTAGCACGATCAAACAGCTCTGCATCCACAGCTGGCGCATTACGCCCAGCTCCGCTCACCTCATTAATTTCAGCAACAAACAAGCGGGATCCATATCCCTGATATTCGGGATATCCGGCACGTTGTTCCTCTGAAACATTTCCAAGAGGCTTAGGTCGGTTTGAATTCGGAATATAACGATGAATCTTTACGTCAAACGGCAGTGCATCAGCCTTAATTATTTCATTATTCCTAAGTAGACTATGCGGAATCGAAGTTACGGTATCATACTCTGGGCTCGAAGTATCAATAAATGCCAACTCCAACACCTGAGACTGATCAATGTAGTTAACAGTCTCACCCTCCCTGATTGTCATATTGGCTTCAACCGCAAATATGGCTGTAAAAAATTCGCCAACAAGAAGGAATATAATGCCGGCATGCGTCAAAACCATGCCTGCCCGCTGACGATAAAGCACCTGACAGGCCGCATATAAAATGACAGCAGCTAATGTTCCTCGACCTAAACGCAGAAAAACTCGCCAAAACGCATCACCTTCAGAAGATGCCACCGGAGCAGTTCCCCACCCAAGCATAACGCCTACAGTCACAAGTAGCCCCACCAATAGTAGAACCACCCCCAGAACTCTCCGGCGCCCTACAGCCACAACCTTAAAATTAACCATATGAACAAAAAGAAGGTTAATCGTAAGTAAAAAGCCCAGCAGGAAGCCTCCGGGAAACGGGAAGCGAACGTCTGGAACACTGAGATGCCGAGGAAAGAATACGTACAGATCAATCCAGGCTATAAAGCACCGAAAATATTGATCCATAACTGCCCATATCCCTTTTTCTACCTGTGCCAACGTCCCTGCCAATACCAGCACCATACTTAGTGCCAATAGAGCAACTGTTAGCTTGAGGGAGCGAAAAATATTAAAAAAACCGTTCATTAATGTGCGTGCTCCGGAAATGTAATCGATTCAAGAAAACCACGAATATCAGATGCATGGGACCTTAGCTCGGATGTCGAACCTTTAGCCGTAAAATACCAGTATTTCGGTGATAAATCGATGATTGCCGCAATGATTCCTTTTCCTGAATCTTCATTATATATCTCAATATATTTAGTGCTGTTTCCATCGACTTCAAACTCGTCTACATCTGCGTTGATTTCTTCAGAAGAAGCTGCAGAGAGCCCTACCTGGCCCCTCCAACGGTTTACATTGCTCTGAACATCCCCCATCGCAAGTGATATCAGGTAAAAGTCTATGGAGGAGCCTTCTATAGAATAGCTGACCATACGCATTCCTCCACTGCCAGCCTGCTCTGTCCATCCTTCGGGCAATGTTGCCTCAAAACGAGTTGGAACAGGTGCAGACCGCTGAACAGGAGGTGATCCCGCTTCCTCATCACCATCCGGCGAGTACGAAAGTTCCTTCGGGACTCGATACGTAAGCGGTTGCTCCTGACTACATCCCACCAATATGAATAATGCGCAAATTAAAAGGTTTATCTTCATTCTTTAACTTCCAATTAAATGAACTAGGGGATTACCTATCCCCCGATAAAATGTCGACAAAAAATATCATCTTATAACTTCAGCAATAAAAAGAGGCACCCCAAAATGAGATGCCCCTCTATACCATCAAATGTCAGTTGAACTACTATTCGGCAGTCGGTCGCTCATGCTTGATTTTTTCATACGCCTGATCGACATCGAAGCCCACTTTTTCACCGGATGGAAGGGTATAACGATCATTCTTCCATGTCGGACTGGTATCATTATGACACTTTGTGCAGCTCTTTTCTTTAGCTGGATATACCATGCCATTTGCAATGGCCGCATCGCGATCCACCATCACACTCTTTTGCTTATAATCAGCTCCCGGGCCATGGCAGGACTGACAGGCAACCCCATTTTCCACAGCAACCTCTTCCGTCTGTTTTTCTTCTGTAAAGAAATATGCTGTGGAATGGCATTTTAAACATTTACCACTAGTTTGCGGATCATCAATACCCAGCTTAGCAGCAACCGCTTTAGCCTCTTCGGTTCCCAAACGATCAAAAGCTTTAGAATGCCCCATCGTCTGCCATTTTGCGTACTGATTGCCTGTTTCATCTTTTTTGTGACACATAGCGCATTTTTTAATGCCAACCAATTTGGAAGGGTCTCCCTCGCCAAATGCCGCTGAAATTGCGAAAATACACACTCCCACTCCAGCAATGATCTTAGTTACTTTCATATCCAACACTCCCTAGTTTGTACTTACTGTTTTTCAGACGTATTTAATGCATATACATTATTACAGAGAAATAATGACAGAGAAAAACTTGCCCGACCTTTATTTAAACTGTGTTTCAATAAACCCTGTTTAAACAATATGATTTGACTATATCTATCGTAATTCTCATCTTTCACGCTGTTTTCCTGCACTCAAAGCACCACTCCATTATCAATTATCATGCAGGAGGACAGAAAAAAGAGGAAGATTATCATGGGAAAAACAACTGAAAAAAGTCTGATTCACAACCTGATCAGCATGCTGGGAATTATACTCGCCGCCACAGGTTTCATTGCCTGCTCGATCATGATCTCAATCGATATTCGGAACCATTTTGAAAACCCCTACACCGGAATTCTTACCTATGCGGTCCTTCCAGGCATTTTAGCCTTTGGTCTTTTTCTTATTGTTGGAGGCATTCTTCTCGAGAAAAGACGCCGGAACAAGAATACAGAGAAAACCAAAAAATTACCTATTGTTGACCTGAATGATAAACGTCAGTTTTCTGCTATCATCATTATTGTTATAGTAGCAATCGCCCTCGCTGCACTCAGCATGGTTGGAGGATATCAGGCTTACCACTTTACTGAGTCAGTGGAATTTTGCGGGAAAACCTGCCACAAGGTCATGAAGCCGGAATATGTTGCCTTTCAGAATTCACCCCACGCCAATACGCATTGTACTAAATGTCACATTGGCCCTGGGGCTGATTTCTTTGTAAAATCAAAAATTAACGGGATGTATCAGGTATATTCCAGCCTGTTTGATAAATATAATCGCCCCATTCCTACCCCACTGCACAACCTGCGTCCAGCAAAGGAAACCTGCTACACCTGTCACTGGCCGGAAAAGTTCTTCGGATCTGTAGAGTTTAAGCGGACCTACTTCCGAGCGGATGAGGAAAATACCCCCTGGACAATCCAGATGCTAATGAAAGTCGGAGGCGGCGATACTAAACGGGGTCGCGATCAGGGCATTCACTGGCATATGGCTGCCGACAATAAGATTGAATATATCGCCACAGATGAAAAGCGTCTTGAAATTCCATGGGTTCGAATCACCAAAGCCGATGGAACCGAAACCGTTTATCAGACAAAGGATACTAAAAAGCAGCTGACGCCGGAACAGATTGCGGAAGCAGAAATCCGCACGATGGATTGCCTTGATTGTCACAACCGCCCAGCCCACCAATTCCTCTCCCCTGAACGGGCACTTAATGAGGTAATGACAACCGGTCAGGTCAGCTCGGATATTCCAGAGATAAAACGGAATGGTATTACTGCTCTGACAGGTGAATATAAAACCGAATCTGAAGCCCTTCAGGCTATTAAAGAAAAATTGGAAAAAGCATATCCTGACGGAGGACCGGAAATTGAACAGGCTATTCAGGCTATCCAGAATGTATACGCTCAGAATATGTTCCCTGAAATGAAAGTCAGTTGGGAAGAATATCCCGACCACATTGGTCATATGATTTCTCCCGGATGCTTCCGTTGCCACAACGGGGATCATCAGGATGATCAAGGCAATGTAATCTCTCGCGATTGCGATTCCTGCCACTCCATTATTTCTCAGGGGCCAGGGACTGCTCCAACCAGCATTAACACCGGCGGAATACCTTTCCAGCATCCGGAAGATATTGATGAAGAGTGGAAAGAAACCCGCTGCGATGAATGCCACACCGGCGTACCGGTAATGTAACCCAAACAGGAGTGTGATATTTATATCTTATATAAATATGTATGTATCGATATGTATCTCTTGATTATTGCCATAGTTTCACTCATATATCCTCATAGGTCTGTGTACCTTGCATGAAAAGGTCACCTTAAATCAGGTCTTAATACTTTGGTTAGAAAACAGATCGGTCGTAAATAAATTACATTGAAAGAAAGGATAAAGAAAATGAATCAAAAGCTTACAATTGCCTTTATGGCTGGGGTGTTCAGTCTGGCAATGGCTGCAAGTGCCAATATTTCCGGTTCTGCACATGATTTCCAAGCTGCAGGATGGAATACCGGAGCAGGTACCAACCAGACCTGTGTAGTATGCCACACCCCCCACGCAGCAAAATCGGATACGTTCGGGCCGCTTTGGAACCACGACACCAACACAACGTCCTACACTACATACGATACACTCGGCAATGCTACCTACCAAGGTGGTGCTGCATCTTTGGGACCGGAATCTCTGGCCTGCTTGAGTTGCCATGACGGCACTGTTGCACTGGATGCATACGGCTCTCACTCCCCAAGCGCCACCAAAATGACAGGAGCCGCTCTTGTTGGATCCGGCGGCGACCTGACCACAGAGCATCCGATTGGATTTGCTTATGACAACACTCTATATCTGGCAGATGGAGGTCTTAACGATCCGTCTACTCTTTCTGATGTAAAGCTGTTCAATGACAAACTAGAGTGTGCTTCCTGTCACGATGTTCATGATATGGCAGGAAATGGAAAATTGCTTCGTATCGACAACTCGGGTAGCGCACTCTGCACCGAATGTCATAATAAGTAATACTTTTCCAGAAACTGCTTTTGCAGTTTAAATAAAAGTATGAAAATGCCCTTTTCCAGCATTGAAAAGGGCATTTTGATGTCCGCGTCTATTGATTCTCTTCCTGATAATTTATAATAATCAGTGGTTTTAGAATCAGTATAAACAGGAGTTTCGGCATGCACATTGGAAAAACAGTTTTTAGCAACTTTATATGTATGGCCCTTTTACTTGGTACCGGATGCCAAACTACGGAAAAACAAACCCGCAAAGCGATCCTCTACCCTCCTGCCCCATCCGCGCCGCGACTACAGTATTTGACCAGCTATTCTGTGCCATCTGATCTACTTCCGGCGCCCAATGCTTTTAAAACCTTTGTATTGGGAGCCCAGCCCCCGATCGGATCACCCATTGTTAAACCCTATGGCTTAACCGTTCACAAATCCAAACTCTACGTGTGTGATACCACGTTTCCTCAGGTTCATGTTCTGGATATGGAAAACCATACTTGGGAATATTTTAAACCTAAAAATCAAGGGAAGCTTAATAAAGTTATTGGCATAGCAATCGACGCCGATGGAATTAAATACATTGCCGACCCAGTTCGCGGAAGTGTTGTAATTTATTCTCCAGAAGGAGAGTTCATCACTTCAATTGGTAAAAAAGGAGAGATGAAACCTGTCGGGGTCGCAGTATCTGACGAACAAATTCACATTGTCGACGTTGCTGAAAAAAAAGTGCATGTATACAACAAGCATTCCAACGAACGTCTTTTCTCTATTCCTCAAAATTTAAGCGATCGAAAACAGCAGCTAGTAGCACCTACCAATATTACTCTTGATAACGAAAACAACATCTATGTCTCTGACATAGGTGACTGTAATATAAAGAAGTTTTCCAGTGATGGAACATACCTTAAAACTATCGGAAGCCTAGGAAGAGCCTCAGGTCAGTTTGTGCGTAATAAAGGTATCGCAGTGGATAAAAACCTGAATCTTTATGCAGTTGATGCTGCCACTCAATTGGTTCAGATTTTCAATCCCGAAGGTCGACTCCTGTTCTATTTTGGAGAGCCCGGAGGAAGCCCCGTACCCCTGACACTTCCTGCCGGCATCACAATCGATTACAATAATACGGATCTCTTCCAACCCATGGCGGATGAAAACTTCGAAATTGAATATCTGGTTTTTGTTACCAGCCAATATGGTCCCAGGAAAGTCTCAGTTTACGGATTTGGCAAAAAAGTTGACGAGATTGAATAATGAAAACTACCAGCCGTCCATCCATTCAAGCCACACTAAAGCCATTGCTGATAGCTCTGCTTACAGTGTTGCTGAATGCATGCGCAACTGAACGACAGGATAAATGGTTGCGGTTTTTTTTTGACGGAGTCCCCCCCCGAAAAACAGCTGAATCAGACTTGTTATACTCCCCTTCAATCACCAACAGCATAATTAAAAAACAACCACGGAAAACCCTTCGTCCAAAAACAATTATTCACTCCCCCTTTGCTGAAAAAGATTGTGCAGCATGTCATACGTCAAAATACTCTCAGAACCTTAATGGTACACAGTTAGATGTGTGTTATTCCTGTCACGACAATCTCACCGAGGGCATGAAGTTCACACATGACCCGGTCGACCAAGGTGATTGCACCGAATGCCACAATCCTCACCTATCGAGAAACAAACACCTACTGAATAAGCCCGGTGCGGGAACCTGCTATGAGTGCCACGATAACTTGACTGAGGGTATGAAGTTTACCCATGACCCTGCCGCGGAAGGCTCCTGCATGGAGTGTCATGACCCGCATGCGTCCGAAAATAAATATTTACTTAAACAGAGCGGATCGGGCCTGTGTTATGAATGTCATGATGAGGCTGATATTCTTGAAAATCCAGTACACAGCACCAATAAAGAGGCGGACTGCATACATTGCCACAATCCTCACGCTGGCGATGAGCATCTGCTCAAGCCTAACTGGAATAAATAAAAAAGGGAAATAGATAGATAATGCTGGGGAAACGTTCATATAGAGGGATTTTTGTCTTTTCATACCTACTGTTTATCCAGTTCGTTACCCCGTCTGGCCTTCTCGCGGATTCGCATACTCATCTTTTTAAGAATCATCTAAAAGGAGGGTATATTGAACTGGAATCAGAGTATAAACAGCGGGAAAAAACCTCTGACAATTCGACCGACTATCAAGACGAGTATTTAAACCTTCGCCCTATCGTTCATCTTGATTTTGCAGGGTCAGTCTACCACCCCAATCTTGTTGACTATATTCTAGCTGTGGAGATGGGAGGCGATTTCGAGAAGGAGAACCTTTCCTCAGAATCATCACCCGACAGAAAAAGATCTGACACCAGCCCTTTTCGATCTATAGATGGACGGGCACTTATCCTGAAAGAGAAAAAACTTTCTGGTGAGATATTTGGCAGCAATCAGCATATAAACCGCCAACACACTTTCTTTTCCGATACCACTTATCTTCAGACCGGATACGGAGCCCAATTAAACTATACGGGGGAAACCATACCTTGGAAGCTATCCGTAAAACATGAAGATATCGAAAAGGAAGATAAACGAAATCCTTACAACAGCGAACGGGATGAACTTCGTTTTAAAGCATCAAACCGCAGACGCAACCGAAGCCAAACCCGTTTTGACCTGCGGATACAGGATTTTGATCAGCATTACTCATCTTCTACTCATTCTGGAACGCGAAATAATCTGCGCTTATCTGACTCCTCTTTTTTCAAAGAAGACAAGCTACGCCTCACCTCCTCCTTTATTTATAACGATATTGATTCTTCATCCTCCTCTTATTCTTCTAAATTATTTCGGGAAAATCTGTCTATAAAACATCGGGAAAACCTGAGCAGCCACTATGAATATTCATTTAACTCCAGCTCTTCCGAAAGAAATGATAATGAATTCCATCGTGCAGGAGCATCCCTGCGCCATAAATTGTTTGAAAGCTTAGTCTCCAGGCTACATGTAGACGCCTCTGATAATCGGGGATCCTCATCGGAATACAGCCGTTATGGCGTCCAACTTACAGAATCCTACACAAAAAGAGTCGGAGAATTTTCAAAATTAAATTTAGGTATAATGGTCGACAAGCACTTTGAGACCCGAGACCGTTATAGCCCTCACGTAGTTAACGAGCAGCACAATCTAGCCCTACCAGGAGACACAGAGGTGCTGAATCAACCTGCTATCATCGGCTCCAGTATTAAAGTATACGATTCGAATAGAAACCTTCTAATACAAGGAGTTCATTACGACCTCACCCCCCTAGGAAACACGTTTCTAATAGAACGACTGGGAGCTCTTCCCGATCTAGGAACCATTCTATTTATCGACTACGACTATCCAGACAATCCGGGAGAAGGATCTTTTGAAAGCCTAAAAACACGATACAGCTTCCGCTACTCACTTTTTGAACATTTGATTTCCGTCTACGGTCGCATATACGATGTTGATTATTCCGGTGATGACCACCTTATTTTAGACAAACTTACAGAGTCGGTTCTCGGCATGAATAGTCGTTGGAAATGGTTTCATGCCGGCATTGAATATAAGGATTATGATTCCACCCTTTTCCCCTGGGAAGCCCTAAGAACCCATCAAAGCGTCAACTTTAAACTTCCAAAACGGACATCCATTAGTCTATCTGCATCCCAATCAGCCACGCAATATCCCGATACAAACGAGGAGATCGAACGCGAAAACTATCAAGTCAGCTACCACTCAACTCTTACCCGCAGACTAATGTGGCGTCTTTATGCCGGATCCAATCACAGTCGTGGTCGAAAAAATAAAAACCTTAATCGTGATTTTATTTCTGCAGGAACAGAAATAAACTACGTCATTGGAAAAACTAAAATATCTGCAACATACAAGTTTCATGATGTAGACTTTCTTAGTGAAAATCAAATAAGGAACACCGCTTATCTGCGGATTCGAAGAAGTTTTTGATGCATTGGATTCTCCACATAAATACACGCCCATTTATTGGAATCATGGCCTGGACAGCCTGTATTCTTCTCTCTGGGTGCAAGTCTCCCCAAAACATCACAGAAGAAACGGATCACCTTATCTGGCCGCCCCCTC
>DATCZD010000034.1:0-4150 GCA_036526075.1 Pontiella sp. | reverse complement strand
AGCTGGCCGCAGGCCGCATTTACATCCACCCCCTTGGACCATCGGACCGTCGTATTAATCCCCGCCCCTTCCAGTCGGCGAATAAAATATTCCACCGTTTCGCGGCGAGAGGTTTTACCTTCATATTCTTCAATTTCACTGAGAGGAATCAGATTTACTCGACAGGGAAAGTGTGAAAGGAGAGCCACCAGTTCATCGCAGTCCTGAACCGTATCATTGACATTTCGGATCATAGTATACTCAAAGGTAATAATCCGCTTGGTGCGTTTGGTATACAGGCGGCAGGTTTCCATCAGTTCCTCCAACGACCACGACTGATTAACCGGCATCAGCTCATCTCGGACCTGCTCAGATGGAGCATGTAGAGAAACAGAAAGTTCAACCTGTAATCCTTCCTCCTCTAACCGTTGAATGCCCGGCACCACCCCGCAGGTACTAATAGTGATGCGGCGCGCACCGAGGCAATACCCCTCAGGATCATTGATAATACGGACTGCACGCATCACTTCATCATAGTTATCAAACGGCTCTCCGATACCCATAAACACGAGATTAGTCACCCGGTCTCCATACTCTCGCTGAGCAGACAGCAACTCGCCAACAATTTCACCCGCTTTTAGATTGCGCTTCACCCCCAGCTGTCCACTAGCACAGAAAGCACAGCCAAACATACAGCCAACCTGACTGGAAACGCATACAGTACGACGGTCAGGCGCAGGAATTAAAACTTCCTCAATCAGTTCGCCATCAATTAGACGGCTCAGAATTTTTCGGGTTCCGGTGCTCGACTCCTGCACCTTGACTTTTTCGAGGGCATGAAAAATGAAATCACCCTCCAGCTTTTCTCGCAGCGCCTTGGGGATATTTTTCATCTCATCCCAACCATCAACCTGGTGCAGATAAAGCCATTGCCAGATTTGCTTCCCGCGGAATTTTTTTTCGCCCACCTGCTCCAGCCAATCTTCCAATTCAGAAAGATAAAGACCGTGAATAAATTGTCGTTGACCGTTTTCCATAATGCGGCGGAGTTAGACACACCCTGCGGCCTTTAGGCAAGTGCCAATAACCACATTGAAATCATTTGCGATACACCCCGTTGGACAAATGACAAAAAACAGCACATTGGAAATTGATGAACCCATCTCAAAGACTTATGCTCAGGCTCAGTTAGTTTTTATCAATGCGTTGCAAGGCTAAAGCCAAAAAATTGTATCTCTAAAAGCCAGAGCATCGTCTAAAAGGCCACTTACCATTATGACTAAGAATAAAAACAAGAATCCATCAGACAAGAGGGTCGCCATAATATCCTTGTTGCTTTGCATGGTAGTATTCATTATTGACAGCCTACTTCCGCTTGGTGTTGCAGGAGGAGTCCCATATATAGCTGTTATCCTAGTTTCTCTGTGGACAAAAAATCAAAAACTACCCCTTTACATGGCCGTTATTTGCTCGTCACTCACCCTGCTAGGCCTTGCTATATCACCCCCAGGAGGTGAATTCTGGAAAGTTATAACAAATCGGATGCTTGCCTTATTTGCCATTTGGGTAGTGACCATACTATCCATACAGAGAAAGCGCTTATATCTAGATAAAGCTAATGCGCTAGAAGAGATAAAAATATTAAAAGGCTTTTTGCCCACATGTGCTTCATGCAGGAAAATCAGAGATGAACAGGGTGATTGGAAAGATATTGAAAGTTACATAAGCCAACATTCAGAAGCTCAATTCAGTCATGGAATATGTCCAGAATGTGCGAAAAAGATCTACCCGGGTATTGATGTATATCCTGATAAAAAACCCGCACAATAATTTGTGTTAAACCAATTCTCTAAAACCTGTCAGAAGCAGGTATACCAGTTTTTGTGTGCAGACAAGAAGGGGGCGCAATAATTTCCGGGGAAACATGCCCAGCATGTAAAAAGATAAGTATCCGGCCAGCGTGCTAAAAGATTTCCTTATTATGAAGATATTCCTAAAAACAAACGTTTCAAACATTTCCTTTTTCCAACAACTAAACATTTATATCCACCGGCCAGTAAGCCACAATGATCATCCCTCCTCCACTATTCTTCTGGCTAGTACTGTTGCAGAAGCCATTGAGTTGTAACAAAGATAAAGTCGATGCATATGAAGGTTGTTATCACAGAAAAGCCATCGGTGGCGCGCGATATTGCAGCCGTCCTAAATATACAAAATAAAAAACAGGGATACATTGAAGGTCGCAGTTGCGCCATCACCTGGGCATTCGGCCACTTGGTGACGTTGCTTGATCCAGGTGAATATAAACCGGAACTACGCAAATGGAGTCTCGACTCCCTCCCCTTTATTCCTGAAGAATTTAAACTAAAACTGATTGAAAACCCCGGTGTCGCAGAACAGTTTGAAATCATCAAAAAACTCTGCCAAGAAGCCGAAGAGATTGTCTGCGCTACGGATGCCGGACGTGAAGGCGAACTTATTTTCCGGTATATTCTGACACTCAGTGCATGTGAGAAAAAACCGATCAAACGACTTTGGCTCAGTTCTCTCACACCCGAAGCTATTCAGGATGCATTTAAGAACCTGAAGGACGGGCATGAATATGATGCACTCTATGCCGCTGCCCGATGTCGCTCTGAAGCTGACTGGATTGTTGGGCTGAACGCCACACGCTATTTTACCGTACGCCACGGACGACTTTCCTCCGGCGATGATCGCGTCCTCTGGAGTATCGGGCGCGTACAGACGCCCGTACTGGCCATGATTGTCCAGCGTGATGATGAAATTCATAAGTTTCGCCCTCAGCTATTTTGGGAACTGACCACAACATACCGCGAGGCTGTTTTTAAATATACCGGAAACCGCTTTAACAACCCGGAAGCTGCACAGAAAATTCTGGATAAAATAAAAGAACAGCCTTTCACCATCACCGGCATCACCGGGAAACAGAAAAAAGAACACCCTCCCCAGCTCTTTGACCTCACCACACTCCAACGTGAAATTAACAAAGCGCATGGACTTTCGGCGGCCGAAACCTTGACAGCCACACAAAACCTTTACGAATCCAAACTCGTGACCTATCCCCGTACGGACTCGCGATATCTGAGTGCTGATATAAAACCACGAATCGCTCCTATTTTTGAAAAACTAAAAGGGATCCGTGCTCAACAGATTGAGGCGTTGGATCTGAAGAAGCTTCCTTTCTCTAAGCGTATTATCGATGACAAAAAGGTTACAGACCACCACGCTATTATACCCACCGGCGTTATTCCAGGCTCCCTCGGCGCCAATGAACAGATGGTTTACAATGCTATCACCACCCAGTTTATCGCAGCCTTCTATCCGATCTGCATCAAGAAGATCACCACCGTCGATGGAGAAAGTGCCAACGTAAAGTTTCAGGCTAAAGGCACACAAATTGTTGATCCAGGATGGTCCGTTCTCTTTCCCAAAAAAAATAAAAATAAAAAGGATGATGAGGAACAGACGCTCCCTGAATTTACAAAGGGCGAAAGCGGTCCTCATGAACCTGCTACGCGTGAAGGCAAAACCAAACCGCCAAAAACCTTTAACGAAAACTCTCTGCTCGGTGCGATGGAGGCCGCGGGAAAATGGGTGGATGATGATACCATGCGGGAAGCCCTTAAAGAACGGGGTATTGGAACGCCCGCTACCCGGGCCGCCATCATTGAAACGTTATTGCGGCGCAATTATATTCGCCGAGATAAAAAACAGCTTCGAGCGACCGATATGGGGCGTTGCCTGATCGCACTGATTCAGGATCCGTTACTGAAATCGCCGGAATTGACCGGTGAGTGGGAAGAAAAACTCAAACAGATTGAGCGCGGGGAAATAGAGGCCGACAGCTTCATGGATGAAATCGTGTCCTATACCCGCAGTCTGATCGAAACCAGCGCTACTAAAAAACTCGATACCGATCGCTGGGGCGACTGTCCATTCTGTGGAAAGGAAATCATCAAAGGGAAAACGGCCTATGGTTGCTCCGGGTGGAAAGAGGGTTGCGACTTTATACTTCCAGCAGAATATAAGGGACTAGACCTGACTCCCAATCAGGTACAGGTGCTTCTGCAGATGCATATTCTACCCTACTCGGTGCGCATTGAAAATAAACCCCGACTACTTCTATTGAGCAAGCAGGGATTTGTCATGG
>DATCZD010000033.1:0-3273 GCA_036526075.1 Pontiella sp. | reverse complement strand
GGTTGAAATTACAAGCGACAGTCCGGTTTTTCTTTTACTTCATTATTTTATTTTGACGGTTATCGCCTCTCTTTTATAGAGTTAAACCTGATTTATGCACTAGGTCTAAAGGGGTATATACTATGAAATTTGTAATGCGTGCTTATTTAGCTATGTTGTTCATTCTTGCCGGATGTGATAAGCCGCAAGAGGTTTATCCGGTAGACCCTCCACCTCAGGAAGCCCGTTTGGGTGATGCTAGGGGTGATTATAAGATCGGGATGAGCGAAAGCGATTTTCTGGCGCTAGCGGGGTCGCCAGGCGGCACGGTTACCATGGGAAACCAGAAGCTCTACTATTATGACGGAGTTAAGGTGACGATCGAAAACGGAAAGGTTACTAGTTTGCCGGCTGATTTTGAACGTCGTGCACAGGCGGCACACTCCAAAACAATATCGACCACTCAACAGCCGCGTCCTGTTTATCAGACACCGGTTTCATCGCCCCCCTCCAGCCCATCCATATCTCAGGCACCTGTTTCCTCCAGCCGCAGCAGTTCATACAGTAGTAGTGGTTCGGTCGTCCCTCCTCCGGAAGAAGGATATGTGCTTTATAAACCGAATGGGGAAGAGGTGGACCACAGTTATTTTCTGAGCCGTTTAGGAACGACTATTGTTGTTTTTCATTCAGAAGTCGGCGGTTATCGTACCCGTCGCAGTCAGGAACTGATAGGTCAACTTAGAGGATTTTTAAAGGATAAGCGCCGAGTGGAGCTACGGCTTGTAGATGTTGAGTATACTTCATCAGATAAGGCAGAGCGTTATCGGGTTAACAACATTCCTGAGGTGCGGGTCTTCAATTCCAGAGGAGAAATGATCGGGCGCCCGACGAGTAGTTTTGAGAGCGTGGTTGAATACGTCAATTATGCAAGCAAGCTTTAGATGGGAAGTCCGCTGTTCTGTTTAACTTTAGAGGGATGTTTTTTGCGAAGCATCTCTTTTTTTTTGCCAATGCGCGCTGTCCAAGGCATATTCAACGCCGATTTTAAAACCCAGTGAAACTTCAGGAGAAATAAAACATGGAAAAGTTGAAGAAGAATGATGCTTTTGGCGGTCCGGAAGGCCCGGTTGTACTCGTTATTATGGATGGGGTTGGCATTGGTAAAAATGAGAACAGCGACTATGTTAAAATTGCGAATACTCCCAATTTAGATTGGCTGCGTGAAAATGCGATCTATACCGAGGTTAAAGCTCACGGTGTGGCTGTAGGTTTGCCGGATGATGGTGATATGGGAAATTCCGAAGTCGGCCATAATGCAATCGGATGCGGCCGTGTATTTGCTCAGGGAGCTGCGCTGGTCGGCAAGGCAATTGAATCCGGATCCATGTATGAGGGTGAAGTCTGGAAGGAATTATTGGGTAACGTGAATGAAGGAGGAACAACGCTACATTTCATCGGTCTTTTTTCTGATGGAAATGTTCACTCTAATATCAATCACCTTGAAGCGATGATGCTGAAGGCCAAGGAGCAAGGTGTAAAAAAAGTACGTGTGCATGCGCTGATCGATGGTCGCGACGTTCCACCTACTTCCGCGCTGGAATACATTGATCGTTTTGAAGCCTTTCTTTCTGAGATCAATGCCGATAACTCGGTCGACTACTGTGTCGCCTCCGGTGGTGGCCGCATGAACATTACCATGGATCGCTATGACGCAGACTGGAGTATGGTGGAGCGAGGGTGGGCTGCTCATGTGAAAGCCGAAGGTCGTACCTTTGCCTCTATGCGTGAAGCAGTGGAAAAATTCCGTGCTGAAAAAGAAGGTATTCTTGATCAAGATCTTCCGGCATTTGTGATTGAGCGTGATGGAGTTCCGGTTGGACCGATTGTGGATGGCGACAGCGTGATATTCTTTAACTTCCGCGGAGACCGGTCATTGGAAATTACCAAAGCGTTTGAAGCGGATGAGTTGACAAATTTTGATCGTGGTCCAAAGCCGGATGTAATCTATGCCGGTATGATGCAGTATGATGGCGATCTCGGTGTTCCGTCCAAATATCTGGTATCTCCTCCGGCGATTGATCGTACTATGAGTGAATACCTTTCCAACGAGGGCGTGAAGCAGTTTGCCATTTCTGAAACGCAGAAGTACGGCCATGTAACCTATTTCTTTAACGGCAATAACTCCGGCAAGTTTGAGACCGAAACCTGGATGGAAATTCCGTCTGATGTCTGCCCGTTTGAAAATGCGCCACGCATGAAAGCCGACGAGGTGACCGCTGAAGTTATAAAGGCGATTGAAAGCGGTGAGTACAAATTTATCCGCCTGAATTATCCTAATGGCGATATGGTAGGTCATACCGGAGTTTTTGATGCCGTGAAGGTTGCAGTCGAAGCCGTGGATGAAGGTGTCGGGCGTATTATGGAAGCACTCAAGAAGGCTAACGGTATTATGGTTTGCTCAGCCGATCATGGTAACTCCGATGATATGTGTGAGCTGGATAAGAAAACCGGGGAGCTTAAGCTAGATGATAAGGGTAAGGCTCTTCCGAAGACAGCGCACTCGCTGAATCCGGTGCCGGCTATCGTCTACGATCCGGCTGGGGTTTCCAATGTAAGATTGGCCGATGTTGAAAATGCCGGTATTGCCAACCTTGCGGCAACCTGTATCACTCTGTTGGGTTATAAGCCTCCGGCGGACTATACGCCGAGCTTGGTTGCTGTTGGTTAGCGGCATAAGCAAGGTTGAATGCCAAGACCGAAAAGATATCCGAAGGCGGGTTTTCTTTGCGGTCTTTATTTTTGTTTGCTATAACTCGCATCTATTTATGAAAAGTATATCAATCCATCTTGTGTGTATTGTTTTTTCGTGTGTATTTGTTCAGGCGCAGGTGGAAAGCGATATATCGTCTCAAAGCCAATTGGATGAGTATATGGAAACCGGTATGGAGGTGGCCGGAATCCGTGCGCCTCATTACGACAAGGACGGTAATCTTCAGGCTCAGCTGTATGGTGGCCGTGCAAGAATCATAGAGGGCGGTGTTACCGATGTCACAAATCTGCGGATTGATGTATTCAGGGATGATGTGGTCTTTATGACGATTTTTGCACCACAATGTTTTACGGAAATTAAAGAGTCTGGAGAGGATAGAGAGCTGGTCGCTTATTCCGACGGTGAGGTGCTGATTGATATGGATCAGATGACAATTTCTGGGAAGGGTTTCCGTTTTTCATCGGAGGAGAACCGCTTTGAGATTCTGCATAATTCAAAAGTACTAGTGAAAGAGACTGCCTACT
>DATCZD010000032.1:0-7724 GCA_036526075.1 Pontiella sp. | reverse complement strand
CTGTTAAAAGAACAGCTTGGAGAGCGGTTGAATACCATCCTCTATCCCAGATCCCATCATGTGTGGTATGCTCCGATCAACTATCGAGACAAGGCCTTTCTTGAAAACATCGGTCTCTCTCATATTCATGCATTACCCAATGCCGTCACAGCCCATCCATCCTCTCAAGACTCCGTATATACTGAAAAAAAAGAAACAAAAACCATTCTCTACCCCGCACGCGCCATCCGGCGTAAAAATATAGGAGAGTTCCTTCTCTGGAGTCTGTTATCCCCGAAAAACTACACCTTTCAAAGCACTCTTGCTCCACAAAATGAAACATGGAAAGGGTGCTATAATGAATGGGTCACATTCGCAGAAGAACTCAACCTTCCCGTTGAGTTTGATGTCGGCCGCAAATATGACTTCGGAGATTTAGTGCGGAATGCGGATGCCTTGATCTCAACCAGTATTGCTGAGGGGTTCGGTCTGGCCTTTCTTGAGCCATGGTTAGAGAATAAACTACTGATCGGCCGGAAGCTTCCGGAAATCACAACCGACTTTGAAAAAGAAGGGATCGACCTTTCTACACTCTACACCAGCCTGCCCGTCCCAATCGAGTGGGTTGGAGAAGATCAGTTCAGCAGCGCTCTGGAGTCCGCAATACACTCCACCTATGACGCTTATTCTAAACCCTGGAAGTCACTATACCTACAAGAAGCTAAACAGGCGTTAATCAAGGACGGAAAAGTAGATTTCGGCATCCTGAACGAAGAACTTCAGCGCAAAGTAATTCGGCTCATTGCAGAACATCCCAGAAAACGGAAAAACCTTCCGGAATGGGTACTCCCTGACAATCCTGAATTGATTAAAAACAACCGAAAAGTAATTAACAAACAGTACAGCATCGAAACCTATGGTGAACTCCTTCTTACCATCTATCAGAAACTTAAAAGCACTGAGCCAAATACTATAACATCCGCCGATGCCCCAGCCCTGCTCGAACAGTTTCTGCAACCACAGCGCTTTAATCTATTAAGAGCATAGAATAAGACTGCAGTCTATTCACCCTGCTCTGACAGGACCAAATAGAGGTTTTAGCCAACCATAAAAAAACGCGCCCCAAACCGGAGCGCGTTTTAACGTTCAGAGGATTGAAACTACACCAGTTCGCAGGAACCACCTGCACAGGCGATCTCGCCCTGAAGATTGGTGACATCCTCTTTTTCATGCATGAGCGTATAATCAACTGGTTTAAACTTGGAAATTAGCTCATTCCACAGGGTTTCATCCTGAGCAGTCACCACCTCTTCATGCGGCGCCTGCTGATAAATCTTATCTCCGGCCGCGGCCAGCATACTGATCCCTGTAAAGTCAGCACGGTTTTCCCAGATGTATTCCGCAACATCATCCCATTCACCATCGCGTACAGTCAGTGTATTGGAGACGTTATGGTAGAGCCCGGGATTGGACTCTGGACGAGCGGTTCCGGGAACCACCCAGTTTTGCTGCGTGGAATGAACATGCTTAAGCAGATCCATCGCTGACATTTCGCCGCGAACAATCGCATCTTCAGGAGCCTCAACACAGAAGGTAATAACATCATCAGTTTTATTAGCGCTCCAAACAGATTCTTCACACATATGCGGATTAACTTCATTGAAGAACTTATAAACCGGATCACTCTTGTTCGCCTGCGCACGGCGGAAGTAACGACGGGCATGACGCGGATGAATCCCTGAAGCAGTTCCCAGCAACAGCGACGTGGACCCTGCCGGCTTAACGCAGGTCAAACGAGCGGCCGGCTCGGTACCGATCTTTAGTGAAATTTCATTATTCACCTCGATTGCATACTTCGCCATCTTTTGCTGCATAAGCGGGTCCAATGTAACAGCTGGAGAATCCATCATACCAGTAATGGAAACGCCCAACAGAGCCTCACGCTGACACAACTTTTCAGTGGTTTCACCAAGGTACGGGAAAGAGGTGTAGCCCGCCTGCAGGGTGCCAATGATGGTCGCAGCACGCACCGCTATTCGGAAATCCTCTTCGGTAAGTAGCTTGGAACCGTTGATTTCGGTTAGATTACAGAACTGCCACCCAGACTCAATGGTGATATTTCCGTCCTTATCCTTCACTTCAAGATGTGGATTCAGTCCGATTTCACAACAGGGGTTGCACCCGTGAGACAAATCATTTGCGAAATAGAAACCAGGCTCGCCCCACTCCTTCTGCTTGGTAAAGATACGCAGGAACTGTGCTTTGGAAGTTTCGTTACGAATCAATTTCACCGAGTTATTGGAACGGCCGCGCTGCGGGTTTTCTTCGAACCAGTTCCCGCGCTTTGCATTCATCATTTCTCCATCATCTGCGGAGAAGAGGCAAATGGTAGCCGAACGGCGAACCCCGCCGGCAATCACGGCATCAGCCGCATGCATCATGATATCATAGCACTCAATCGGCTTTAGTTTGCGACCAAGAGCACCATCCAAAATATTGCGGGAACGCTCAATCGCCCGACGCAAAGGAACGTGACCCGGAGCACGACCGCCCGAGGTATTCAGCTGAACACCCCGATGACGAATCTGAGAATAGTTAAACTCAACAAGATGACCCTCCATGTAGCTCTGGATTAGTTCCTGCATGGCATCGGCCCATCCCTCAATGGTATCTGGAACGGTAAAATGGTGCACATTGCCCTCATCAATTGAAGGAGCCAGAGCAGGTAACTTTTCAACATGTTCGAATTCGACGCTGAAACCAACTCCGGTTCCGCAGAGCAGAAGGAATAGACCTTCAGCAAAAAATTCTACACGGTCACAAATGCCAAAGGTGCAATTATACATCCGGGCATGATTTTTCTCGATGGCGGCTCCACCAAACTGCATGGAACGCATAGAAGGAAGGCAACGCTTATCGATCACCTGATCAAATGCCCAGCGAATTTCTTCTTCGGCACTCGGGTACTTTCGCAAGTGCATATCACGCACGCGACCAACGGCTTCTGCATAGGTTTCGCGGCGGCCTAGCTCGGGCTGAAAACGAGCATACCGGCTGGCAAGCATATAGTCCTGAATCGCAGAAGCGTCTGGGCGCAGACGCTGGTTACGGGCTTTCTTGTGCTCTTCGCGATAGAGAATGTAAGCACGGGCCACATCATAAAGGCCAGCACCCATCAGTTGCTGCTCAACCAGATCCTGAATCTGCTCAACGTCAACCTCTTCCTTACCGGAGCGCTCATAACCATCGATAATATTACCCAGCTTGGCGGAAATATCCTTGATAATAGTCGCCAGGTGCGGCGGAAGATCTTCAGTCTGGGTGGCGCTTTTTACCGCCTTCTCAATGGCGTTATAAATCTTTTCTTCATCGTAACCAACGGTAATCCCGTCCCTCTTTTTCACTTTAATATCCATGCGACAGCCCTTTCTAAAAAATACAGTAATAGCGGTAAAAAATCCGACGGGAGTTAAGAAAACTTGGAGAAAAATAGCACAATATATGGTGTACCCCCGAAAACATACGCACAATATATAGCTCAAAACGGTAGTTGAAGAAAAAAAAGGAAAAAACAAATTCATGCAAAAAAAAGTCATGTTTTTATCTGCAAAAACACTCCGCTTTTGGTCCATTTCGCGACTTTTTTCTACTTTCACCCATAGCTATATCTGCTACCTTGAGGCCCCATGAATTCGCTCAGATCCTCCTTCCGCACAGCACAACTGGCCCAACTCCCCACCCCAGTTGTTCCACTGATACATCTCGGAGAAAAAACCGGTAACAACCGCCTGTTTATGAAGCGTGATGATCTCAGCGGTTCGATCTATGGAGGGAATAAAATCCGAAAATTAGAGTTTCTGCTGGGTGAAGCAGTTTCCGAAGGCAGAAAAAGCGTTATTACTTATGGTGCGGCAGGATCCAATCATGCACTTGCAACTGCTATCTGTTGTAGGGAGCTAGAATTAAGGCCCATCTCTATTCTTGCGCCGCAGGAAACAAGCAGTCATGTCCGGAAAAACATTCTAATGCAACAGGCCACCGGAGCAGAACTACATCTCTGTTCCAGCTACACTGATTTCCCGGAAACGACCCGAAAAATCGCTAAACGATGCACTCAGGAAGACGGAGTTGAACCCTATATTATCCCCTCAGGGGGCACCAATGCTATTGGTGCACTGGGCTTCGTCAATGCCGCACTTGAACTGGCAGAGCAAATTAAACCCGATGTTATTTACCTCCCGATGGGAACTGGGGGAACATTCGCCGGACTGCTGGTCGGCCTTAAACTCACTGGGCTGAAAACCCGTATTGAAGCGATCCGTGTTGTCGACCCCGCCTTCCGCAATGCAATCCACATCAAAAACATCTGCGATGAACTCTGTAAAAAAATGGGAAAAACAGATCAGGTCATCAATAAAAATGACATCACAATCCGTGATGATTTTTTTGGAGATGGATACGGCATTCCTACCCCTGAAGCAGAAGAAGCCGTTCTGCAGTTTAAATCGCTGGAAAATATTCACCTAGAAACTACCTATACCGGAAAAACTGTTGCCGCCCTGCTTCACGACCTGAAAAGCGGAAGGCTCGAGGGGCAAACTGTGCTCTACTGGAATACCCTCAACTCTCATGATTTTTCGGCCGATATTGCAGATCTTGATTTCCACTCGCTACCAATCGAATTCCACCCCTATTTTAGCTGAGACACAAAAATAACCATGGAATACACACCAAACTGAAATTCAGGTGTTTAAAAATTCCGTGCATTACATGCATTCCTTGGTTTACTAAGGGGCATGAAGGAACGTACCCCCGAAAATGGAATTCTCGTTATTCATCACGAAGACATTCCGGATCCCGAAACCTGTTTTATCCTTTCTATGGTTGGGAACCGAGGTATCCGGGAACAAATCCGAACATTCCTTAAGTCAAAGGGATATACGAAAGGTAAAAACTTTATCGCTTTGGCCTGATTTTACTCGCAATATGAATCTTGCCATCTTTGTTCCGGAGAACTATGTTGCGGCGGTTTTAGTGAAGGTTGGATATCATGAAGTCAAAAATCATTGTAGGTAGCGAAGAGTGGTGTAAATTGCCGGAGATCGGAATTCATGCTGTAAAGGCACGGGTGGACTCCGGCGCAAAAACATCATCACTTCACGCGCATAACATCCATCTATTCAACAATCATGGCAGTGACTGGGTGCGCTTTGAAGTCTATCCCATTCAGAAGAACCGAAAGATCAGCGCCCGGTGCGAAGCTCCTCTTGTAGATCAACGCCTAGTTAAAAGTTCAACAGGTATCAGCGAAAAACGATATGTCATATCAACAACCCTTTCACTCAATAATGAAATCTGGCCTATCGAGATCACACTAACCAATCGGGATACCATGGGCTACCGGATGCTGTTAGGCCGCGAGGCGATGAAAGGCCGAATGTTGGTTGATCCGGAAGCAAGCTGCTGTCTAGGCCAGATCTCTAACGAAGATCTTGTGCAACTGTACGGACAGGAGCTAACAGGATCTGGTGGACTGAAAATAGGAGTGTTGGCAAGCAATCCAGATCTGTACAGCAATCAGCGCATTATGGAAGCCGGTACCGAGCGTGGACATGAAATGACTTTTTTCAATATCCAGCACTGCTATATGAAACTGGATGCCGCCAATCCTGAAGTGCATTACCGTGGGGGCGATTCCCTCACGCATATTGATGCGGTAATCCCCCGCATCAAACCCAGCATTACCTTTTATGGATGCGCGCTGACTCGCCAGTTTGAAAGCATGGGAGTCTACGCCCTGAACACTTCGGCAGCGATCAGCCAATCCCGCGATAAACTCTACTCGCTTCAAATGCTCCTGAAAAGTGGGTTGGACATTCCTACTACAGGCTTCGCAAACTCACCGGTCGAAACTAATGACCTAATTAAAATGGTTGGAGGAGCGCCACTTATTATTAAGTTACTTGAAGGCGCTCAGGGGCGGGGAGTGGTCTTGGCTGAAACAAAGAAAGCCGCAGAGAGTGTGATTAATGCCTTCAAAGCATTGCGGGCAAACCTTCTGGTTCAGGAATTTATCAAAGAAGCTCAAGGCAAAGATCTGCGTTGCTTCGTTATCGGCGGGAAAGTCGTTGCCAGCATTGAGCGAACAGCAGCTGTTGGCGAATTCCGAGCTAATATTCATCAGGGAGGAAGCGCGCGTCTGATTAAAATCACATCAGACGAAAGGGCTCTGGCTGTGAGGGCTGCAAAAACGATGGGATTAGCTGTGGCTGGCGTGGATATAATTCGTTCCAGCAAAGGTCCTCTGCTACTGGAAGTGAACTCTTCTCCGGGATTGGAAGGTATTGAGACCGCTACTGGAAAAGATATTGCCGGACTTATGATCAACGCGATCGAAAAAAAACTAAACTGGCGTCCTGCAAAAAAATCACCCAATTCTCCAGTCTAGAGATCAACGTTCGTCTTTTATAAGCTGTCCCGAATATCCATCAGGACATCATCCTCCGATTTATCCGCGCAATTAATGATGATGTCGGCATATTTCAGGTAAAGCGCCCGGCGCTCCTGATAGAGGTCTTCCATCGTCATTCCCGGCTGAATAACAACGCCGCGTTCGGAATAATCGCCGATACGCTCTTTAATCCCATCCAGTGGGACATCCAAAAAAACAATCTGGGCGATCTCTTTGAGATGCAGCATGGCTGAATTGCAATAGACCGCACTACCGCCGGTCGCAATCACACAGTTTTCGCATACTACAGATCTAACGGTATCACATTCCAATGCCTGATACGCATCCAAACCGTTCTTATCCTGAAAGTTCTGCATGCTCTCACCAATGCGGGCCTGCACCAGCAGATCGGTATCCATGAATCCCATAGATACCCACTTTGCCAGTTGAACACCAATAGTACTCTTACCACTGGCGGGCATTCCGATTAGGACGATATTCGACTTAATATTAGACACATCAACCACCGTTTCACGGAATAACAAAAAAAACACCGAGAATGTTTATTTACACGACCGCGAGTCCTTTTTGGTTTCAGTTAAACCTCATAATCGACAACATGTCGCTCGCAAACCAGCGGTTTAACAAATTCGACCACCTTCAGATGCTCAGGATGAACCGCATAGGCCCTCAGATCGTCCAGTGATGAAAATTCAGAATAGAGCACCATATCTCTGGATGCATCGGAGCCAACGATATCCAGCCCGACTTCAATATTGAGGAGCGAGGGCACAACACCTTTCAGCGCTTCCAATTGACGTTTCATCTCCAGCTTATCGGCCTCCACAACTTCATCCTTAAACGCCCACATCACAATATGCTTAATCATAAAAATACCCTAGGTTGATTATGAAATCAGTTTAACCACGAAGATAGGTCACCCACAAAGTAGATTCTTCACGGACTTCGTCTCTTCATAGTGCCCCGATGCACTAATCGTCTTCGTAAAGTTCGTTGACGATATCCCATGCAGAAGGATCATCAGTACGAAGCCGACACAGTAAACCATAATGATGGATCAACAACTGAAGATGTCTGGCCTTAAACTCATTAAAATTTGCATTCTCAGCAACCCCCTCAGCCATCATTTCCTCCACCGTCATTTCATGAACCCGCTCTATCTCATGCTCCAACTCCGAGAGTCCCATCCGTAGAAACCCGGGTGTACTCAACAGAAGGAATGGTTCATAGTTCATCGCTTCCAGATCCCTTGCGGTGGATTCAATTTTTTCGG
>DATCZD010000031.1:0-2870 GCA_036526075.1 Pontiella sp. | reverse complement strand
TCTAAGCCTGCAATCATTGGATTGCATGTTGATCGTGAAATTCTGCTTAAGCGGATTGAGCAGCGTGTAGAACGGATGTATGCCGATGGATTGTTGGATGAAGCTCGTCGACTTATTGATCTTGAGTTATCCCAGACAGCAGCACAGGCCATAGGGTATGCAGAAGCTTTTGCGGTCTTGAAGAATGAAATGACTCTGGATGAGGCCAAAGAAAAGACCATCATTCGTACTCGCCAGCTTGCCAAGCGACAACGGACTTGGTTCCGAAACCAATTAAATGTGGAGTGGATTGATACGGCACAATATTCAACAATAAAGGAGCTGTCCGAAGCTGTTATTAATGGCTGGAAAAAAACAGGTCCCACTCCGGTTGCGTTCTGAATTACTGCTCCACACGAATCTTCAATGATTATAGTCGTGCTAATCTATGAAAATTAGTGGTTTAAATAATCATCATGTCAGATCTCTTAGAAACAGAAGATAAAAGTATTGAAACCGTGCTCCTGATCGGGGTGGTTCTTCGTGGCGAAGAAGAGTGGAAGGTTAAGGATACAATGGATGAACTTGCGCAGCTGGCAGAAAGTGCCGGAGCGGAAGTAAAGGGTCGTTTTATTGTTCGTCAGCAGAAAATTAAGGCGGGACACTATATCGGAACGGGGAAAGCCGAGGAGATTTCAGACTGGATTAAGGAAAACCGCGTTTCGATGGTGGTTTTTGATGATGATTTGACTCCAGCCCAGGGACGAAACCTTCAGCAAATTTTTGAAACCCGTGTACTTGATCGTACGCAATTGATTCTTGATATATTTGCCCAACGCGCGCAGACCAAGGAAGGCTGTCTGCAAGTTGAACTAGCTCAGCACCAATATCTCTTGCCGCGTCTGCGGAACATGTGGACTCATCTGGAGCGCCAGAAGGGCGGCATCGGTTTGCGTGGTCCTGGGGAAACTCAGCTCGAAATGGACCGTCGCCGACTGCAAGATTTGATCCGTACACTGAAACGCGATTTGGCCTTGGTCCGTACGCGCCGTAATGAACAGCGTCGGGGTCGTCGCCGGCATGGTTGGGCGCTTGTTTCTATCGTGGGGTATACCAATGCGGGAAAATCAACTCTGTTAAACCGACTGTCCGGCGCAGATATTTATGCCGAAAACCAACTGTTTGCCACATTGGACCCTACAACGCGACAGGTCGAATTGCCGAACCATGAGCCGATGTTGATGACCGATACGGTGGGCTTCATTCAGAAGCTTCCGCATCATTTGGTTGACTCCTTTAAGGCAACGTTGGAAGAGGTGGTGGAAGCTGATCTACTCGTACATGTGATTGATGCCTCCCATCCTCAGGTCGATATCCAGATTGAAGCTGTGCACAAGGTGTTGGATGAAATCGGTGGACTTGATAAACCGATGCTTTATGTTTTTAACAAGATTGATGATGAAAAAGGGCGTAATGCGGCAAAGCGCCTACAGAGACAGTTCCCGAAGTCTGTGGCGGTATCTGCTACAGAAGGGGAAAATATTGATGTCCTTTTTGATGAACTAGCCGATTGTCTTAAAAGTCGGAAGCTTGAAATGCGGCTTTCTATTCCGTTGAGTGAAGGGAAGCTTCTTTCCACGCTTCAGAAAAATGCTTCTATTCTTGAACAGGAATATGAAGGTGCCAATGCGGATCTACTCGTTCGTGTTTCTCCCCGTGTGGCGGCTCAGTGTCGTCCGTTTGAGGTGGAGGAAGAAATGGATGGATAAGGCAAAGATTCTTAAGTTAGTTCTGGCAAAACTGGAGGAGGAACTGCGCCTCCAGTTAAAAGGTCAGAAGTCAGCTGCTGAAGGTGCTACTCATACAGAGGCCAAGGCGGAAACAAAATGGGATACCTGTGGTTTGGAACAGTCTTATCTGGCGCGTGGGTTAGCACGGCAGTTTGAGGCGCTGGCGAAGCAGGTGGAGGAGTTGCGGACATTTAATCCTCCGGACTATTTCGGAAAAGAAATTGGGGTTGGAGCCTTAATTGAAACAAAGGTCGGCGGGGAGCAGATGTTCTTTTTCCTATTAGAATGCGGCGGTGGTCGGGATGTGGAGTTTGAAGGACGCGAGATTGTCGTCGTTACTCCCCAGGCACCCGTTGGTACTGCTTTGATGGGGAAGAGATCAGGCGATTCCTATTCATTCCGTCCTGAAAGCGTAGGGACAATTGTTTCTGTGATCTAACGAGTTCTCAGGGCATAGGCAATATATTGGAGGGCTGTCGGCATGTCGCTTGTTGGATTTCCTATAAGCTGTCCGTCATCATCAAAAACTCTAATTTCAGGAACTTGGGCAATGTTGTATGTCTTTGCTGTTGATGAGGAGAGGGGACTATGAGTGGAGTCACTTAGGTCAACGCTTTTTACTACGATATTGCTATGCTTATTTGCTTCGGCCCGGAGGCGACCAAGGGCGAATCGACTCTTTGCCGCGTAATAGGGGTATTCTGAATGAAAAATGATGACGGTAATATTTCTCTTGCTTAAGAGATAGCTGTGGTTGACCTCTTTGCCGTTGCTCTTATAGATCTTCATCCCCTTTCTGAATGTTTTGGTCAGTATATCTGAGTTTTGGGTCTGGGCTTTACTCTTGCGTGCTCGGGCGTGCTGTCCGGCAACTTGCATGTGATCCCGCTTTTCCGGGGTAACCCATTTCCCGTCATAAAACACAAGTCCCTGTTTTTGATATTCTTCGACCTTTGATTGTTCCTCCGTCTGTTTTTTTTTGGCTTCAGCACAAGTGTTTTCAAAACCTTCCGGAATTTTTGGAACAACACCATTGATGACTTCAACCATGACCCCGCTGTAGCTGAGTAGTTTTTTTCTTCCAGATTTTACTTCGGCACT
>DATCZD010000030.1:0-7174 GCA_036526075.1 Pontiella sp. | reverse complement strand
GGACCTATCTGGCATATTTGGCTGCGACGAAAGAACAGAATGGAGCGGCGATGTCGCTTGGACGTGTTTCCACTTTCTTTGACATCTACGTTGAGCGAGATCTTGCCAAAGAGACGTTAACTGAAATTGAAGCGCAGGAAATGATCGATCATTTTGTAATGAAGTTACGTATGATCCGCTTCCTCCGTACGCCGGCCTATGACGAACTATTTTCCGGAGATCCCACCTGGGTTACGGAATCCATCGGCGGCATGAGTGCAGATGGTCGCCCGCTCTGTACAAAGAGCAGCATGCGATTCCTTCATACCGTCTATAATCTAGGTCCGGCGCCGGAGCCGAACCTGACGGTTCTCTGGTCTGAAAAGCTTCCGGAAAACTTTAAGAAATTCTGTGCTAAGGTATCCATCGATACCAGCACGGTTCAGTATGAAAATGACGATTTGATGCGACCGAAGTTTGGGGATGACTATGGTATTGCCTGCTGTGTTTCAGCGATGCCGATAGGTAAGCAGATGCAGTTTTTCGGAGCACGCTGCAATCTGGCCAAAGCACTGTTGTATGCGATTAACGGTGGCATTGACGATAAGAGCGGTGAAAGGGTGGGTCCGGACTTTGGCGCGATCACATCTGAGTATCTCGATTATGATGAGGTGATGGAGAAATTCCAGCAGACTCAGTCCTGGCTGGCCGGGCTTTATCTGAATACGCTAAATGTGATTCATTATATGCATGATAAATATGCCTACGAACGCATTCAGATGGCGTTGCATGACGGCGAAGTTCACCGTACTCTGGCTGGAGGCATTGCCGGCCTTTCAGTTGTTACCGATGCCTTCTCCGCGATGAAGTATGCAAGGGTGCGCGTGATCCGCGATGAAACCGGACTGGCTGTTGACTACGAGGTTGAAGGTGAATATCCGGCATTCGGAAATAATGACGACCGCGTGGACTCCATTGCTTGTAAGTTGGTGGAATGCTTCATGAATGAATTGCGCGCCCACAAGACTTATCGCGATGCTGAACCAACAATGTCTATCCTGACCATTACTTCCAACGTGGTTTATGGCAAAAAAACGGGCAATACTCCGGATGGTCGAAAAACCGGCGAACCGTTTGCGCCGGGCGCTAATCCGATGCATGGCCGCGATACTCATGGATCGATTGCTTCGATGGCTTCGGTGGCAAAGTTGCCCTACAGCGAAGCGGAAGATGGGATTTCCTACACTTTTTCTATCGTTCCCAAGGCGTTAGGTAAAAACGAAGAGATGCGGGTGCAAAACTTAATTAATCTGCTGGATGGCTATTTCCTGGAAACAGGACAGCATATCAATGTGAATGTGTTTGATCGGGAAATGTTGGAGGATGCGATGGAAAAGCCGGAGTTGTATCCTCAGCTGACAATCCGCGTTTCCGGATATGCCGTGAACTTTACGCGGTTGACCCGTGAACAGCAGATTGATGTTATTCAACGAACCTTCCACGAGCGTATTTAAAAGGGATCATCACAATGACAGCTGATGAAGCGTTAAAGGTTCCGGGCCGCATCAATTCCTACGAAAGCTGTGGGACCGTTGATGGCCCCGGCTTGCGCTTTGTGGTGTTCCTTCAGGGATGTCCTCTACGCTGTCTGTACTGCCACAATCCAGAGTCCTGGGAGTATGGCGGCGGGCGGAAAACAACTGCCGGTGAAGTATTTGAAGAGATCCGTAAATATAAAAACTTTATGCGGGTGTCCGGTGGTGGTGTTACGCTCTCAGGAGGTGAACCGCTGTCCCGGACGAGGTTTGTCGAGGCCTTACTGACGCTTTGCCGGGCGGAGGGTATTCATACCGTTGTGGATACCAGCGGTTTTGTGACGATTAATGATGCTCTGGAGCGGATTGTAGACCTGACTGATCTTTTTCTGCTGGATGTAAAGAGCATCAATGCATCGATACATCAGATCATTACTGGTGAATCTAATGATAAAACTATGGCTTTTGCCGAGTATCTGGCTGAAAAGAAAAAGCCGATCATTCTGCGCTATGTTTTAGTTCCTGATCTGAATGATCGCGAACACTGCCTGAGAAAGCTGGCAAAATGGATAGCCAAACTGGGTAATGTAGAAAAGGTAGAGCTGTTGCCGTTTCACAAAATGGGGGAGTTTAAGTGGGAGCAGTATGGATTGCCGTACCGCCTTACCCATACCCGTGAACCGGATCTGGAACAGGTGGAAAAGATTGCAGAGCTTCTTCGTTCCTACGGACTGGTAGTTGAATAGGCGCTTTTTTAATAAAAAGATACGGCGCGGAAGGGCATAACCAGTCTCGCGCCGTTTTTCTTTGGTGTTGCGAAGTTCAGTTTATGCTGCCGTCAAAACCGCCTGTTTGACCTGTGCCGGAGTGGCCCGGGAAAATACGTGACCATTCACTTTAACGCGTGGAGCATGAGCGAAATCAGAGGTGCAGCATTTTTCACAGTTCCCGCAGATCAACTGAACTTCTGAGCGAAGTTTCGGGCTGAGTATCTGATCAAATTGTTTGAGCCAGGATGCCTGATTTTTATTGCAGTTGCTTCCTGCACAAATGCTCACACTCACTTTTTTCACTTTATCCTCCTGCTGATTTTTCGGGTTGAATTTTCGATGGAGCAATAAGATATAAAAATATCGATATAGGTCAATTTAAAACGATAAAAATATATCGATACATAAAAATCGAAAAAAGATGTGTGATTGGTTTGTATAATGCGCGGTTGCTTAGGAATCTCTTCTGCATAAGAATAGGGTGCTTATGGAACGAGTTGAAAAAATAAGCCAGCTATTGCCTCTGTCCGGTGATGAAGTTCATGTCTGGGGATTGCATATCCCAAGCCTTGGGCAGTTGGAGCGGTTACAAGCTTTGCTTAATAAATCAGAACTCCATAAAGCAGAACGCTTTCAGCGCCGGAAGGACCAGGAATCCTCGATTGCAGCGCGAGGAGCGCTACGAGTGCTTCTCGGAGCATATTCCGGACAGGAACCACAGCAGATTCACTTTAGCTACACGGAAAATGGAAAGCCCTATCTGGAGGGTAGTAGCCTGGGCTTTAATGTTTCACATTCAGAGGATTGGGTGGTCTTGGCATTTGGTTGTGACCGAAATATCGGTGTGGATATTGAACAGATCCGGAGGAATAAGGTTATTCTTCCGATTGCGACTCGCTACTTTACTCATGAAGAGGTTGCGTGGATTGAGCAGTTTGAGGATATGCATGCCGTTTTCTTTCAGCTCTGGGCGCGTAAGGAGGCTTATGTAAAGGCCTGTGGCTCCGCACTTTTCAGAGAGCTATCCTCCTTTTCAGTGCCGTTGAAAAGTGTTGGCGAGAAAGATGGATGGTTTTTTTATGACCTGAAGGCCGGGTCTAAATATGCTGCTGCGGTGGTATCGGACAAGCCGATGGCCGATGTGCCGTGTTATGATTTTGGAGGTTTGAAGTGGGACAGTTAAAGAATACGTTTTCGTGGTCGTTCAGCGCTGCAGAGGATTTTGAGCAATGCCGTCGTCGTCGTTATTGGAGTAAGTACGCCATGTGGGGTGGCTGGGCCCGGAATGCAACTGAGGAGCAGAAGATCGCTTATCGCCTGAATAAAATGGATAACCGTTGGGGATTGATGGGGCAAGCGGCGGAAAACGCGATCATGTGGGTTCTGAAGCAGTATCAGGCCGGAAATACCGTAACGGTGGATGATGCATGGAAAAGCATTGCCCGCCCATTTATGACCAAAAAATGGAATGAGTCTCACGACGGAGGGTGGCGAAATAATCCAAAGCAGTTTTGTTGTCTGAGGGATCATTATTACGGGACGCTTTCCGGGGAAGAGGAGAAAGAAGCCAAGCGTGCGCTCGCAACTCAGATCCAGAACTGTATTAAAAACTTTATTGAAAAGGTGCTCCCCAGAGTAGGGAGGGTTCATCCGGCCCAGGAGTTTCAGATTGCCACACCGGAAACCGGCGGCGATGTGGAGCACTTTATTTATGAAGGAGTCAAAATTTATTCTATTCCGGACTATGCCTATAAGGTGGGGGATGAGGTGCATATCCACGATTGGAAGGCTGGGAAGATTAAGGCTGAGCAGCACAAACTGCAGCTGTCGCTCTATGCGCTATGGGCCATTGTTAAGCATGGTGCCTCTCTCGATAAAATTTTCCTTTACGTTGAATATTTAAATGAAGGGCAGGTGCTTCCGTTTCAGATCACAGAGAACGAACTGGAAGAGACCAAGGCACGGATGAGTGAATCGGTCAGTGAAATGACGGAGTATCTGGTGGATTGCGATCGCGATAAAAATGAGCCGCTTCCCAAAGAGGAGTGGGAGTTGACACTTGACCCGGTTAACTGCACGCAGTGCGATTTCTATGAATTATGCAAGCCGGAGCTGGATGCTTTAACGCCGGTGTAAATTTTTCATTTTTTCCCGTTGACGGTTTCGAGGGTTCTCTATACATTCCCCTCCTCTTTCGAGAGAACGATTACTTTTGCGCACCCGTAGCTCAATTGGATAGAGCACCTGACTACGAATCAGGAGGTTTAAGGTTCGACTCCTTACGGGTGCGCCATTTTTTTCCTCGTAGCCAACAGGTTGCGAGGTTTTTTTATTGGTTTTTTTCTAAATCACTATATGGCGATTATTGATCAAATACCCCTTTGAGCGTTGCGTTGTTGCTTTTCCCGTTTGATTTAAAAATCTTCTGAATAATCGTGGTTTTAACTTTTTAAATTTACCGCTTGAACCCCCCGCAGTGCATCGGTATGTTCCTCCACCTTATTTCGCAACACCGCTCGGGTGGTGAAATTGGTAGACACGCAAGGTTGAGGGCCTTGTGGCCGTTAAGGCCGTATGAGTTCGAGTCTCATCCCGAGCACCAAAGCTTTCAGGCCGACCATAGGGTTGGCCTTTTTTTGTGTCTGTATGGATCGGGGGTTGCAATTCGTGTGAGGATATGACGAAAAAAGGTTGATAAACCCTCTTGGATAATGTACATAAACATTTGTGGGGTAAGTATATATGAATTACATTCCCATAGATGAAGAGGTCATTGTTCATCCGATAGATGGTGCTATGCAGTTGTCTGAAGGGTATATTCATGAAGACGGCAAGAATCATTTTGAGGGGTGGCTTCCTAGCCTGGGGCTTATGGAAGGTGATTCCTTAAAAGAGGTTTTAGCTCGGCTCGAAAAAGGTGCAAAGGAGTTCTTCGGCGATGATGTTGTCGTGGAACTTGTTCCTCACCTTGTAGCGTGAATGATATTCGGAATTTGATCTCATAAAAAGGGATAAGGGGTTGGTGGGGTTTTTTATTCCTAGACCAGATTTGCGCCAAATTACGTTCATTCCTTCTGCGGATTCATGGTAAGGGTTTCCTGTCTTCAAAAGGGGGTTCATGGAATGACGCTTGAGGAGTTTGGTTATAGCGCGTGGTTTGCAAGTCAGATTGATTCGGAACAGGAATCGAATCTGACTGTTGCGCGAGTGACGGCTATCCACAAGGGGGAGTGCGAAGTTTCCGATGGGGAAGATACCCGCGCAGCCAAAATGACTGGCCGCATGCGGCATCATGCAAAGTCCAAGCTGGACTATCCAACGGTTGGAGATTGGGTGTTGGTTAAGGGGTTTGATGATGAAGACTTCGGGCGCATCGAGCGCGTGCTGAATCGAAAAACCGAGCTCAGGCGTAAGTCAGCCGGTCGTACTACCCGTTATCAATTAATTGCTGCAAATATTGATACGGCTTTCATCATGCAGGCACTGGGACCGGGCTACAATCTGAAACGTCTGGAGCGCTATTTGGTGATGGTTAATGAGAGTGGTGTTGAGCCTGTTGTGCTGTTGAGTAAGTCTGATCTTTTGACTCCTGAGGAGCTCAATATTCGGATTGCCGAAGTTGAAGAGCGTATGCCGGGCGTTCGGGTGTACGCTTTCAGTAATGTGGACCAAAGCGGCCTGAGTGAGGTGAAAGCGCTTTTCGAGCCTGAAAAAACCTATTGTGTTATTGGGATTTCCGGTGTCGGAAAAACGTCACTGCTCAACAGTCTGATTGGTGAAGAGGATTATCTATTCACGCTCCCTGTCCGTGAATCGGATGGAAAGGGTGTACATTCAACCACTTGGCGCGAGCTGATTACGTTAGATGGTGGTGCCCATGTGGTCGATACCCCCGGTATGAGGGAACTCGGCAATATGGATGTGAATGAGGGGATTGAAGAGACCTTTGACGATATTTTGGCGCTATCTTTTCAGTGCAAGTTTAACGATTGCTCTCATGTAAATACCAAGGGCTGTGCTGTTGCCGCTGCGGTGGAACGGGGCGAAATTTCAGGGGCCCGGTATAATAACTATGTCCGTTTGATGAAGGAAGCGGCTTTTCATGAGCAGTCTGCTATTGAGAAGAAAGATCAGGACCGGAAGCTTAGCCGTTTTTATCGATCAACGCAGGGCCAAAGCCGCCGGTTGAAGGGGAATGATTAGAAATCTTTAGGCTGACTCTGACTAACATCCGTGTGCTATTTTCTTCGTACAGAGGCCTCAAAGTTCCAGTTGGCCGTGCCTTCAGGATAAGACATTCCTCCCCATAAGTCCGTTTTCTTCGTTGCCCCGGGTTGGATGGTTCCGCCTCCCCACTCGTACGACTTTACCCCGGGTGATGCAGGACTTTCCTTCAGCTCGTACCAATAAGGGGAGCCGGTGGTGTTAACGATCTTCCAGGTTAATTCTACAGATCGATCACCAAATGCGTTGATCTTGCGTACTCGCTGGAAAAACTGAATTCCTTCGATTTCTGCAATGTAATACTCTTCCCCGTCTGTTCCGGATGGAGCTCTCATATGGAGCAGAGGTTTACGTACGGATTTAGATGGTGGCGGGGTATTATTGTAGCTGGGGGACGTATTTAGATTGTTATTGGCGTTAACCTGTTGCTGATAGCGACGATTGGCAGCTTCTCGTTATCTTTGGCGACGTCCAGCGTAAAAACCCTGTTAATAAATATGGCGGCTCCGGAGTTTTCGGAGTCACTTTGGATGCGCAGGAAAGCGTCTCCGGCAAAAGGCAGAAAGCGACAATGAGAGAGGGATCAGGAAGAAAAATAGTTGCTTCATCTTTATAACTCCTTATATGACTATAATAATACTAATATTGTATTATTTGGGTGGGAGG
>DATCZD010000029.1:0-3352 GCA_036526075.1 Pontiella sp. | reverse complement strand
AACGTCTTTCAGAACCTCCACCATCTTGCGAAGACGCTTTTCGTAGTGATCGCGAATACCATTAGCCAAGCTGATGTCGGCAATGCCTGCACAGGCCGCTTTCTGAATAGCAAGAAACTGCCCACTATCGCAATTATCCTTAATGGTGGCCAATGCATTAACCGCCCACTCTGCACCACAAAAGAAAGCTAAACGCCAACCGGTCATATTGTAAGCCTTGGACATGGAGTGCAGCTCTAGACAACAATCCTTTGCCCCAGGACGTTGTAGGAGTGAAGTGCGATCGCTATCATAAACTAGCGTGGAATACGGTGCATCCTGCACAATCAGAATGTTATGCTTCTTTGCAAAAGTAATCAACTCGTCATAGAACTCCGGCGTCGCAACTGCGCCGGTCGGGTTATTTGGATAGTTAATATAGAAAAGTTTACAGCGATCCGCCAACTCCGGATCAATCTGAGATAAATCCGGAAGGAATGCGTTTTCTTCTAATAGAGGAATATCAATTACTTCAGCGCCGAGATATTTGGAATGAGTCGCCATGACCGGGTACCCCGGAACCGTCTGAAACACCACATCGCTCGGATTTACAAAGGCGAGCGGAAGCATTGCCAGAGCCGGCTTGGTTCCGATGCTATGGTTAATTTCAGTAGACGGGTCGAGCTCTACACCAAAAAAATCTTTCATGTATTGAGCGGCGGCTTTTTTAAAGTCTGGACCACCATTGTCAGCATAGCCACGATTTTCAGGTTTATCACACTCTAACTTCAAGGCTTCTCGAATCGGAACGGGAGCCATCTGATCCGGCTCACCGACACCAAAGTCCAGGATTTCTAGGTCCGAATGAAGTTCGCGGGCCTTGGCTTTAGCGCGTTTGATTTTTTCAAACTTATAGATTTCGGTTGATTTGCCGAACTGCGTTCCACCGATTCGATCGGCAAAGAGTTGTTCATAATTCATGGGTTTTATCTCCTTATTTAAATTCATCCCTTAACGGCGTAATCAAAATATCAAGTTCTCTTCCAATATTTTCGGAATTGAACTTCAACAAGCTCAATACGCGCGAGGTATTAATATAGACTCCATTTTCAATGGTCGGGTTTTCTCGATAAAGGCCAATCACCAGCTTTTCAGCAACAATATCCACTGAAAAATAAACCAAATCAATCACTAGCCCCTTTTTGGTCTGACGTTCCCTTGAGTAAACATACTGTAGACAACGGGCATACTCGCCTTGAATCGTAAACTGATCCTCTGAACGGCGGTGCCGGAATCCGCGCTTTGACATAGCCGATTTAATGATACCCCCACCTGCAAGCATGACGCACTCCTTTCCCACCTATTTGGAATCGCTAAAACCCTCAATCATTGGAAAACCACCCTTTGAGTCAAGGTTATTAGATCCGTGATTTTCCTTTAACTAGTGTTTGTGAGGATCCTCACCCCCTTCCGGATAAAAAGCGGGACATGTTTGTCTTTATTTCGAACACATGAACTGGAATTCTCTCTTTCAAGTTATGAAACATTCAACGATAGCTAAAAAAGGTCTGACCCTCATTGAGGTTCTCATTGCGATGATTATCCTAAGTATCGGAGTGTCAGCTATCATGTTGAGCATGGCCCGTTGCCTGTCTGTTGTACGCACTGCACGAAACCTTGAAATCGCCCGCTCTCTAGTTGGAAAAGTTGATATTGAATTTCCAATTACTCGAGAAAATATAGAAGAGATTTCTGAGTCCGGCGAGTTTGAAGATTTTCCCGGCTATACTTGGTTCCGTAAAATTATTGCTGTCGATGAAGAAGAGCAACCGGGATTGTTTCTGGTCACGGTCCGTATTCAATGGTCATCAAGAGGCCGCGATACCTTTGAAGAAATCACGACCTATAAGTATGCTCCCGATGCAGAAAGTGTAACGAGGAAAATTTGAAGCGGAAACAGCCAGAGTCACCTGACCAGCATAGTCGCTCCGTAGGTGAGAAACTTACAACTTCCAATGGGTTTACCCTGTTAGAGGTGATTATCGCCATGGTAATTATGACCATTTCTCTATCGATTGCCTTTCAGGCCTACAACGGAACGATGCGAGGTTGGAAACGCGGCACCGAGATTCTTGATGGCATCAAGCACGCCGACTTTGCTATGACCCAGTTGGTTTCTGCTCTAAACTCCACCATTTACTTCAACAACCCTCGAAAAGTCTACGCATTCATCCTTGAAAAAGATACCATTGATGGTTTACCCGCAGATACCGTCAGCTTTGTAACTGCCAGCGGAGCCTTTCTTCCGCCCAGCTCCCCATTCTCATCTGGCCCCCATCGGCTGAAAGTTTTCATTGATGACGATGATGGCGACCCCGCTCTTTTTGTTATGGCTATGCCTGCTGTCGCCAGTAGCAATGAGGATGAAGAGTTTGAGGATGACTATGATGCAGAACCGTTGCTGGCTACCCGTGGTATTCAAGGAATGGAAATCCTTATCTGGGATGAGGAAAACGAAGATTGGACAGACGAATGGGAAGAAAAAAACTCTATTCCAGAACGGATCCTGATAACGCTCTACTCTGCATCAAACGATGAATATGAAGACCCGATCGAATTTCAGCGCATGTTGGAAATCCCTGTTTTTATGTCAGTTAAAGACAACCTGAGCGGCCCTTCAATGAAAGGCGGTTCATCCTCTGAAGGTCGCGGAGGAGCCCAAAAAGCCATTCACCTAAAGTTATGAACTATAGAAAGAGCCATCTTAAACCGAAAAAAGGTGCAGCCCTGCTCGTAGCACTCTGGGTTCTGATCATCCTATCGCTTATTGTAAGCTCGTTTGCTTTTGAAGTACAATTGGAAGCGGTTCTGGTTTCGCATAAGCGAAAAAAGTTTAGGGCAGAAATGATGGCCCGTTCCGGAATGGAATACGCCCGTGCCCTACTCGACAATCAGCAAAAGGCTAAAGCTATCGAAATCGAAGATATGGACGATGAATCCGAGAAAGAGTTTATGCTGGCAGCCCTGCATATCAAGAACGGACTTTCCAGCACTTCGACTGTACAAATGGAGGATGGGAGTGCATTCCACATTACTGTTGCTTCGGCTGAAAATAGACGAAATGTGAATCTACTTACCCGCGAGCAATGGATGGATATTTTTGAAATGGCTAATATTTCCTCCACGGACTGGGACACTATGATTGATTGCCTAACTGACTGGATTGACGAAGGAGACCTACATGGACTGAACGGAGCGGAGTCTGACGATGAATTTTATCAAAAGCGCGGCTATCCAGTTAAGAATGCCCCCCTCGACAGCGTGGAAGAGCTTTTGCTAATCAAAAACTGGGGTCCGGAAGTGCTCTATGGAA
>DATCZD010000028.1:0-3778 GCA_036526075.1 Pontiella sp. | reverse complement strand
GTGAATCCGACAAGCAGTTTGGGAGTGTAGTTTTTCAGTATATTGAAGACACTAAAAAGATGAAGTTTACAAATCGTGAGGGAAGAACGATGTATATTGGCAATGATATCTATCCCATCGACACGGCCCTGACGAATCTGCCTGTATTTTCTCTTTCCACAACAGGAGCTGATATTGCAGTGCAGTGCCGCTTTTTAGCAGGTGGAACGGGTAATAAAGGCACGTATTCTGAACTTACTGCTTCACCTAAGCAAGATGGCGCAACAGAGTTGCTTCCTTAATGAGATTTAGAGGAGACCTACAATGAAAAATAATGAGATTGTAAATAAGGCCAGCAAGAATAATTCTTCTCGCTCCGGAAGTGTCATGATGACACTTTTGTCGGTAATTCTTGTGTCGATTATAGTCACTAGTTCTTATTTATATTTAGCAATCCACTCGGCAAGGCTTGTAGAGCACCAAATAGATAAGCATGTTGCTCGGATTCATACAGATAATGCTCTGAAGTTTCTCAGAGACCAAGTTGCCGAACTTATGAGAGAGAACGGAATTGGACTTGCTAAGGCGGAATATGATGCGAAGCTTAAAGCGCTTGAGCCAGTCCCTAACGTAGGAACCGAGTGGAATCCTGGAGGCGTTGGTGATTATAGCCTGGAAGTTAGTGTACTCGCTGTAGAACACGGTGGTACCGTTTCAGGTAAAGGTAAGGGACGCGGCTTGGCTGAGCGTTCAGTAGAAACTCAGCCCGCTATTATGGCCGTTGGATATAGCAATAAAGTTACAGGAACGACCATGGCGCTCTCTCAGATAATGCAGGGAACCATGGAGCCATTTCTCCGTTATGCTATGTTCTCCTTTGACGATTTGGATCTTTCCCCTGCTTATGGTATGACTGTTGAAGGGCCTGTTCATGCGAACGGAGATATATTTCTTAATGCATCTCCGAAAGCGGGAGAATATTTATCCTTTAATGACACCCTAACAGCTTCTGGAGGTATTTTTATCGATCAGAAAGGTACAAAGGCTACTCTAGAAGAGCGCGAGTGGGAAGCTCAGCAGACTTTGATTGTTGATGCTGACGGCGTATCTAGAAGTTTTTTTGACGGCTCTATTATCGATCATAACCATTCAGGGGATGAGTGGGTTAATAAATCTGTTGATCGGTGGATGCGACAGGTGATGGATAAAGCGCATGGCGTCCAAGAGAAGGCGGTGCCTGGAGATACATCCGGCACCAACAGTCATGTAATTGTTTGTCTTCCTCGGCCGGGAGTGGAACCGTTGCGCAAATCGGTTTATTTTTCAGAACGTGTACAGGTCCCAGGAGATAGAGGGGTATATGTGAAGGTAAAATCCGATGGCCTAGTGGAGATTACACATAATGGAGCTTCTGCAAAGGACTATGTTCCGTTACGCGGAAAGGTGCCAAAAGTTGTTTCGGGCGAAGGGCTTTATGATCCAACGCCGGTTTATGCAGCAGAGTTGCCACTTGTTACTGGCCCCGATCCATTGGTTGATTTTGTTGGGATTCATCATAGTAGACTTTATGACCCGAGACAGCACCCTAACACGTTTAATGGAGAGACGGCCGAACTTCAGAATATGGCTGTAGTTGATGTTTATATGGACCGACTACTTGCTTATTCCGGGTTTTATGGGAATGCCGATTTGATGTATATCGAAGTTGAAGATCCTGATGTGTCTGGTGGTTGGGCTGAGGGTACTGGAGCCAAGCCAGTGGTTCGTTTGCGAAACGGGCAAGACCTTTCAGATGCTGTGAATGGAGGGTTGTCTATTGCAACACACCGAGGACTGTACCTCGAAGGTGATTTTAATGTAATCAATCCGGAAAATTACTCCACGATGGTAATGGCGGATAATCTCACTGTGTTATCAGTGAATTGGGAGGACTACGACGCGACTTCTCCATATAATTTAGCAGATACTAATAATATTGCTCCTGGTAAAAGGCCTAATGCTAAGGATACCTATATCAACACAGCTATTCTGTCTGGCGATATAAGTGTTGAAGCCAGAAAGGTACTGAAAGAACTGGCGGGTACGTGGAGGATTTCCGGTGCTGGTGCACAGAATCTAATTCGTTTCTCAGAGCACTGGGGTGATGGCAATAAGAAATTTAGATATAAAGGCTCCTATTGTCTGTTATGGGATGCGAGGGAAAGTAACCACACAATCGGGTATGGGTGGTATTTTAAGGCACCTGAGCGTTTTGTGACATTTGACGAGCAGTTCCTGGACATTGACCCGCCTGGGGTACCGAAAGTACTGAGCGAAACGCCTAGGGCGCGTAAAGAATTGACCTGGGATGAAGCACTGGCCCTTCAAGAACTTCATAACTAATGACTGATAAGTATCGTACACGGCGGCTTGTCGGGATTCTTTGTTCTATTATCTTGATGCCGACTTTTATTTTGATGATCTTTATTCTTTCAGCAAAGGAGCGGCTTCTTGATGAAGAGCTAGATTTGCTGAAAAGGGCTGAGCAATGGTATAGCTCCGCTAGCGATAAAATGAAAACCGCTATGTATGCGGTATCAACAGCTCATGAATTGGAGGGATGGTCTGTTGCTTCCAGAGGTATTTCCAGTCGTTTTCGTGGCATTTCTAATGTTCCGTGGGGCATTCGGTTGGAGAGTTATTCGGAGTTACAGGTTCCGCAATTTAAACCCTTGCCTGCCGATGTTCAGACCGACCAGTTCCGTTATGGATTGATGCTTGCGCGCTCAATACATCTGTATGCGACATCGACTATTGAGCAGGGGCAGGGTGAACGGCGGATGAATATCTGGAAAGATAAGTTAAGTGATATCTTTCCAGAATCATATGAACTTCATGTAACCTATCCTAATAAGTACGAAGAAAGTGCTCCGCTTGAAACCACTTGGTCGCTCTCTGCAAAACCGGGTCCTGAATATATGTGGAGAGCTCCATGAAGAAACAACTAAGCCCCCATCTCTCATTGCTTTCAACCTTTATTCTAAATGCCATTTTGTTAGTTTCTGTTCTTTTGATGGGACTCAGTCTGCAGCGAAAGGAAAATCGGATTCAAGAGACTGTTTCCGAGCGCAAAGCACTGGTTAAGAAAACTGCGGAGATTGATGCGCAGGTCAGTAAAATTGCGGGGGAAATTCAGGGAGTATTCGACCTATTAGGTGAATGGGTTGTTCCGGAGCATGGTAAACTCGAGTGGTGCGTTGGAAAGATGTCCGAGCTTTCGTCCTTGGGGGGTGTGCGCCTTTCTACTTCGGTTGAAGGAGAAATGGTTCCATATGGAATGGATGTTAATTGGGATGTCCGGCGTATTAAAGATTTTGTTTATCCCTCCTTGGTTCCCTACCTAATTAAGGTGGAGTTTAACGCGTCTCGTGAAGGTATCACGTATCTATTAAACTCTGTCAAGAAGGTTGTTCCAACCGCAATCGTATCCCATGTTAGCGTTCAATCCTCTCTTAAGGCTGAAGATCCTGATGCGGACGAGTTTGCCTGTGTTTTGTCAATTGCGATTCCTTGCTATCTTTATGGGAAGGATTTCGAACTGATCAATGCACTATTAAGTGAGTCGCATTGATTTGTGGACTTCCCTTTATTTCTCGCAGTAAAAGTAAGCCCGCCTGATTCTCAGCATGAAAGCATTGGTTCGTAATATTGATTGGGAAAGCTGGATTCCGGTTACCTGTGCAACTCTGTTATTTGTGATTCAAAATGGTCAGATGCTGCTGATTCATAAAAAGCGCGGGTTTGGGCAGGGAAAGATCAA
>DATCZD010000027.1:0-3412 GCA_036526075.1 Pontiella sp. | reverse complement strand
GTAAGGGTGCCGCGCGAGACCTCCATGTCGGTTTCCATAATCTGGAGGACCTCATTCAGAAGCCCTGAAATGTTATGTTGGCGGGCAGAGATGGTCTGCGAGATTTTATAAAGAACTTGAAGTTCCTTTTCACTTTGATTCATTTTTGCATCCTCGTTTTCATCAATGATGTTTGACATCAATAATGGAACAAAAATGTATCAATTGCCTGTGACGTTCACAAGAGTGTTTTACGAATGTTTTGTCAATGGAGCGGAGAAATAAGGGTTATTCGGCCTTTTTTCGCTCTTTATGAGGCGGGAGTTTCTGGGTTTTTTGTGTTCGCTGGATAATCCAGAAGTCGAGCAATTCCTGATTCCGCTTATGTATTTTGGCTGAAAATTTAAAGTAAAGAAAGGCGTCAAGAAAGCTACGACTCTGCATAAACCGCAGGGGGCGCCGCCCCTTTGTTTTTTCAAACCGATCCTGATTACACATGATATCTGTAACCTGATAGATCACAGCTTTGGGAACGCGAACATTTTCACACATTCCGATAAGATGCCCATGAACAGCATTGCGGGCTGCATCATGAGGCGTTTGACCCTCTTGAATCAATTTTTGTATTAGGAATTCGTGGTATTCACCAAATAGGAGCGCGAAAAGAAGTGATGGGTGTACACTCAGCCCAGCCTGTCGCCAGCGGTCCATCTGCTCTAGTGTATGGATCACCCAATCGTGCCGAGACTTATCTTCGTCAATCCAGTGTGAGAAATTGTGAAACATGGGGTGGAGCAGGTCTGTTTTCTCTAGCCAATGAAAAACTTCTTTGGCATGTCCACAGAAAAAGAGCTTCTGGACCTCTTCATACATGCGAGAGGGAGACGCTTGGCGTAGCAGATCTTTGTTTCGGCAGATGGAGTCGAAGGCTGTGGGCTCTATTTTAAATCCGAGGGTTCCGGCAAAGCGGGCGGCGCGAATCATGCGCACCGGATCTTCGCTAAAGCGCTTATCGGGGTCGCCGATAACGCGGATGATCTTTTTTTCAAGATCTTCCAATCCGCCGGCATAGTCGATAACAGAGAAGTCGGCGATATTGTAGAAGAGGGCGTTAATGGTGAAATCTCGTCGTAAAGCATCCTCTTCCGGCGTTCCAAAAATATTATCACGCATTACCATTCCAGAATCGATGGTCTTGAAGGTTTGTTCTGAGTGGTCGTTTTCCTCCGCAGGAACGGGGGCCCGGAATGTGGCGGTTTCGATAATTTCGCCGCGGAAAAGAATGTGCGCCAGACGAAAACGCCGGCCCACTAATCGGCAGTTACGGAACATTTTTCGAATTTGGTCCGGTGTGGCATCGGTAACTACGTCAAAGTCTTTTGGGTTTCGTTTAAGTAAAAGATCGCGGACTCCTCCCCCTGCCAAATAACCTGTGAAGCCTTCATCCTTCAGTCGGTAAAGGACTTTGACGGCGGCAGAGCTGATATTTTTTCGGCTGACACAGTGGTCAGGTCTTTTGAGGAGGGTAGGTTGCATAAGCGACGCAGAGTATTCCAAGGAGGGTTTCTAAAAAAGAAAAAATCCACGGTTAAGGTGGATTTTATGAAGTGGCAAAGTGGGGTTAAGAATCGAGGTGCTCATCAATCCAGAGGAGAATAACATCGACGATTCGTTCAACTTCATCGGGAGTTAGGGAGCGGCCCATTTCATAGCCAAAAAACTCTTCAAGGCTGGAGCGGTCATTGCATCCGCAAGCATGCTGGGCAATGAATATGGGGTGTCCTTTGGTGGGTGTCTGTCGCCCGTCATTTTTCGGGTTGGCCGGGGCGAGGCGTTTATTCACGAAATCAGCTGCATGCAGCCGCAAGATATCCATTCCCCGAGAGGTCACGTATTCCTGTTCGGCTTCGCCCAGAGAGAACTTCTCAAATCGTCCGTCTTCGCTAAGTTTTTTCTTAAGCGCACTCCATTCTTTATCTGATATTTTGGCCACAGTATTGTCCTCACTTACTTCATTTTCTCTACCCAACAGCCGAAGGTTAAATGATCTGAATAAAATTTACAAGTCTCGGATGGGTAAAAAAAGGCCTTTTATGCCCGTATTTAATTGAGATTGTGGCTTATATCTCGCGCGCCTACAGGTCTTTATGGGAGTAGGGCGTGATTGGATCCATATGTGCACGGAACGGATCCCGCTTTTCAGCTAATGGGAGCACCCTGGTCCATGTTCATGCTGGCAGGGATCTGGTTCTTCTTGAACACAGTCATCGTGGTTGTCGTTTCCGCACCCATGACTGCATGTATCATTTGGTATTTCCAACTCGCAGTTGTGTTCTTTATAGAATAATTCATGCAACCGTGCCCGAGCCTTTTCGGGATTGTGTTGCCCGTATTCAAGCTGCTGAAGCCGACTGTAAAAAAAGGGGCTGGGTTTTATAGATAAAAGTTGTCGCGTGGCCTCTTCTGCTTGTGCATTCAGTTCCAGTCCTTCGTAAAGATATGAGAGAACTGCAAGAATAAATGGTTGATCAAATTTAACCTGATCAGGATCGCTTTCCTTATGCGTACCAATTAGCAGTTGTGCTTTTTCTATACTATTCAAAGCTTTTTTATAGTTGAAGTTGGATAGATGCATGCGCCCTTTTTCTAAATAAAGTTCATATCGGCCGGGATTTTTCTCTAAGGCTTCCTCGATAACTTGGGTGGCCAGGTCAGGACGCCCGCATTCTCCGGCAAGCCAAAAGCTTGTGACCAAGTATATTTCTAGATTATGAGGATCGCTTTGTGTTGCTAACCTAAGCCATGGAAGAGTTTCTTCGATTTCGCTGCCTTGCGCATGAACATGTAGTGCTGGGCTGATTTCTCTTTTCCACTTTTGGAAAATGCTGGTGAATGCCTCCTCTCTTTTCCTAGGTGCTCCTTTGTGGAAATAGGTGCCTGCTCGTCCGTAAAGGCTTTGGGCTAGCAGTTTTCGTGCGGGTCCAAGAATATAGATCGATGTGGTTTTAGAGGCGAATGAATGCTGTTCTGTATTTGAAAGGATAAATGCACCGCAGGTGATAGCAGAGGCTCCCATCAAGGCTATCCCCAGGATAGCGGCAATAGCCTTTGATGTGCTCACGCATGCTCTCCACGTTTAAAGTGCTTCTTGCTGAAGATCAGCCATGCAATCCCCATGAAGGCTGTTGTTAGTAAGATGCCGTATAAAACAGTCGCAATAAATATTCTGAGATCAAGTAATCCCAGACTATGAATAACTCTGACCCGCATATCAAAAAGTTCAAGGTGGGGGGCTGTAAAATAGATCAGTTTTAGTGCCCCAGCGCGGACTCCCTCTTCATAAGTCAGCATGTTGGGGATGCGGGGGATGAATAGATAGGACAGGAACACAAATATTCCTGATGCCGTTCCTCCAGCTCCTTGAGATAAGAAC
>DATCZD010000026.1:0-2583 GCA_036526075.1 Pontiella sp. | reverse complement strand
TGGAAGCGGTTGCCGAGATGGTTCGAGCATAATCCGGCTCGGCATAACTGATGGTTGAAATCTCTTTTTTGTAAGCCTTTACCGCATTTGGAACCGCATCAATAGTAACCTCTGCAAGTTTAACTATATAGGTATTAGGAGCTGTAAGTTTTCTCAATATTGAGGATCCGTGCTTTTGATTCAACTCCTCAAGCTTGGAAAGATCGGCCCCATCTTTTAAAATAACAAGAATATGATCCGCTGCCATTTCGGTGCGAGACGCCAGTTCCAAACGCCCTGATGCAGCATTCCGTTGATAGGTTTCTTCTACGCGACGATAAGGATATTTTCCTCCTTTTTCAATCAAAGCAACTCGACTGAACTGATCGAGAGAGGCGGAGGACTGTCGTTCATCCAGAATTTTTTCATTCTGAGAATAAAGAGGAAGATTCGACCCCGATATAGTTATTCCTGCCGGAACATCGGGAAGTTGATGGTCTATATGCAGAGGTTGCTGTACAACTGACGGCACCCGCGCTTCCTCCGTCTTAACCATCTCGTCCACAACTTCATTGGAAGATTTGACCCCTCCAGTGTTTGCTGTGAACAATGCCGTACCCACCAAACAGGCGAGCACTGCACCGATGCCCCAAATTACTTTATTCTTCTTCATGGCGACACTCCCTTAGATGCGCCCGCCGTAGCGGCGGGACTTTAGGCTCTAAATACTTGCTGGTGCTTAATTACGTCGATGCTTTTTCAGCTTTTTCCTGTGCGCGCTCCAACGCTAGACGGCGTTGCTCAACACGTTGCTCCTCGACCCGGTCCATGATCTTCCTAGCATCTTCAACCCGGTCACCCTCTCCGGCAATAAAGTAAGAGCGGCTACGTGCACGGAGCTGTTTGTTATTGTTATCAGAGATAACGCGACGACGGGCTAGCTCCGCATCGGATGGCATGCCGGTTTCTTCCGTAATCTGATGCGTATTGGCCAATCCGACCGTCACAAAAATAACGGTTTCCTGAATTCCCTGAGTAGTTCTTTTCCAGGAAAAGAGACGGCCTAAATAAGGGATATCCCCAAGCAACGGAACCTTCTTTTCCTCTTCACCTTCGGACACCTCAGTTAAGCCGCCAATGGCAGCCGTCTGCCCACTGGCAAGACTAAATACTGTTTCCACACTTTTCTCATCGTAAATCGGATAGGTAACCTCACCCGCTGGCTTATCCCGAACAAAACGGGTAATCGCAGGTTTGATCTTCATGGTAATATTGCTTGTTGTATTGATCGATGGAACCACATCCAACGTCACACCGTATTCAAAGAACGGACGATCAGGATCAAGTTCAAAGGTAGTGTTATCAATCGCACCACCCGCAGCCGCGCCAGCCGTTTGTTGGCGCTCCTGTTTGAGGTTCGGCTCTTTACGCACAATCGAAATGTTGGCAGATTCTTCATTTGCCACGATAATTTTTGGATTAGAAACAATATTGATATCCGCATTGTCTTCAAGGGCACTCAGCATCACTCTGAAATCATCTGCATCAAGAACACTGGTTATGACTTCAGATTTATCAAGTCCTGTTACAGAGGAAATCGAGGGAGTAAGACCGTTCCAAATATCAATACCCGGCCCATTTGGATTAGAGAGCTGTCCTTCAGACAGAGCATCTTGAGGCCCGAATGCAAATTCAGAACCGGTCGCATCATAATATCGACCGCCACTACGGGAATAGGTTTCTCCTCTGCTTTTAGTTTTCTTCAGGTCTCCCAATCCAGCCTGATAACCCTTGTGATTTCCTTGTTCATCTGTCTGCAATAGGGCCCAGTTAATACCTAGCATTTTCACGGCGTCATCGTTAAGTTCCATGAATTTGGATTCGATGTACACCTGCTGCCGCACTTTATCAATCGTTTCCAGCACTGCCCGAACTTCACTAAGGCTGGATTCACTGCTTTTCACAACCAGCATATTGCGGGAAGCAAATTCGGAGATCTTCGCATCCTCAGGGAGAAGTTCACGAACCAACGCCGCTACATTCGGTACTGTCGCATACTTCAGCAGGAAGGTTTCAACTACTTGCGGCTCTGGGGCATCAGCAGCACGGCGACGTACACTATATACATTTGATCCGGACACACGCTGATAGAGTTCATAGTTGTAGGTATCGAGAATCGACTGAAGCGCCGGGCGCCATTCTACATCTTTGAGGTTAACAGAAATAGGAGCAGCTTCAGCCAGCTCAGGAACAATAATATTCGCGCCGGAAAGCTGGGCAAACAGGTTAATCGCATCTTCCAAACTCACTTTATCCAAGCGTACAGAAATAAGATTTTCCGTTGTAAGCTCACCTCGATCATCCGCTGGATTCAATCCAACTTCATCCACAAAAGCGGCTGTAGGATCTTCTACCGGAGCATCCATAACAAGTTCGGCTGCAACGGTCTCAAAATTTTCCGCAGGAACAACCGGCTCATCAACATTCAGAGCGGACATCGTTTCAGCAAGTGACGGAACTTCTTCCACTGGCGACTGGATTTCCAGTGCGGACATTGTTTCAGCAAGTGATGGTGCATCTTCTATAGCAACCACTTCCGAGTCT
>DATCZD010000025.1:0-2574 GCA_036526075.1 Pontiella sp. | reverse complement strand
GCGGCCGCCAAAGAGCTTGATATCAGCCTGGCAACGCTCTACCGGAAGCTTCCGGAAGAGGAACAGCAGGCGGAATAAGGCAAGCGATTCCAACTGGATAAACGTCCCGGCTTTTTTCCGGGGCGTTTTTTATTCTATTTATTGCCCGTTTGAGCGGAGTATTGAGCCGACGGAAGGATTTGATTTCGACCTTTACCGGGATTAAAACGCGCTTGATTCTACTAAAAGCCGTTCTTCTGTTCTTATTTTCGGCTCGCATTTCTTCTCAAAACTGCCCCTTTTCGACCTCCTGCCGAATAATTCACCCCTGACCAAAATTATTTTTACAGCCGATGCATAAATTTCATATCTATCACTACACCAAGTATTTATAGAATTATATTTTCTGTTTTTTGAGCGAAGTGCGAATGAACCAAACCGCTCAAAAAAAATGTTGGCACGATTACCGCTTAATAGTCATCCGTCTGAACGATCATTGAGGAGAGCTCAAAACAGACACCTAAAAAAATGCATTAAACCTAAATTGGAGAATAAAAATGAAGAAAATGAATAAAAAAGGTTTCACTCTGGTTGAAATCATGATCGTTGTTGCAATTATCGGTCTGCTTGCTGCAATCGGTATTCCTTCTTTCACGAAGGCTCGTGCTAATTCCATCGCCAAGTCGAAGGACAACAATGCCCGTATCGTAGTATCTGCTGTTGAGCAGTATGCCATGGAAGCCGCACTGGACGGTGCTGACGCAGTTGCTCAGGCAGACGTTGAAGCATACATTAACGGCGGATGGGCCAACCTGGCAGTCGGTGCTACCAGTGCAACCTGGCCGGCCGACACGGTTGGTTACTACACCAATAACATCACCGCTATTTCCGCTGCTATGTATCCCTAATCGATACCGGATTTCCTGACTCAAATCAGGATGATCTATCGATGAAAACCCCGTCATTCGACGGGGTTTTTTCTTATCTCAATAAGATTTCCTATCTTTAGGCTGCACGACTTTACGGTCGCTCGGCAGCATGTCGTCCACGTCACCTTGGCTCCGGCTTCCGTCTTGACCCTAAGCGTATCGGTCTCTCTCACCAATTTTATATCAGGTCTGATGTCATCGTATTCATGGATTATATTCCCATCCCTGACCGTCAGCCTCCCGATCTCGTTTTCATGGTGTTGGCAATCCCATCAGTCAGGTCTTGCCATTCATCTGTTTCATGCGTAGACTGTGCGGGAGGTTGAAAACAGATCAAGGAGCTTTGTGTGGCTATGTTATCAGATAAGGATTGGACGGAACTCAAGACAAAGCTGAGTACTGACGGCCGCTTGGAAAAGTTTGCTCTCGGAGATCCGGAGAAGGAATATGTCACCTCGCGCGGCATGGATATCCTTCGCCTACATGCCACAGATTTTGTCAATAAACGCCTGGCTCCGGCCAATCCGAAAAATGATGGTCGCCAGACCCCCACCAAGGGGCATCCTGTATTCATCGCTCAGCACGCCTGCGGCTGCAACGATCGCATCAGCCTGGAAGAATTTTTCGGATATGAAAAAGGCCGTGAACTAACTGATAAAGAGGTAACCCGAATCGTTGATGCGATCCTCCGCTGGATCGAGGAGCACCTCGACGTTTAATCATTGGTCTGAAGCGTAATGTTTACTGACAGTGGCTTTTTGCTTCCGTCGTCTCAAAGCTTGGAATATTCTGCGATCCCATATGGAACCTACTATTTTAAAAAGAGCCGACCACAACGTCAGCCGCAAGAATATCAGCTCAGCCGCGCTCAAAGTCCTTTATCGACTGAGAGATGAAGGGCATACCGCCTATCTCGCCGGCGGCGGAGTTCGCGACCTTCTGCTTAACCGCAATCCCAAGGATTTTGATATTGCAACCTCCGCCACTCCTGAGCAGCTGCGTAAGATGTTCCGCAACTGCAGACTGGTGGGTCGCCGTTTCAGGCTTGCTCACATTCTTTTCCGCGGAGAAGTCATCGAAACCTCGACGTTCCGAGCTCCTGTTCCTGAAGATGAAGCGGATTACTGTGAGCATACCTTCCGGACCGGGGAAGCCGGCATGGTTATGCGTGACAATATTTTCGGCACCCCCGAAGAAGACGCGCTGCGACGGGATTTCACTATTAATGCCCTCTTCTACAACATTGACGACTTTTCTGTAATCGACTATGCCGGCGGCCTGCAGGACCTGGAACAGAAACTCATCCGGGTCATCGGAGACCCCGACAAGCGCTTTACTGAAGATCCTGTCCGTATGGTGCGTGCGGCGCGGTTTGCCGGAACCCTTGGATTCCGGATCGAAGAAAACGCCTATGATTCCATCTGCCGGAATAAAGATCTGCTGGCCCAGGCATCCTCCTCACGAATGTACGAAGAGGTGCAGAAGCTGTTTTTCTGCGGACACGCAAAGGAAGTTTACCACTGGCTGGAAAAAACGGATCTGCTGCACCCCATGTTCCACGATTTTTCCCATTGGATTGACGAGGATAATCTACGGCATGACTGGGTCATCAAAACTCTTGAACAGATGGATCGGTGGCGCAAAGCCGGCCTGAAGGTTCATCCTG
>DATCZD010000024.1:0-3216 GCA_036526075.1 Pontiella sp. | reverse complement strand
GACTCTATGCGTGAGGTTCGCCTTGCTCTGTTGGAAGCAGATGTCAACTACAAGGTGGTTCGTGACTTTGTGAAACGCGTTAAGGAATCCTGCATGGGAGAAGCGGTTCTGGGAAGTGTCACCCCTGGTCAGCAGATTGTTAAGCGGGTCAACGATGAGTTGGTGGAACTTTTTGGCGGCGCTCATAAGGAGTTCAATCTAACTGGAAAGCCGGCCAGTATTATGATGATGGGGTTGCATGGGTCAGGTAAAACGACATCATCCGGAAAGCTGGCAAATCGTTGGAAAAAGGCTGGATACCGGGTTTTGCTCGTAGCCTGTGATATTCGCCGTCCAGCCGCTGTGGAGCAATTGATGGTTTTGGCCGGGCAGGTAGGCTGCGATGTAATCGGTCCGGAGCCCGGAGAGACTGTTCCTCAGCTGGGTAAGCGTGCGGCCCGATATGCGAAAGATGGTAAATATGATATAGCTATTTATGATACCGGTGGCCGCTTTCAGGTGGATGGTGACCTGATTCAGGAATTAACAGAATTCAATGCAGAGGTTGATCCAGACAACCGGGTGCTGGTACTTGATGCGGCAATTGGTCAGGAGTCGGTTAATGTGGCCGAGGCCTTCCGGGATGCCGTCGGTTTAACTGGATTGATTTTGACCAAGCTTGACGGCGATGCCCGTGGCGGGGCTGCTCTTTCAGTTTATGCGGTAACGGGATGTCCAATTCTGATGGCCGGTTTCGGTGAGAAAATGGAGGACCTTCAGCCATTTTATCCGGATCGTATGGCTTCGCGCATTCTTGGAATGGGGGATGTTGTTAGTTTTGTGGAAAAGGCTCAGGGGGTTTTTGATCAGAGAGAAGCCCTGAAATTGCAGGAAAAGCTGGAAAAAAATAAGCTCGATCTGGAAGATTTTCTGACGCAGATCCAGCAAATGAAAAAATTAGGTTCCATGAGCAGTCTTTTCGATATGATGCCGGGCGATGCACTAAAGATGGACGCTAAGAAAAAGGAGGCGGTTGCTCGAGCCTCGGATCTCGAAATGAAGAAGTTTGAGTCGATTATCCAGAGCATGACGCCATGGGAACGGCGCAATCCGAAGAAGATTGATCGAAGTCGCCGATTGCGTATAGCATCAGGTTGCGGCCGCAAACTAGCAGATGTCAATCAGTTGCTGAAGCGGTTTGAGCAAATGGGAAAAATGTCGAAGCAGTTTAAAAAGATGGAAAAAAGGTTGCGACACCTGAAGAAGTTCACTACAAAGTAGCCCCTTTACCCCCGAAAACGGGGTTTTTTATACGGAGAAATAACACTATGGCAGTAAAGATTCGACTTCGCAGAATGGGCAACCGTAACGCCGCATTCTACCGTGTAATCGTCCAAGACGCGCGTTATGCGCCGACCGGTCGCTTTATCGAAACTCTGGGTTGGTACGATCCCAAGCAGGAAGGTAATAACTTTTCTCTAAATCTCGACCGCGTTAGCTATTGGTTGTCTAATGGGGCTCAACCGTCTGATACTGCAGCAAGCCTGATCAAAAAGGCTGAAGCTCTTCCGGTTGAAAAGGCTGTTTCAGGTGAGGTAACCGAAGAGGAAGTTCCGGTTGCTGCTATTGAAGCAGAAGAGGCGCAAGCCGAAGAAACTGCTGAATAATTAAACAATGAAGCAGATTCTTGAAACCATTGCCAAGTCACTGGTAGATGCGCCGAATGAGGTGCAGATTACTGAAGTTGATGGCGATAAGACTATCATCTTTGAGTTGCGTTGCAATGCAAAGGACGTTGGTAAGATTATCGGGAAAAGTGGTAAGACGGTTGGTGCCATGCGTACGATTCTTAGTTCTATGGCTGCTAAGCAGGGACGAAAAGTCATGCTTGAAGTGGTAGATTAGAATCCTCTGTGCAAATCCGGTTGAAAGAGCGAGCCATTGGCCGCTCTTTTTTTTGTGTAGCGCAAAGTGTATAAAATTCTGATTGATGAGTGAAGTACTTAGAATAGATGTAGTGACGTTGTTCCCGGGAATGCTTAAAGGTTTTCTCGAGGAGAGTATAATGAAGCGTGCTTCGGAGGCGGGGTTGGTTGAGTTCCGCATTATTAATCCAAGGGATTTTACTGTGGATAAGCACAACACAACGGATGACCGTCCATTTGGTGGAGGGCCGGGCATGGTGATGAAGCCGGAACCGATGTTTGCTGCAGTAGAGTCGATTCTCACATCGGAAAGCCATGTGATTCTGATGACTCCTTCCGGAAAAACCTTTAAACAGACTGATGCACGTCGTTTGGCGAATGAGTACAATCATCTTATTTTTATTTGCGGGCACTATGAAGGTGTTGACGAGCGGATTCGAGAAGGGTTAGTGGATGAAGAAATTTCTATTGGAGATTTTGTGCTGACTAATGGCGTTCTTTCGGCAACGGTGGTTGTTGATGCGGTTGCGCGTCTGCGACCGGGAGTTTTGGGGGGAGGGGAAGTGGCCACTGAAGATGAATCTTTTTCATCGGGGCTATTGGAGTATCCGCAATATACCCGTCCTCCGGAATTTCGAGGTATGAAAGTGCCTGAAATCCTCTTTACTGGGGATCACGGGAAAATCGCGCAATGGCGACAAGAGCAGGCTTTGAAACGCACCAAAGAGCGCCGAAGTGACCTGTTGTTGGATAATAACGAAAATGGCGAAAACAACGCTTGACCGATGAACGCAGTTGGATATTATCTAGCGCTCTTTGAATAAATCCAGAAGTGAGATAATTTTATGAACACGATTGAAAAAATCAGACAGGAAAACGCTAATCAGGATCAGCATCCCGACTTCGTTATCGGTGACACCATCCGCGTTCACTACAAGATTAAAGAAGGTGAGAAAGAGCGTATTCAGGTTTATACCGGTACAGTAATAGCCCGCAAAGGTTCCGGTGTTATGGAATCCATCACGGTTCGCCGTGTTTCTTATGGCGAAGGTGTTGAGCGTATCTTTCCATTAAACAGCCCGAATATTGATAAAATCGAAATCGAGCGTCATGGTAAGGTTCGTCGTGCGAAGCTTTATTACCTGCGTGATCTGGCTGGAAAGAAAGCTCGAATTAAAGAGCGTCGCGTCTAATTTTTACTCGAGGCGATTCAATGCCCGATGTCCTGCTTTATGAAAAAAAAGCCTGGGCGTCGGGTTTTTTGCGTTTAGCTGGAATTGATGAGGCTGGCAGGGGCCCTCTGGCCGGTCCT
>DATCZD010000023.1:0-2190 GCA_036526075.1 Pontiella sp. | reverse complement strand
GGCGCTCGACGACGCTAATATTAATCGTTTTGTTGATGCGCTCAAAGGCTTTCTTAGCTCATCACAGTTTATTATCATCACACATAGTCGGCAGACCATTGCCGCAGCTGATGTAATCTATGGAGTGACTATGCAAACCCGTGGAATCTCCAAGGTCGTCTCAATGAAGTTTGCTGACTATCAGTCGAATGAACAGGATATGAAGTAAAGCATCCTCCTTTGCCTTTTTATTATGAATAAAGATCGCCAATTTGATTTCTGGTATGCGGTGAATAACACCGAACTAATCACAACCCCTACGAGTCGATTAGAAACTTTTGGAGACACGGTTGTAAATTATTACATGATCTCCGAGCTAATGGACAACGTCGGCAAAGTACGTGTGCGTGAGGGACACCTAAAAGCACTCAAACCTTCCATTATTACTCCACACTCCCTTGGACAAATGGATCTGGAAGACTTTGGCTCAGAGGCTAGGGAGTACGCAGAATGGCTGACTAAGCACGCCAACAGCCTGCGCATTCTCCAATATGGATTCACGCTTCAGAAACAGGAACTAAAGGAATATATTGTTACCGATAACCTTGAGAACGTACTCGAGCGCGTCAAATCGGATGTTGGCGCATTGGATGATCCTTTAAGCGCAATCCTTATCGGTGTAGATGATCCATGGCAGGTCTGTCTGATGAAACTTATGGTTGATCTGGTTCAGCACTCAGCTCAGGGCAACATTCAGGATTTCCGCCAACAGGAGCAGACACGGCGACAGACCCAAGACGCCCGAGTTGATCAGGCTTTTCTGGAGGCCTCCCGAGATCCATCCCGTATCAATGATCTAGCCGAAATGCTCAAGGAAAACAGCTTGTGGGAAAAGTTCGAAGACCGATTTTTTGCCCTGGTAAAGGCATCAAAAAAACAAGCTTAAGAAAACTGTTTCCCTCTCCGAAAAATGCCTCAAAAACTTACAGCATAGCAGCTTCTACTGTAAGTCTAAAAACAGTGCACTAGTGATCCCCTAGTTAACCGTTTCTTCCGAGAGAAAAAAGTTATTTGGCCGAGTTGACACTCCTCATGGGCGGGCGTATATTCCGTGACTCTTTTTAAGGACGATTAGCTCAGTTGGTTAGAGCGCTTGCTTGACATGCAAGAGGTCACAGATTCGAGTTCTGTATCGTCCACCATATTTAAGGCTGAAACCTCTGTTTCAGCCTGTTTTTTTTACATTTAGCAAAATAAAATCGGCTTTTCACAAAAAGTAATACCTCTCAAAAGAGGTCGTTTGGCTATTCAAGCAAGCCCGATTGTTATGCTGATTTGGGCGCACTTAGCTAGAAAGTATTGCTCCTTGCGATAAAACAGCATCAATGGCGATCAAAGTGCAATTAGTTCTCAAATTAATCAGAATCCAACTTATTCCAAGATAGCTTTTTCTGTAGCAATAACAGCGGAGGTTTCATCTCTAACTTTTTTCCATGCGTTCAAAAGAACTGTCCCGGAATTATCGGTTCGATTTTCTTCAACGAGAAACTTAATGTATTCCATCGAAACCGGCTCATAAATCAATGAAACCTCGACCGATGCACAACCTTCCGGAATAGCAAATTCAACATCATCCCAATATTGTCCATCATCATAGGATACTCCCACAGGAGCACATCCCCGCTGAGCAAAGGCTTCGTTGCTAAACCCTTTGGGAGGAATGCGACTGTCTTTAACGATTATATCATTGAGAACAAAATGGAATGATTTCCCAGGCTCCTTCCCATATTCACTGGCCCGTTCGGCACTCATCCCTGGAAGACATTCATAAACTCGGGTTTGGTCTGCATCCGTAAGGGATCGTGCTTTTATCTTTTGACCGGAAATCTCCGCTTCAACCCATCCATATTCACCGATTTTACGAATGCTTTCGCCTGTTGCATTTAAAAAGTTAACCTGAACCCACATTCGGCGCCCTTCGATATACCCTGTCGGAAGCTTATGTCCAGTAAGATTTATCACACGTACATTCAAAATATCCTTTTCAGGAAAGGTAAGCTTAAGTTCAGCGGCTGTTTTTAAAAATGCGCGAGTCTTCTCAATTCCGGACAGCAGAGCCTGAGCATTTACCCGTCCGGCCTCCGCATTATCTATAATCGCTTTTTGGACCCAAATAGACCCTCCAACCGGACCGTGCTGAGCTAAATAATC
>DATCZD010000022.1:0-4729 GCA_036526075.1 Pontiella sp. | reverse complement strand
GGCGGGTACGACTATTATTTAAAAGAGCGTGTGACACGGCAAGAGCATCAGATGGCCGCCAAACGCAATCAGGATCGTGAGCGTGAACGAATTGAAAGTTTTGTTCGACGTTTCCGGGCCAAGAGCACTAAGGCCTCTCAGGTGCAGAGTCGGATTAAACAGCTGGAAAAGATGGAGGCCATCGAGGCGCCAGTGCAGACACCCAACCTTTCTAAAATCCGAATTGCGGAGCCGCCGCATAGCGGACATGAAATTATTCGGTTGGAAAGTGCTGGAGTGACATATGATCAGCAGCGATGGATTTTTAAGGATCTGAACCTGAACATTAACCGCGGCGAAAAGGTGGCATTGGTGGGATATAACGGCATGGGAAAGACCACCTTGTTGCGTACGTTGGCCGGCCAGCTTGAACCGAGTTCTGGGAAACGCGTTCTCGGCTATAAGGTGGTCGTGGGATATCAATCTCAGGATTTCGCGGAAACCATGCCACCGGATAAATCCGTTTTCCACATTGTCAAAGAAGCTGGCTCCGATGCTAGCGAAACGCAGGTGCGCAGTTTACTTGGCGGCTTTGGTTTTAGCGGGGATGCGGTGGAAAAAACATGTTCAGTGCTCAGCGGAGGGGAAAAAATACGCCTCGCCTTTGCACGTCTTTTTATCGATCCTCCAAACTTTCTATTGCTCGACGAACCAACTACTCATCTTGATATTAATGGACGTGAAGCATTGGAATCCGCTTTGAATGATTACAAAGGAGCGCTTTGTGTTGTCAGCCACGATGTTACCTTTGTCCGTAATATTGCGGAACAGATTATTGCCATTGATGAATCCGGTCTGTCGCGTTATCCCGGAAATTATGACTATTACCTGGAAAAGGTTGAGTTACGAACGTCCTCTGGATTGAAGCCTAGTGAAGCGGCCATAGCTTCTCAGGTTATTTCAGATAGGCCCGTGGCTAAAGGTAAAGATGCCCGCAAAGCCCGTGCTCAGCAACGCGAGGCCGAAAAGGCGCTCAAAAAGATTGAATCTAAAATAGAGGCGCTGATTGATGAGCAGACGGAGCTCGCGGAAGAAATGATATCAAAACGCGATGCCGATTTTTCTGCCATAAACTCCCGTCTAGCTGAAATCCAGGTGGAAATTAAGACCCTTGAATCGAGCTGGGAAGCTGCTGCTGAAGCTCTGGAAGAATAGATTTTATTATTGATGAATTAAACAGCGCATTAAGATATTCGGAAGCGCGTTAAAGATTGGAGAGCAACATGGCTAAGAAAACAGTATTGATCAACGGTTTTGGAAGAATGGGACGTCTCTTTTTCAGGGCGGCATTCAATAATGCTGAATTTGACATTGTCGCCATCAATGAACTGAAAGGGGATGCCGCTGCATCAGCGCACTTGCTTCAGTTTGACTCTGTACACGGGAAGTGGGGTGATGGAGAAGTTGAGACTGCAGGAGATATAATCACTGTCAGAGGACAAGATATCCGGTTCAGCAATGCTTCCGCGCCGGCGGAGATCGATGTCAACGGGATTGATATTGTGGTGGAGTGTTCCGGTCAGTTTAAGGATGAAAAGTCACTCCAACCGTACTACGATCATGGCGTGCCTAAAGTACTTGTTTCGGCACCGGTAAAAGGACGGGCGCTGAATGTGGTTTATGGCGTCAATGATGATCAGTACAATCCAGATAAGCACGATTTAATCACAGCGGCTTCCTGCACTACCAATTGCCTTGCGCCGGTGGTGAAAGTAATTAAGGAGAGACTCGGAATTGTGCACGGCCTGATTACCACGATTCACGATATAACCAACACTCAGACCATTATTGACACACCTCACCGGGATCTGCGCCGTGCCCGTGCCTGTTCGCAATCTCTGATCCCCACCACCACCGGATCGGCAACGGCTATTACCATGATTTATCCGGAGTTGACGGGGAAATTGAATGGATTGGCTGTACGCGTCCCGTTGCTTAATGCCTCCATTACGGACTGTGTTTTTGAGGTGGCGCGAGATACTACGGTAGATGAGGTAAATGAACTGCTAAAAGAGGCTTCGGAAACCTATCTTAAAGGTATTCTTGGTTACGAAGAGCGTCCACTGGTATCCGTGGACTTCAAGGATGATATCCGTTCCTCCATTATTGATGCACCTTCAACGATGGTAAATGACGGGACGCAGGTTAAAATTCTCGCATGGTATGATAATGAAGTGGGCTATGTGAACCGTATGGCCGATTTTTGTGAGAAAATTGCGAGACTCGGTTAATGAAAGAACTGCGCTCATATGCCGTTGTAACGGGAGCGTATTGGTCGTTTATGCTGACAGATGGGGCACTACGCATGTTGGTGCTCCTCTATTTCCATGAACTCGGCTATTCGCCGGTAACACTGGCTTTTCTATTTCTCTTTTATGAGTTTTTCGGAATCGTTACCAATCTCTTCGGTGGATGGCTAGCGCACCGATTCGGTTTGAAATCAACATTAGTATGGGGACTAGCCATTCAGCCGTTAGCTCTGACTGGGCTAACCCTGATGAATCATGAATGGAGCCCAGCTGTGGCTATACCTTTTGTGATGGCGATTCAAGCGCTTTCAGGCATCGCCAAAGATCTCACTAAGATGAGTTCGAAAACTGCAGTTAAATTTCTCGTTCCAGCAGATCAGAGCTCCTCGTTGTTTAAGTGGGTTTCAGTTTTGACCGGATCTAAAAATGCCATCAAAGGGGCCGGTTTTTTTGTAGGAGGATTTCTGCTTCAAAAGCTCGGTTTTAACTCTGCGCTTTGGACTCTTTCGGGAATCATTGTTTTTGCGCTTTTTACCTCACTTTGTTTTCTTCCCCGGGAAATTGGAACGGTAAACGCTAAGAGCAAATTAAAAGGACTCTTTGAGCAGCAGAGAGAAATAAAGATTCTCTCTGCTGCCCGGGTATTTCTTTTTGGAGCGCGCGATATATGGTTTGTAGTGGCGATCCCCGTTTTCCTGGCATCGACATTTTCGTGGAGTTTTACTCAGGTAGGAACCTTCATGGCGTTTTGGGTGATCGGTTATGGAGCGGTTCAGGCTTTTGCTCCTGTGATAATGACACTTTTTACCAAAGGGAACGCGCCTAGCGGGAAATCGGCACTGATTATTTCTCTGATTCTGACCGGTATAATGAGTCTTATTGCGGTGCTCTTTGCGCAAAATATTGCTCCGCGCACAATCATTGTGGGGGGACTATTCCTCTTTGGAGTAGTCTTTGCGCTTAATTCGAGCGTTCACTCTTTTCTGGTGCTTGATTATGCTGATGGCGAGAAAGCAGCTGTTAATGTGGGATTTTACTACATGGCTAATGCCGCGGGGCGTTTGATAGGAACACTCTTTTCCGGCTTGTTATTTCAGTGGGGTGGGGTGCTGTGGACATTGATCGGCTCTGCCATTTTCCTTGGACTTACATCGGCCATTTCTCTTTTTCTTCCAAAAGGGATGTCGATGCGGATTAAGACGCTTAAGTATGAGTAATAAAATCAGTCAGGTGAATTACCACGCGATCTCTCTGTTTCCATGACTGCTAATCGTCAGGATTATAAGCAGAAGTCGATTGCGAGAGCGAGCAGGCTGAGGATGAAGATGAAGGCATAATTGAATAATTCTTTAGACCTGACTATGGAGCGCAGGATATAGAGCGTGCCTTCACGTGTGATTTCATCGAGCTCCTCTGCGGCCCTGATTTTTGCGATGAGTTGATGGCGTACCACAATGCTACGTCTTCGACGCGCGATAAAAAAGCGGTAGAGAAAAAAGACGCTGTAGTTAGCCATGGCAAAGCGCCAGACAATGACGGCGGCCTCAGGATGCCAACGGTTGAGGATCATCAGGAGCCGCACAGAAATTCCAGCAGTGAGCCCGATCCATAAAGCGAGGTTGGTAACCCATTTCGGAAGGACGATAAATTCGTTTTTCATATCTCTTATCAGTCGTTGGAGCAAATTTAGTTGAATTGATGGAAATAGCAATCATCGAGGTATAATCCGTTTAGGTTCCATGATTGACCGAAGGCCATAAAGAACCTAGCTTTGTTTTCTGTAACAAATCAGGAGAAATATAATGAAGTCAGTATCACTTGTTGCTGTATCAGGTTTAGCGATGCTGTTGGCTAGTTGTACTACATCTTCCAAAGTCCAGGAAATGATCAATACTTCCAATAGAAAAATTATTCAACGGACGGAGCAACAGGAAAAAATTGTTCGGCAACTTGAGTTGTCGGTAGAGAATAGCGGTGCCGTACTTAAAGAATTGACGAAGGTGCTGGAGCAGGATCGTTCAAGGCTGGCTCATATTGAGGACGCATTAGAGAAGAGTCACGGTTATGCCGAACAGGCCAAGGTGATGAGTGCCGAAAACATGGTAAAAGTTGCAAACCTGCAGGACGAATTAAGAACTGCAGTTAAGGATTTTAACACTGTCGCCGATCAATTGGTAAGAGTCGACCGGCTTTATGAGTCAGCTATGATGAAGCATTATCAGGCGATGATTGAGAGTGCAAACGCAGCTGTGGAAGCTCTTAAGGCCGAAGGGTGGGGCTCGACTACTAATAGTCCGGCCGCTTTGGATGAACCGATGGAGATTTTTGCGCCGGATACGTTTAACCTGGTTCCGGCCAAGTAGGATTAATTAACATGGAAAATTCTCGAACTGCTCATATTGAACGCAACACCAAGGAAACTCAGATTGCTCTGTCGTTAA
>DATCZD010000021.1:0-6716 GCA_036526075.1 Pontiella sp. | reverse complement strand
CAGACGGAGATTCCACCACGCAAAGAATATGGGCATCCTTCCGATGCTGAATGCATAATTCACAGGGATTTATACCCGAGAGCGTGACATTACCACACCGCTCGCAGTTGGCAATGCCATCATCCGCCTCTAGAAGCGCATTGGCCAATATACGCATTAATCCTTTGTCATCCAAAACAAGCATCATAGCCATACGTTCAGCCGTTCGACGACCAATGCCCGGAAGTCGGCTCAAGGCCGCAACTAGGTTATCTAGAGGTACTAAATGATGCATATAAAACTACGATATTAGAAACCCAAACCAGAAGGAAGACCCATGCTTCCAGTAAGCTGCCCCATCTCTTTGGACATCGTATCTTGAGCGGTATTGAGCACGCCATCTACAGCAGCTAAAACAAGATCTTCAAGCATCTCTACATCATTCGGATCAACCGCATCGGGGTTAATTTTAATGCTCTTTACCTTCAGGTCGCAGGTTGCCACGGCAGTAACCATTCCTCCGCCAACTGAAAACTGGACCTCTGTCTTGGAGAGCTCAGCCTGCTTCTTTTTCATGCTTTTCTGCAGATCCTGAGCCTGCTTCATCATTTTCATCATATTCATATCAGCTGTTCCTTACTCTTATTCTTCTTCAAAAGCAGTATATTCCCGTACAACTCTACTCGCGAATATCGATAATTTCCCCATTAAAAACTTCGACCACGGTTTTTACGACGGGATTTGCATACCATTTATGCTCCCCAGCAGTCTCTTCTGATAATTCAACCTTATCACTTTTCTTTGTTACAGGGCGATCAGCAGGAAGCGGCCGGCGATCATCCTCTTTCAGTAACTCATAGGACACTGACAGCATTCGTCCCAAATAAGGATTAACCGCGCGTGCCAGCGCCAATTTAGCCCTGGAGTCATCTATCCGCTTAATTTCATCTGAAAACTCCGGATCAAAACCCACCACCAGATGTCTTTCATCCGTTCGTAAAGGAGCCGTATCCAGAAAATAGCGACGGGAGAGCGGGTCGGCCCTTCCGACCTGATCGATAATATCGTGCCAATGCTTCAGCAACAACCCGACTTCGTCCGTGTCAGTCGTTTTTTTTTGAAGCATCCCGGGATCCGGAGCTACGCTATCGCTTAGTTTAAAGTTTTTTTTTAGATCAGCGACCTGCTTGATAAGTTCATTAATGGATACCGTTTCAGCAGCACGGCAGCACCTAATCAGTCCGGTTTCCAACAGAGTTTTCTTGGACAGCGCATAGCGCATACGGCCATCAGTTTCCACCAGGGCATCAATGACACGTAAAACACGCCCAGCCTCTGTAGCGGAAGCCTGCTTCTGATAAAAATGGAGTTGAGACTCTGGGAGCTCTAAGACAGAGGCATCCGTCCCAGCATAAAGCACAACCAACAGGTTACGAAAATTCTCAAGCAATTCCATAACAATGCGTTGCAGATCTTTTCCAGCCCGATCCATCTCCATAATAGTATTAATAATTGCGGGAACATCTGACTTCAAAATCGCCTCTGTCAAATGTTCGAGTACATGGCGTGAAACCAGACCGAACACCGCAAGAACATCAGTTTCTTGAATCTCCTTCCCCCGGAACGAGATAATCTGATCCAGAGCCGACTCCGCATCACGCAGTCCTCCTTCGGCTCCGCGGGCAATGGCCAACAAGGCATCCTCGGAAATAGTAATACCTTCCTCTTCGCAGCCCGTGCGCAGACGATCAACAATATCCTGCACGGAGATACGGCGAAGATCAAATCGCTGACAGCGTGAAAGAATCGTGGGCAAAACTTTATGCACATCGGTCGTCGCAAAGATGAACTTTACATGCGGCGGAGGTTCTTCGAGTGTTTTCAACAATGCATTGAACGCTGCCGTCGAAAGCATGTGCACTTCGTCAATAATATAAATTTTATAAGGACCACGGGCCGGACTGTAACGCGCATTATCGCGCAGATCACGAACCTGATCGACCCCATTATTAGATGCCCCGTCAATTTCGATTACATCGAGGCTATTGCCCGCCATAACCTCCTTGCATGATTCGCACTCATCGCACGGATGGGGCGTGGAACCCTGTTCACAATTCAACGCTTTTGCGAGAATTCGGGCAGAAGTCGTTTTTCCGGTTCCGCGAGAACCGACAAACATATAGGCATGAGCCACGCGACCCGTTTCAATTGCATTTGTAAGCGTCCTAGTGACATGACTCTGCCCAACCACATCTTCAAACTGTTGTGGACGCCATTTTCGTGCTAAAACTTCGTATGCCATAAGATCTACCCAAACGATATGAGGAAAACCAGCGAAAGGGTTCCCGGTGATACTCCAACCGACCGTTCCAAACACCCGAAAAACATGGTTTACCGCTGCTGCCTTCCGACCCTGACGGAGTTCCCCCGATTTCGTCATCCGGACGCCGACCTTCAACATATCTCCGGGAACCGTCTCGCCGCTATTCCTCTTTTTAAAACGGAGACCGAAAAAGTACTACCCCTGACCATTCAAGGCAAGCCAAACTCGCACCTCTCATTTTATCGTTTAATTTAACATATTTTTCGGCATAAATAATGCTTATATTGGATGTTTTACTGATTCGTACGTTATAAATTAAAAAAAGGTAAAGATTCATGAACCTGAGATCTGCTATTTACACTCTTATTACGACAAGCACTCTTATTTCTGCAACTTATTCAGACACCGTCTTCTTTGATGACTTCAGCTCCGATTTGAACAACAAAGCCCATATAGCGATTCCAAAGGAGCATGCTTATAATTTATACAAAATCGATCGTGGGCAATGGATTTGTGACCGACCATGGTCAGCGCACAAAGCATCAGTTGCCAGTACTGAACCAAAATTCATTCCTCCCATGGACTCAGAAGGAGGAGCTGCAGTTAATCTTCGCGCTGGTCATTGCACTGTGCTGTTGGATAAAAATTGGGATGAAAATAAAACCTATACACTCACCGTACGCACCCGCTTGACCGACAGGAATGGCGAAGAAACAACTATAACCAATCCAACGGCACTCGATCTATCTCTCGCCTGCTGGACGCCAGATAACAATATTTCATGGCTACGCGGGCATCATGAGAGCCGGATTTCTTCCAGTGAATGGACTACATCAAAATTGACTCTAGAACCTGGCGATCAACTCTCATCCGCACATGGAATGCCCATTGTTTTGCGTCTAAACAAGAAAGGGGGGGCAGACGACCAACTCCTCTGGATTGATATTGTAAAACTAGAAAGCGAAGATCCCTCTTTACGGAATTCTCAGGAAAATACTGATGTAAAAACTGCTACTATTTCTTTAGACCGAAAGGCCGCCTATATTGCTGAACAGGCTCGGAAAGAGTTCAACTTAACCGAGCAACAAAAAGAAAAAGTGCTATCCGATGTTAAAATGTACCTGCAATGCTGTGAAGAAATCAAAAAGATGGCTATCGATGGCGACATCACTAAAGCAAACAAATATCGGCCTATAGTTGAAAACGCTTTTAACAAGGCGATGATTGAAACGGTTGGTCTCGACTCCGTAGATAAACTGAAGGATTTTAACGAAACGACTCTAGGAATTCTGAAGTAATTCGATAGAAACCAAGTATGGCCCCGGATAAAATCCGGGGCTTTTTTGTTGGCCCAAAGCACTTGCAAACCCACAACCTTCTTCAACCAGCAATCCTTAGGCAGCTATTAAGTGAGCTATAGCTGAGTACGTATCACCCCAGACTCCTATTAACAAAAAAGGCGTCACAAAAAGGACGCCTTTTTTATAGTTTTTAGATAACTGAATACTTATTCAGCTACCTCGTCATTTAAGGCGGCCTTGCGGCTCAAACGAACACGGCCTTGATTATCTATATCAATGCACTTCACGCGCATTGCATCACCCGGTTTACAGATGGAATCAACTGAGTCGATTCGTTCGTTGGCCATCTCGGAGATATGCACTAGGCCCTCTTTGCCCGGAAGACATTCAACAAATGCACCGAAGTCTTTCACCGCGATAACTTTACCATCGTACGTTTTTCCGATTTCGATTTCAGCGGTCAAAGCATTCACCTGACGAATTGCAGCTTCCATTGCTTCAGCATCAACAGCGAAAATATTAACCGTACCATCCTCTTCGATATCAATCTGAGCGCCGGTCCCATCCGTAATAGCGCGAATATGTTTACCACCCGGGCCAATCAGTGCACCGATCTTATCCGGATCAATCTTAACGGTCGTGATACGCGGCGCAGTTGCTGCCAGCTCTTCACGCGGAGAAGCAATTACGCTCTCCATGTGGTCAAGAATATCGCAACGGCCTTTACGTGCAATTTCAAAGGCCTCTGTAACTTGGTCCCAATCCATCCCATGCACTTTCAGATCAACCTGAAACCCGGTGATTCCTTTGCGGGTACCGACAACCTTAAAGTCCATATCACCACAGTGATCCTCAATACCAAGGATATCAATCACTTCAATTGATTTGCCCTGACCATCTGTGAACAGACCAACTGAAATACCGGCCACCGGAGCCTTCAGCGGGACCCCCGCATCCATCAGCGCCAAACACCCACCACAGGCAGAGCCCATGGAAGAAGATCCGTTGGAACCCATTACCTCAGAAACCACACGCACAGTATACGGGAAGTCGTCCGGCATAACCGGTGCTATAGAACGTTCAGCGAGGTTTCCATGTCCAATCTCACGACGACTTGTCATACCAAGGCGCCCGCATTCACCAACCGAATATGGCGGGAAATTATAGTGAAGAATAAATTTCTTTTCGTCGTCTCCACCGGTTACCGCGTCGAAACGTTGCGTTTCTTTAGTGGTTCCAAGTGTTACGGTACACAGAGTCTGTGTTTCGCCACGACCGAATATCGCAGAACCGTGCAGTTGAGGAAGAACACCAACCTGACAGTCGAGATCTCGAATCTCGAGCATGCCGCGCCCGCCAATACGGGTGTTATCATCAAGCACATTTAAACGAACGGTTTCCACTTCAAGATCGTGAAAAACGTGGAAATACTGATCCTCAGTCATTTCTTCGAACAGCTCTTCCATCTGCGGTTTAAGCTTTTCTTTTAAGGCGGCAACAGCGTCCTGACGCTCCAGCTTAGCACCAATTTTCATTAGCTCTCTAAACTCTTCCCCAGCCAGTTCACGAGCTTTATCCAGCATCGTAGTGTCTTTAGGCTCCGGAGAATATACTTTTTCTGGAAGACCAAGGGCCTTGCGAAGTTCGAGCTGTCCATCAATAATTTTAACCACTTCAACATGCGCAGTTTTCATCGCTTCGATAAATTCAGCCTCCGGAACCTCCTGAGCAGAACCTTCGATCATCATTACCTTTTCGCGAGACCCGCAATATGTCAGATCAATATCTGAAGCGGCCAACTGATCATGATCCGGATTAACAATCCACTCCCCGTCGTTACGAACAATACGGACAGCACCGATCGGGCCATTAAACGGGAGATCAGTCAGGGTCAGTGCAGCAGAAGCCGCGTTAACACTGAGAATATCGGTATCTAGCGTACCGTCGCAGCTCATAAGCATGTTGTTGATCTGAACTTCACGATGGAAATTGTCCGGAAACAGTGTGCGAATCGGACGATCAGTAACACGCATGGTTAGGATTTCCTTCTCAGAAGGCCGAGCCTCACGCTTAATATAGCCTCCTGGAAAACGACCGGCGGCATAGAATTTTTCGCGATATTCAACCTGAAGCGGGAAAAAATCCACACCTTCTTTAGCTTCTTTCGCGGAAGTTACTGCGGAAAAAACGATGTTTGCACCAATTCCACAGGTAACAGCTCCGTCTGCCTGGCGGGCAAGCAGTCCGGTTTCGAAAGCCATGGTCTTACCACCAACTTCGAACTCTACTTTGGTTGTACCCTTCATACTTTAAATTGCGCCCTTGCTTAATTTTGTTCTGAAGAGCGCACCTTTCTTGGTTAATTTCCCGCCCTGTTGGCGGGGTTTCTTAGAAACGAAGCAAGCCCTTTACTTGTGATAAAGGGCTTACAAACGATTTACGGATTGTTGAACATCCGATTAAACGACTTATTTACGAAGACCAAGCTTAGCGATCAGTTCTTTGTAGCGGGCGTCGTTTTTTTTCTGCAGATAAGACAACAACTTACGGCGCTTGTTCACCATCATAATGAGGCCGCGACGCGAACTGTGATCTTTCTTGTGAATTTTAAGGTGTTCAGTCAATTCTTTGATGCGGGAGGACAGCAGCGCGACCTGAACCTCAACGGAACCGGTGTCCTGCTCGCCGCGTTTGAATTCGTTTTTAATTTCAGCTTTTACTGCCTGATCCATCTGTGTGGACTCCTTATTTATATCTATCTTTTCCAAAAGTAAGAGCGGGACTATACGGATCACCCCACCCCATGTAAAGCACAGTTTTCACCCGCTTTTTTCCCAACCAGACCAACCGTAACTCAGCTATAATTCATCAGGTGCCTAGGTCTTTTAAGAGGTTTTTCTTTTTCTACACCTCCGTTTTTCTGTAGTATGTCCCCAAAATAGGGAGTAGATAATGAAAACACTTACCACCTTTGCTCTTATCCTGATTGTGACACTCCTTGCCACAGGGAATAGCTCAGCAGAACCCGCAGCCACCCTGCATAACGGAATGACAGAAAGTGCCTTTATTGCTTTAGCCGGTCCGCCCAGTGCCGAAGTAATATCTGGAAGAAA
>DATCZD010000020.1:0-7100 GCA_036526075.1 Pontiella sp. | reverse complement strand
CCGTTTTCCGCTTCATTTTCGACCGTATGTGGAGCTGTTTTCTGGTTCATGCTAACATCAAATCCGCCACCCTGAATCATGAAACCATCAATAACACGGTGAAAGATGACATTTGTATAATGTCCTTCATCCACATATTTCATGAAGTTAGCTACGGTCTTGGGAGCCTTCTCTGCATTAAGCTCAAGCTTAATATCCCCCATGGAGGTTTTCATTAAGATCATATAAATACTCCTCTTCCTATATGAAATTACCCTTCACCACGTTGCTTTGCCTGCTCGCCGCTAGACGAAGCCTTCAAAGCTAAGGTAGCCTGTTCTTCGGCAGCTTCGGTTTTTTCAAGCGATGCTATAATTTCCAGTTCTTGTTCGGCAATCAGCTCCATTACACTAACCGGCTGTGAAGTGGCGCAACCGCTCACAAGGCCGACAAATAAGATCATAAAAACAATATACCTCATCACATAACTCCTTCCCGTTTAAGCTGTTTCATATGAACCACGAAAACTATTGGTCTTTACGTTTCTTGTCGATACAGTTTAACAACTTATTTTAACTTCTATTATGAGCCTTTCTAAAGAGAATAAACGAGCATTGCGCCGTCCGTTCGAAACGGGTGGCTTCCTTTTACTTAAAGGGGTAGTCCCGCTACTTCCTCGGAATGCTGTTGTTGTTTTTGCAAAGCTGGCCGGGTGGTTCGCTACAATCCTGCCGCTTCCAGAGACTCACTATGGCATGAAAAACCTAGATGTGGTTTTCGGAGATTCTAAGTCAAAAAAAGAAAAGAAGCTTATTCTCGCAACGTCCTTTACCACCTTCTGCCAAACCATGATGGATGTTTTCTGGTTTTCAAAGAATCCGGAAAAACGCATTCCGAAATATGTGGAGATAGAAAACAGTCCTGGCACCGAGCTTCTTTTCAGTGACGAAGCTGCTGTTTGCATTACAGCACATATGGGCAGCTGGGAAATCATCGGACAGGCCGTTGCGCTTCAGGGAGCGGATCTAGCAAGCATTGCAGCGACGATCAAGAATCCGACTGTGGACCGCATACTTATCGAGCAACGCGAGCGAACGGGACAAACCATTATTCCACAAAAGGGCGCACTGAAAACATTGATTTCCCGGTTCAGAAAAAATGGCAAGGCGGCATTTGTACTGGATCAGTATACCAGCGCAAAGGAAGGCGGTATCATGGTTAACTTCCTCGGATTGCCAATGTCAGTCTCCTCAGCACCGGCAACGTTGTCCTATCGAACGGGAACAAAAATTCTTCTCGGCTTCTGCCTTCCGCAGAAAAAAGGACATTATCGGGTTTTCTTTCCGCGAATTATCTCCCCACCCATATTCGATAAAAAAGAAAACATGGAGGAGATTGTTCTTAAACTAACGCAAGAGATTGAGGATGAAATTTCTGAGCAAATCATGAAGCATCCAAATTTTTGGCTCTGGTCCTATAAGCACTGGAGGCGTACCCATGGAGAAAACTACCCGAAAAACTATCCAGTCTATTAAGACAAATACCGACTTCAAAAAAGAAATTATCTCCGATAGGGTTCTTTGCGTCTATAATCAACTTTTAGCAGGAAAGTAATTATGAAAACATCTACCTTGTTTGCCTTGGCCTTTGCGATTGCAGTTTCTTCTTTCGCAGAAAAAAACGCTTTGGAACCAGGGATTTATGCTCATATATACACGTCCAAAGGCACTATCACCTGCGCCCTTGAATTTGAAAAAACGCCTATAACAGTTGCTAATTTTATCGGACTGGCCGAGGGCACTATTAGTAACAACCAGCAGACGAATGGTGTACCTTATTACGATGGACTCAATTTTCACCGCGTAATTCCGGACTTCATGATTCAAGGCGGTTGCCCGGAAGGAACCGGCCGGAGCGGTCCAGGCTACCAATTCCCAGATGAGATTGATCCTTCCCTCACCCATAAGGGACCAGGCATTCTTTCCATGGCCAATGCCGGTCCGGGAACCAACGGAAGCCAGTTTTTCATCACCCATAAAGCAACTCCGTGGTTGGACGGAAGACACACCATATTCGGCCATGTCGTAAAAGGTCAGGACATTGTCAATGCGATCGTTCAACATGATACAATTAAGAAAATTTCCATCACCCGGATCGGAGAAAAAGCCAAGGCTTTTAAATCTGATGAGGTGACGTTTAAATCTCTGCTTGCCAACCACGAGAAAGCGGCGATCGAAAGGGAAAAGAAAATCGCGCACGAACAGATTAAAAAGCTCGATAAAATGTTCCCGACCGCTCAGAAAACAGAATCTGGGCTTATGTATGTCATTACCGAAGAAGGCAACGGCCCCTTGCCGGAAAAAGGAGAACTTATCAGCATACACCACACCGGAAAGCTGTTAAACGGCCATCTCTTCGAGAGTTCCGCCCTTCGTGGAAAACCGATTCAAATTCGGGCAGGAATAGATCGGCTTATTCCAGGATGGGATGAAGGTGTTATGATGATGAAACAGGGCGAAAAACGAACTCTTATTATCCCGCCCGAGCTTGGCTTTGGAAAACGCGGAAGCGGCCCAATACCACCAAACTCCTGGCTCATATTTGAAGTGGAATTGATCAGTGCCGGAAAATAAAATTTAAAACAGGAAAACTTTCATATGTCGGATATCCCCCGCATCAAAGAACGGATTAATTTCTGCGTTAAAGAAGGCCTCTGGGAGGAACTCCCAAAGTTTTTTGAAGAACTACATCCAGCCGATATTGCGGAGATTATTAACCATGCTCCGACCAGCGCGCATAAAAAGCTGTTTGAGCAGCTTCATAACAATATCAAGCCGGATGTACTTGCAGAACTGGATGACCAGACCGAGGCCGACATTCTTGATAAACTGACTGATGAGGAAATTTCCGAGATCGTCGAAGAAATGGCTCCAGACGATGCAGCCGATCTTTTGGGAGAACTTGAGGACGAACAGCGAGAAGATATTCTTGAACTCATGGAGCATACGGAATCTGAGGATGTCCGGGAACTCCTACGATATGAAGAAGATACCGCTGGCGGTATTATGACCACTGACTTTGTGGCCGTCCCAAACACGATGACCGCCGGGGAGGCCATAGAGTATATTGGAATGCTCGAACTCGATGAACCAGTTTATTATGCCTATGTCGTGGACGATGAATCCCGATTGATCGGAAGAATTCAGCTCTGGGAATTGCTCAAGCAGACCAACCGCAATCAGACAATGGAAGTTCTTGCAGAAAAGGACACCATCGCAGTCCATACGGATGCCGATCAGGAATATGTCGCACGCCTGGCCACAAAATATGACCTCAGCTCTCTTCCTGTTCTGGACTGGAAAAATAAAGTGGTCGGCCGCATTACAGTCGATGATATTATAGATGTCATTGAAGAGGAGGCCTCGGAAGACATTTTCAAGCTAGCGGGTTCAAATGATTCCGAGCTAGATGACACCTCTCCCCTACAGGCTTGTAAAGCCCGACTTCCCTGGCTACTGATTACTCTAGGTACTGGATTTGTGAGCAGCCTGATCCTGAAAAGCTTCATGAACCACTTAGGTATGGCTGAAATTGTTGCACTTAGTTTCTTTGTTCCGATCATTATGGCTATGGGAGGAAACACTGGAATCCAATCATCCACATTGATTATTCGTGGTATTGCACTTGGTGCCAGCCATAGCCGTCAGATCATGAAAATCATCACCCATGAAATTATTGCCGGAGCTTCGATGGGGCTTATCTGTGGATCCACGATCGGACTTTGGGCCCATTTTGTGATAGCACACGACAGCTCAACTTCCGTTGCCCCGGCCTATCTGGCCTTTACCGTGGCGATTGCGCTCTTCAGTGCCATGGCTTTTGCTGCCGTATTCGGAGCACTTGTCCCGGTATTACTGGATCGGATACGCATCGACCCGGCGGTTGCTTCCGGCCCATTTGTAACAGCATCCAATGATATTTTTGCCCTGCTTATTTACTATGGGGTTACCCTTTTAATGATCGGCACATCCCACCTCGCCTAAATCTGATGATTGTCCGCGCCACAGCTATACCGCTTTCGATCTTCCACTACTCTAGCACATCGAGCATTGTACATTGGATGACCCGACAGCATGGGAAGGTTTCGACCTTGCTTAAGGGAGCATATAGACCGAAGAGCCCTTTTCTGGGAGAATACGGTCTATTTGACACTAGCGAACTTCTGTTTTTCACCAAACGCATGGATGCTCTTTATACAGCCAAAGAATGTGCCCTGCTCCATTCCCGAAAAATATTCCGATCCAACTGGCGAGCTATGCAGGCCGCGTCCTATCTGACAGCCCTCCTGAATAAAACCACACCGGAGAACGCTCCTCACCCTGAATTATTCGACCTTTTTGAAGAACTACTGGATTTAGCAGAAAAGCATGGTCAACATCCGCAGTTTCTTCTGTGGGCCGAACTCTACTTCTGCACCCATCATGGCCACAGCCCCAGTCTTGGGAGTTGCGTCCTCTGTCATGCAAAAAACGAGTTGTGCTTTTGCGCATCGCAAGGCGGAACCATCTGCCAACCGTGCGCAAAATCCCGAAAGTTGCCAACACTTCCATGCCCCCCCGATATTCTTTCCATCCTGCAGTCATGGCAAAAAGCAGATCAACCTGCCCACGCCATAAATACCCGACTGTCCGGATCACAACTCACCGCCCTTAACACCATCTCGTCAGCCTTCATGAACTATCACTTTAACCTCAACCCTAAATACCGCAATGCGGTATTGGCAACAGCATGAAAAACTCTCCAAAAGTTAGCATTGCCATTCCGCTCTATAACTGTGAATCCCATATTCGGGAAACAATCGAGTCGGTACTTAACCAAACCTTCGAGGAATTCAAGATCACAGTTCTTGATGATCAGTCGACAGACCGTTCAGCCGACATCGTCAAATCCTTTGATGACCCTCGAGTTCATTATAGACTCAACCCCGAGCGACTCGGATTCTTTAAAAACTGGAATCAATGCCTTGAGGTAATGGACGGAACCTACTGCAAACTGCTCCCTCATGATGATACACTGGAACCCACCTGTCTGGAAAAACAGGTCAAAGTGCTGGATACACATCGTAATGTAGAACTGGTACACTGTGGACGAAAGATTATTGACCCGTCCGGCAACATACTCACCACCCGTCGTGCCAAAGAGCTTCCAGGAGAAAAAACATCGGATGAAAGTTTACGTCGGATTGTGCGATCCGGAACGAACCCGATTGGCGAACCTGCCTCGGTTATGTTTCGTAATTCCACAAAAGCGCGTATCGACGGATTTTCCGATGCCGATATGTATTCCATCGATATAGAATACTGGTCGCGTTTATTGGCAGAGGGAAAGCGTTACTATATCAATGAAACCTTAAGCTCCTTCCGGGTCTGGCCAGATTCGGCCTCCGTGAAACTCTTTGGCACACAGTCTCGTTCTATGCGATCGTTTTTTAAATCACTTCAGCAACGCTTTCCTGAGACGATCTCTCCCACTGATGTTCGACTTGGAGCATTTAAAAGCATCCTTCTTGAACTTGCCCGTGGAGGGTTTTACCTCCTCATGCGTCTAAAAAACAGATAATGCAAAGATTGCATGCCCTCCTCCAAACATTCACTATGGGTGTATGAATACAGATCTAAAACAAATGCGGGTATCGGTTATCGTACCCTTCCTTAATGAACGGGAAAACTTGCCGTTGCTCTATGAGCGTTGCGTAAAGGTTTTTGAGAACCTAGAAGAGGATATTGAGTTTGTATTCATTGACGATGGCAGCACTGACACCAGTCTACCGTGGGTAAAGCAAACCGCAGAACAAGACCCCTCGGTTAAGTTTATCCAGCTTTCGCGAAACTTCGGGCACCAGCGTGCCATTACCGCCGGAATGCACCTCTGTACCGGAGATGCCGCGGTTATCATTGACGCCGATCTTCAGGATCCACCTGAGGTTATTGAAGACCTGATCAAAAAATGGAAAGAAGGCTACGAAGTCGTTCATGCCGTACGATCAGAGCGGAAAGGAGAATCCGGACTCAAGAAGTTTCTGGCTCATGTATTCTACCGTATCATGAGTAAAATTACTGAAGTCCAAATGACTGTAGATGCCGGAGATTTTCGTCTGCTTGATCGGAAGGCGCTAGATGCACTGAATTCGATGCCGGAACAACACCGCTATATGCGCGGACTGGCATCATGGATTGGATTCAGTCAAACAACCGTTGAGTATGTTCGTGATGCCCGCCACGCTGGGGTCACCAAATATCCTCTGATTAAATCTATTGCGTTAGCCCTGAATGCAATCACTTCATTCAGCGGAACTCCACTGCGCTTCATTTTCTATTTAGGTAGTCTGCTCTGTTCCCTGTCACTTGGCATAGCAGTTTACCTTTTGATCGTATGGAACCTAGTGGGACATTCCCCTAGCCATGCCGGCACCACTTACCTCACGCTGGCGATCTTCTTTGTTTCTGGACTCCAAATGCTCTGTATGGGCATCCTCGGCCAATATATTCGCCGCGTCTTCGACGAAATCAAGAATCGCCCGCTGTATTTAGTGAAAGACACGAATCTTCAGGCATAAGTGGATCTACTAAGAGAGTAATATATGGATACCAAGAAAAACATTCAGATGCAGCTCCGTATGATGTTTCAGTGGTTTCTTCGAAACCTCCCAGAACCGGTTAAAAATCTAATTAGAAAAGTGAAAGGACTGCTGCTTGGAATCGTTTATCGAGGAACCGATAGATTTTGTCCGATCTGCAGAAAATCACATTCCAGATTTTTGACTGCTGGAGTAAATCGGCGCAGGGATGCGCGCTGCATTTCCTGTGATTCGCTCGAACGCCATCGGCTGTTATCATTATTTTTTGACAAAACCCCGAACCTTTTTTTTTCAGGAATGAGCATGCTTCATGTGGCTCCAGAGTTTTGTCTAAAACAAAAGTTAAAAGAGTTTGTTGGGGACGGATACCTTACAGCTGACTTGCTTGATCCAAACGTAATGATGTCCTTAGACATTACTAACATGACTATAGAAGACGAGTCGTTTGATACTGTAATTTGTAATCATGTACTGGAACATGTGC
>DATCZD010000019.1:0-2345 GCA_036526075.1 Pontiella sp. | reverse complement strand
GGCCGCATTAATACAGTGATGCAAACGGTCTACTTTAAACTCTCAGGTGTTATGCCGGAAGAAGAGGCCATTCAGCTCATTAAGGACTATGTTAAAAAGACCTTTGAAATGAAGGGTATGGACATTGTTGAAATGAACTGGAAGGCGATTGATGCGGCTGTTGCTGCCATCGAAAAGGTGGATGTGCCTACAGAAATTACGAAGTCTTATGTTCTTCCAGACCTTATTTCGGACGAAGCGTCTGACTTTGCGAAGGATGTTATTCTTCCGACTATGATGCAGAAGGGCGACAATGTTCCGGTTTCGAAGATGACCTTTGACGGAGTTATTCCGACAGCTACTTCTAAGCTTGAAAAGCGTTGTATTGGTCCGCGTGTTCCGAAATGGATCAGCGAAAACTGCATTCAGTGCAACCAGTGTGTAATGGCTTGTCCTCATGCAGTTGTTCGTGCCAAGCAGATTGCTCCGGCTGATTTGGAAAATGCTCCGGAAACCTTCACTACTGTTAAGTCCAAAACAAAGAACGACAGAGATCTGGAGTATAAACTTCAGATATATGTTGAGGATTGTACTGGTTGTGGTGTTTGTGTTGAAACCTGCCCGGCGAAGACCAAAGCTCTTGAATTCACTACGCTTGAGGCCGAAAAATCTGCCGGAGAAGTTGAGAACACTTATTTCTTTGATGCGCTTCCAGATAATGTAATGGATGGAGCCAACCCGGCGACCGTTAAAGGCCTGCAATTTAAAAAACCGCTGTTCGAGTTCTCTGGAGCCTGTGCAGGTTGTGGTGAAACTCCGTATGTGAAGCTGGTCACTCAGCTTTGTGGTGAGCATATGATCGTAGCAAATGCGACGGGTTGTTCCTCAATCTACGGAGGTACATTCCCGACCGTTCCTTATTGCACCAGCAAGGATGGACGCGGACCTTCCTGGGCTAATTCGCTCTTCGAAGACAATGCTGAATACGGAATGGGCTTCCGTCTGGCGGTTGATACGAACCGTGAGCTTCTTCGTATGGCGGTTGATAAACTGCTTGAGATTGGGACCAATGTTGACCTGAAGGCGGCTCTCGAAAAGGCTGTTGAGATCTGTGTTGATAATGAACTAGGTGACGAAGCTGTTGCTGCACAGAATGCCGTTAAACTTTTGCTTCCAGGAGCGCTGGCGGAAGCTACAGAGGAAGCGGCCCCGGTGATCCGTAAGATTATCGAACTGCAGGATTACTTTGTTGATAAATCCATATGGATCTTGGGTGGCGATGGTTGGGCTTATGATATCGGCTACGGCGGACTTGATCACGTTGTAGCATCCGGTAAAAATGTAAATATTCTCGTTGTTGATACGGAGGTTTACTCTAATACCGGCGGTCAGGCATCCAAGTCTACTCCTATTGGAGCGGTTGCTAAGTTTGCCAACTCCGGCATGCGTGCAGGAAAGAAAAACCTTGGGTTTATGTGTATGAGCTATGGCACTGTTTATGTGGCCCAGATTTCTATGGGTGCAAACCGTATGCAGACGCAGAAAGCCATTCAGGAGGCTATTGACTATAATGGTCCTTCTATCATCATTGCGTACGCTCCGTGTATTGCGCATGGCATTGATATGATGAAGACTCAGACTATTGCCAAGAATGCTGTTGAGTGTGGTTACTGGCCGCTCTATCGCTACAACCCGATGAATGAAAAGCCGTTTACCTGGGAAGCGAAAGATCCAACTGGCGACTTCCAGGCCTTCATTCGTAATGAACGTCGTTATACTTCGTTGCTGAAGACTGCTCCTGATGAAGCTGAAGGACTTTTCAAGCTTGCGGAAGAAGATGCAAAGAAACGTTGGAACTTTATGAAGCAACTCGGCGAAATTATGTAATTAGCCGTTACGTTTCGCAGAAAGCCCGTCCATGTGATGGGCTTTTTTTATCTGCATTGATTAGCAAAAATAAAGCCCCGCAATGCGGGGCCCGTTCATTTTAGTATAGTTGGGTTTAAGACGCAGGGAAGTGCCCGATCCATTTACCGAATACATATTCACCGGTGGTTTCATTCCAAACGCCAACCCAATACCACTTTCCGAAATCCGGAACCTTAAAGTTGAGCGAGCCGGTATGATCATAGCTGAAAAATGTGGTGTGCCAATCCTGTGCGGTTTCGTCCCACACGCAAATAAGATGTTCTCCTTCGAGTTTCGGAAGGGCCAGACGTTCAGTAGGAAGTCCAACCTGTACGGCATAGGCACACATGCCTGTAAAAATAGCTGTAACCAGAGTCATAATTTTGATCATTTTTTTCATTATAATTTATCGTCCCTATTTGATATTTGATTAACCCTAAATTTGATGATGTAAGTTA
>DATCZD010000018.1:0-3107 GCA_036526075.1 Pontiella sp. | reverse complement strand
TGTATAAGAAAGTCATCAGAGCTTTTTAGAGAGACCGGGGCAAAGTTGATAACCCCTTTGACACAGGTTTTTTTCAGTGTATCCACCATTTCCTGAGCAGCCAACTCAGGCAACGTCAGTGCTGCCACCTGGATTTGGTTTTTTGTGATGAACTCTTTTATGTCTTTAATATGAAAAATCGGGATTGGTGCATCGGGAGCAAGAATTTTTGAGTCGGAGTCAAACCCCGCTACCACTCGAATGCCCACACGGGAAAACCCGTTATGATTCATCAGAGCCTGGCCAAGCTTTCCACAACCTATAATAATGATTTTCTGTTTTTTATCCTTTCCTAACAGAATATTTAGTTTTGAGGTAATGTCATCAATCCGATACCCGCCGCGTTTGTTTCCTGTAAGGTTAAACATCGAGAAATCCTTACGCACCAGCGATGGAGAAACTCCTATGGCATCGGCCAGATTATCTGAAAAAACCTTAACTAAGCCTAGCTCTTTCATTTTCCTCATTACATTGCGGTATTTTGACAATCGGCGAATAACTTCCTGATTTGAATTCATGACATGACACCTTTATTTATTGTTATCAAATATCATATTAACGACATATATAACTTAATATTGTCATTAATATTACCTGAACCACGTATAAACAACGTATTTTTAATTTTTTTTATTTACGAATCGACAGCATGTATATATTCCTCTCGACTCGAATTGAGGAAAACCTGAGAACAGGCTAAATCCTACTAATATCGTCCAATTTGGAGGAAAAACATGACTGCAACTAAAGAGAAGATGCTGACACCGGAAATCGAAGCTTTCATTGAAAAATGGATCGGTAAGCCGGGTAACCTGATTATGGTCCTGCACCGTGTGCAGGAAGAATTCGGCTACATCCCACGCCAGGCCGCGTTTGAAGTGGCTGATGCACTGGATACGCCAGTGGCTAAAATCTGGGGAGTGATTACTTTTTATCACTTCTTTAAACTGTCGAAGCCCGGGAAAAATCAGATTGCGGTCTGTATGGGAACCGCCTGCTATCTTAAAGGTGGACAAGACTTGATCGACGAATGCGAACGTATTTTAGGCGTCGGACTCAACACGGTAACAGAAGACGGCGAATTTTCCGTTGAAGCAGTTCGTTGCATAGGGTGCTGCGGCCTCGCTCCGGTTCTCACGGTAAACGGAGAGGTTTTCGGAGATGTGACCACCAAGCAGATGGGTAAAATCATCGACCAGTTCGAAGGTAAATAACTTTAAGTAAACCAAGGTAGGGAACGTTATGGCTAAAATGACACTTGACGAATTACGAAACCTGCGCACAGCAAAAAAAGCAGAGCTGACCAAAAACAACGCTGAAAACACTCGGATCATCGTTGGAACCGGCAGTTGCGGAATTGCGGCCGGCGCACTGAAAACACTCAACGCATTTAAGGAATCGCTGGAAATACACGGCCTGACTGCGGAAATCAGCCAAACGGGTTGCATGGGACTCTGCTTCTCAGAGCCCACCGTTGAAGTTGCACTTCCTGGAGAACAGAGCACTATCTATGGCAATGTGGACGAAAAAGCGGCGCTCCAGATTGTTAAAGAACATCTGATCAACAAAACTCCGGTTGCAGACCTTAGCTTTGAAAAACCGGCTGCAGATATCCTGAACGAGGATGACTCCACTGTCGGCAAGCAAAAGCGTATTGTTCTGAGAAACTGCGGAGTGATTGATCCGGACTCCATCGACGAATATATCGCGCGCGACGGTTATGCCGCACTTGAAAAGGTTGTACTTGAAATGACCGAAGATGAGGTCATTGCTGAACTCACGGAAGCCGGTTTGCGCGGTCGTGGCGGAGCGGGCTTCCCGACCGGCGTTAAATGGGGCTTTACCAAAAACGCAGAAGCGGATCAAAAATATATCGTCTGTAATGCCGATGAGGGTGACCCAGGTGCCTATATGGATCGCTCCACTGCTGAAGGTGACCCGCACTCTGTAGTAGAAGCTATGACAATCGCGGGCAAAACCGTCGGGGCCTCTCAGGGCTACATTTACATCCGCGCAGAATACCCGCTCGCAATTGACCGACTGAACAACGCTATTGATCAGGCGCGTGAATACGGCTTGCTCGGCAACAACATCATGGGAACTGACTTCAGCTTCGATATTGAGCTTCGTCTTGGTGCCGGTGCGTTTGTCTGCGGAGAAGAGACGGCCCTGCTCGCTTCGATTGAAGGCAAGCGTGGCATGCCCATCCCACGCCCCCCCTTCCCTGCTGTTAAGGGTCTATGGGGCAAGCCAACTGTAATCAACAATGTTGAAACCTGGGCGAATATTCCGGTAATCATCCTTAAGGGAGCAAAATGGTTCAACAGCATCGGAACCAGCAACACTAAGGGCACAAAGGTATTTGCTCTAACTGGTAAAATTAAAAATTCCGGGTTGATTGAAGTTCCGATGGGAACCACTCTTCGTGAAATTATTTATGATATCGGAGGCGGAATTATCGGCGGGAAGAAATTTAAAGCGGCTCAGACCGGCGGACCTTCCGGCGGCGTGATCACTGAAGAGTTTCTAGATACGCCGATCGACTATGAAAGCCTTCAGTCTATCGGTTCAATGATGGGCTCCGGTGGCATGATCGTGATGGATGAAGACGATTGCATGATTGACGTAACCAAGTTCTATCTTGAGTTCTCAGTTGATGAGTCCTGTGGAAAATGTGCCCCCTGCCGTATCGGCGGACGGACCAACTACAACATACTGGACAAGATCTCCAAAGGTCAGGGTACTCTCGAGGATTTAGAGAAACTGAAGGATCTTGCAGAAGCTATGCGAAAAGCATCGCTCTGCGGGCTCGGCCAGACGGCTCCAAACCCGATTATGTCTACCATGAAATACTTTGAGGATGAATATCTCGCGCACATCAACGACAAAGTGTGTCCGGCTGGAAAATGCAAAGATCTGCTGACCTACACCGTTGTTGAAGATAAATGTGTCGGCTGTACCGCCTGCGCCCGTGTCTGTCCGGTTAATTGCATCAGCGGCGGAGTTAAATCTGTCCATGTAATCGATCAGGATCAGTGTATCAAATGCGGCCAGTGTTTCGATAAATG
>DATCZD010000017.1:0-5146 GCA_036526075.1 Pontiella sp. | reverse complement strand
TGCTGCGGCTGCGGAACTGTCAGTTCCCCCGCTCATTCCGATCGCTACACGCTTTCCTTTTCCGACTGGGTTTGATTTGGTCATCCGCGGAAATTAACAGGACGTAGAAAATTGGCAAGACCCTCGACCCTAAAAAACATTGGCTTAGGCTTTGACAACACAAGGATTTAGGGGTAGCTTGCGCGATCATTTTTTGAGAAATCAACGACGGAGAAACAATCATGTCCATGCATAGCAGTTTGAAAGGCGCGGCTAAAATCCGCACACAGCGCAATGTTCTCAAGCGTTTCGAGCGCATCGAGAAACTGAAAGGCGAAGGCCGTTGGCAAAATGGCGACCGTGCACATGGTCTGCCGAAAACCAAGCCAGACGCCTAATTAGGTTTCGGTTGATCTGCAAAGCACTCCAGGCTCAGCCGGGAGTGCTTTTTTATTGGAAAGAATATGCAAAACGAAGTCAGACTTCAAAAATACCTAGCCGATTGCGGACTCGGATCCCGACGGTTTTGCGAAAAGTTGATCACAGCCGGCCGGGTTTCAGTTGATGGAAAAACCGTCACAGAACAGGGAACCAAAGTTGTTCCCGGAACCCATAATGTGGCTTGCAATGGGCAACCGGTTGCCAAAGAAGCCTGCGTTACATTTCTGCTTAATAAACCCCCAAAAGTAATCTGCTCGTCTGATGATCCTCAAGGGCGCACCACCGTACTCGACCTGCTTGATGATCTCCCCGAACGCGTCTACACGGTAGGCCGGCTCGACTTTATGAGCGAGGGACTGATTATTGTAACCAACGACGGAGATCTGGCTCACTCCCTGATGCACCCGCGCTATCATGTAGAAAAGATCTATAAGGTATGGATTGATACGCCGCTCGGCCATTACCAGCTTCAAAAAATTAAGCGCGGAATTGCCAACGGCGGGGAAACGCTTCGGGTGTTGGATATTGATGAAGGCATTCACACTCGCAAAGGCGTAGAGTACACCATCACCCTCGGCGAAGGAAGAAATCGCCATATCCGTCGCCTAATGGAACATTTCGATAAAAAAGTATTCCGCCTGATGCGCATTGCTATTGGACCGCTCAAACTGGATGAACTGAAACCCGGCGAATCGCGTCCGGCCCGACCGGCTGAACTTAAACTGCTCCGACAGGCCATTGCGAAAAAGAAAAAAGACTAGGACTACCCCCACCTTGCAGATACAAATAGCAATTCACTCCTCACGATGGGAAAACCTCTGAGACTTTCATCCCCTCACCAGACCAATCAGACAGTAAATTCTGGAATCCGAAAGACTGCAAGAGCTGAAAGAGCCTTTGACCACACCCCTCTCCTGTTTTATAAACGGCCTATTGAACAAGGAGATCTATATGCCGAAGATTTTTACCAAAACGGGCGATAAAGGAGAAACAGGACGTTTTGATGGCATCCGCGTGCCTAAGAATGACCCTCTGATTGAAGTGAACGGAACCATTGATGAGTGCAATTCTCTGATCGGTGTGGCCCGAAGCTCCAATACCGACGAACAGCTTGATTCTATCCTCAAAAACTTTCAGAGCCAGCTTATCATTGCCGGATCAGAAATCACAAATGTCGGCAACGACAAACGCCTTCCATTTATCACTACAACAAATATAACCGTGATGGAAAATCTGATTGATGAACTGGAAGCAGGGTTGCCTACGCTAACTAACTTTATCCTTCCGGCTGGAGGAAAAACATCCGCGTACCTTCATTTGGCCCGCACCGCATCGCGTAAAGTTGAAAGACGATTAGTCAGCCTGCGTGATAGCATGGTTGTTAATGACACTCTTCTAGCTTATTTTAACCGACTGTCCGATACCCTTTTTGTTCTGGCACGCCACGCCGCCAAGCTTTCCGGCGATGGCGATGAAGTTTGGATCAACCCGAAGAATTAAGGGGCTTGACTCCATAAATGGAATCAGTAGGATGTGCGCTCCTTTAAGGGAAATGGGCGATTAGCTCAGTTGGCTAGAGCATCTCGTTTACACCGAGAGGGTCGGCGGTTCGAGCCCGTCATCGCCCACCATTTCAAGGACTGAAACGTAGGTTTCAGTCCTTTTTTTATACCCCCAGAATATCCGTCAGCGCCTCAAAGACCTGCTGATTCTGCTCCGGCGTACCGATGGTAATGCGGATATGATCGGGCAGACCATACGGGTCCATGGGACGAACAATAATTTTTCTTCGCTGAAGTTCGAGAAAGACCTCACGGCCCCGACCTGTTTTACAAAGCACAAAATTAGCGCCGGACGGCACCACTTCAATACCCAGCTGCGGAAGCTTTCCAGAAAAGAACTCAATCCCCTTGAAAACCATCTCACGGGTTTCAACCAGATGGGTTACATCATCCAGCGCGGCCACGGCGGCCGCCTGAGCCATGGTGTTTACATTAAACGGCTGCCGCACTTTATTGAGCTGGCCAATCAGCTTGGGATGAGCCACGGCATAGCCGATACGCAGCCCTGCCAAACCGTAAGCCTTGGAGAAGGTCCGCAATACAATAACATTTTCGCATCCGGCTCTAATGTGCTTCAGCACGTCCGGCTTCAGGTGATCCGGCATCACTTCAAAATAAGCTTCATCAAAAACAGCGACTACATGATCCGGAAGTTTTTCAATAAAATCATCAATCGCTGCCGGCGAAACCATGGTGCCAGTCGGATTATTGGGATTACAGATGGCCACCAGACGCGTTTCGGGTGTAATAGCTTCGAGCAGGGCGTCCAGATCATGCACATGCTCCGGCATCGGCACACGAATACATTCAGCCTGATAGAGAGCGGACACGAGGAAATAAACTGCGAACGCTTCCGCGCCCATGACCAGATTTGTACCCTGCTCCAGAAAAACATGGCCAAGAAACACAATCAGCTCATTACTACCACAACCAAACAGCAGGTTTTCGGGAGCCACATTTAATTTTCCGGCAAGTTTCTGTTTCAGGTAAAATGCACCGCCATCCGGATAGCGGTGCATTTCTGCAATGGCTTCCTGCATGGCTTCAACCGCCAAGGGCGATGGCCCCAGCTCATTTTCATTTGAAGCAACTTTTACGATTTCCGCTACATCATCAAATCCGAGTTCCCGGGCCACCTCTTCAATCGGCTTCCCCGGCTCATAGACACGCAGATCGGAAATATATTCTTTGGGAATCATTTAAAATCTCCACTTAGAGGATGGAGAACATAGCAGGAGAAAATAACAGAATCTACAGATTTCACAGATTTCACTGGAAATCCTAATCATCAGCGTTGTCTCTGAATATTAGTCCTGAACAAACGGCGATAAATCGCGCAGGCGGGCAATAATGCGCGGCAGCTGCTCCAGAACATAATCTACATCCTCTTCCGTGTTGTAACGGCTGAGACTAAACCGGATGGAACCATGCAGGCATGAACGCGGCACATCCATTGCGCGAAGCACATGCGATGGCTCCAACGATCCGGATGCGCAGGCGGATCCGGTCGAAGCACAGATACCCACATCGTCCAGCATCAGCAGAATAGCCTCACCTTCAACATACTCGAAACTAATATTGGCAGTATTCGGTAGACGGTTTTCTCGATCGCCAATTACACGAGCTCCTTTACAGGTCGCGAGAATACCCTCTTCCAGTCGATCGCGCAACTTACGCTCATGTTCGGCATCTTGCTCCATGCTTGCCATAGCCAATTCACAGGCTTTGCCCAGCCCGACAATATATGGAACGTTTTCTGTCCCGGCACGACGGCCACGCTCCTGATGCCCTCCCATGATATGCGGAGTTACTTTGGTTCCCCGACGAACATACAGCGCGCCAATACCCTTTGGGGCATGTAGCTTATGGCCGGAAATCGCGAGAAGATCAACAGGAACATCCTTCACAGAAAGCGGAAGTTTACCGGCAACCTGCACAGCATCTGTATGAAAAATTCCTCCACCCTCTTTCACAATTGCAGCGATTTCAGGGATCGGAAAAATTACACCAGTTTCATTATTAGCCCACATGATCGATGCCACGGTCTTTTTACCAGACATTGCAAGCTCACGCACCTTATTCAGGTCGAGGTTTCCCTTTTCATCTACATCCAGTGTAGAAAGGCGGAACCCTTTGTCCTCAAGATAGTGACACGGGCCCAGTACGGCCGCATGTTCAACACGGGTGGTGATGACATGGGGATGACCACCCATTGCATCAACTGCCCCACGAATCGCCATATTATCAGATTCAGATCCACAGCTCGTAAAAATGATTTCATTCGGGTGTTCGGCTCCGATCAGAGCCGCCACTTTTTCGCGAGCGGCATCGATTGCTTTTTTCACTCCACCACCAAAGGCATGCATACTCGATGGATTGCCCCAATGTTCGGTGAAATATGGAAGCATGGATTCAGTAACCTCAGGAGCAAGGGCTGTGGTTGCATTATTGTCTACATAAACAGAGTTCTTCACTAAACCGCCTCCACTACAATATCATTAGAAACCGCCTCGCGAAGCTGGTTTTCTACCACATCCTTAAGCGTGACAGAAGAAACCGGGCAACTAACGCATGCCCCAAGAAACTTCACACAAACACGGTCACCATCAACATCATGTAGTTCAAGGTCACCGCCATCACGACGAAGAATTGGTCGCACTTGGCGATCAATCGTTTCCTCGATCAGCTTAATTTTCTGCAGTTGCGTGAGCTTCGGCTTTTCTTCTATCAGGGCAGTTTCTTCGCCGACAACACGATTAATAATCTCTTCTATTTCCGGAATACAGTGTCCGCATCCGCCGCCGGCCTTGCAGGCATCCGTAATCTCTTCTGCCGTAGTTAGATTCTGTTCTCGGGCCACCTTTTCAATTTCTTTATCAGTTGCGCCAAAGCAATGACAGATCACCTCTCCATCAATCTTGCGATCCAGCGTTTTTCCTGTGCGATAATTGTAAATAGCTGCCTCCAGCGCCTCTCGGCCCATGACAGAACAATGCACCTTTTGCTTTGGAAGTTCTCCGAGGTATTCAATGATATCCGCGTTTGTGATCTGCTCAGCTTCTTCAACTGTTTTTCCAATCAATATCTCAGTGAGCGCCGAAGAAGACGCAATTGCACTTGCACAACCGAAGGTCTGAAATTTGGCTTCACAAATACACTTTGTA
>DATCZD010000016.1:0-3432 GCA_036526075.1 Pontiella sp. | reverse complement strand
GAGCATTAGGTGGCCTACATACCGGATAAAAAACTTCTTTTCATTCACATTCCAAAGAATGCCGGAAAATCGATCGAGGTTGGACTGGGTATGGCTAGTAGCCATGCGCTTAACGTTTTTGGGAAACGAAGTTTAATCAATCGCGCCTTCACTTCTTTGCAGCGCAAAAGTTCCAACCCAGATGCTCGTAAACACCTTCATGGCTCTCTGGATATTACGCTCTGTGCGCAGCATCTGACGCTTCAGGAAATCCGCCTTCTCAATCTGATTCCTGAGCAAGATCTGAAGACTCTCCGGATATTTGCAGTATGTCGGAATCCCTGGGATAGAGCGCTCTCCTCGTTTCGCCATTTTATCGGTGTTCAGGATCTAACTCCCGTAACTTTCGAGTCCTTTTGTGAAAGCTGGTATGACATGCCTCCATCAGATCATAACACTTTAGCGCACCGCCGTCGGCAGATTGATTTTATTATTAATGAACGCGGAATTCCGGCGGTTCAGCATGTATTGCGCTTTGAAAACCTTGCTTCGGAGTTTTCAGAGTTGTGTCGCGTTTGGAATCTTGGAGACTTGACGCTCCCGTGTATTGGCCGGCAGCACCCGTCTTGTGGCTATGCTGAAATGTATACCGATAAATCGCGCAAACTGATTGCTGAGCGCTTTGCAGAAGATATCGAATATTTTAACTATAGGTTTGAGTCATGAGATTGATTGCTCTGCTCCTCTATGGATTTGTCATCCTTGCAATGGTTTTAAGCTGTTTGCTGTCCCGAAAAGGTAAGGTATATGAATTCCCTTTTTGGGCCGGCACCTTGGCGTTGGGTTGGTTTTTTCCGCAGGCGGTTGGCGGATACCGGGTGTCGAATCAGTTTCCAGAAGGAACCTTTTCCGTAGCGTTGCTGTTTGCAGCTTTATGCATGGCCTCGCTGTGGGCCGGTTTTGAATGGGCCAAAAAACGGGAGATCTATCAGGACTGTTTTTTGATGTCACCCTTCCGAGTAGACCGGCTTTTTGTGGCCGGAACTTTGCTTTGTATCTGTGGGTGGTATTTTCAGTGGAAGCTACATATGTTACCGGAAGAATTGACTTCTCAGGGTCAGTGGTCCGGGGTGTCGGTAAAATATCATTTTCTATCCAACATTTATCAGATAGGGCTCATTTGCCTCTGGCTGATTTACCTAAGCCGCCGGAAGTGGATGGATATCCGCCAACTAATTTTCATTGTTCCCTGTTTCACGTATCTGTTGATCATCGCATTGGTACATGGACGACGTTCGGCCATGATGAATCTGTTTGCCTATGTTGCGATGGGGCTCTGGTTTGTGCGCCGGGTGGTAATCCCTCGCACTATTCTGATTGTCGGGGTAGTGGTCGGGCTTCTGGTAATCAATGCGATTGGGGTTTATCGCGGCATTATGAAAGATGAGAATGTGCTCATGGGAGAACGTGTTTATGAGTTGCTTCATGCAGACTATGCATCGGTATCTCTTGATAATATTCGGGAGGCGGGAGACGAGTTTAAAAACTATATTTATTGTATCGCGCTCTATAAAGATCAGCATGTTCCATTTGACTATGGTGCCTTTCACTGGAATGAGCTGATCTTTAATTATGTGCCGGCCCAGATTGTCGGGCGGGGTGTTAAAAATTCCCTTATGCTGGATGTCGGGATCAGTGCAAGAGAGGCCAACCAGGTATTGGCTGAAAAGTTTGGATTTAAGAAAAGTCTCGGAACTACAATTTCCGGTTATGCGGATGCGTATGGTTCTTTTGGATGGTTGGGCATATTTAAGTTTCTGCTTATCGGCATAATTATGGGAACGCTCTACCGTTATGCGATGGCTGGTAGTTTTCTTGGCCAGCTACTCTATACCTATGTGCTGGGGACTGCTATGCATGCTATCTCTCACGGTACAAACCGTATTCTCACTTCGGTGTGGGTCTACTTCTTTTTATTTGGCTACCCCGTATTGTTTTGGGCGCGGGTTAAAACATCTAAAATTAAAGGGGCAGTTGGGGTTAAGATCGGGTGAATGCAAAACCTCAGATTCTGGTTTGTCAGCGTGGAGCACGGCATCGCTATAGTGTGCCTCGTATTCTGCATGAGGAGGATATGCTGGCAGCACTCTACACCGACTCATCCGCGATTAGTCCATTGGGTCGGGCCGCGGTTCTGTTGGAGAAATCAGGGTTGGCGGGAGGGCAAGTTCGCTCCTTGGCTTCACGGAACCCAGAGGGAATTCCAATTGAAAAAGTTTATAGCTCCGACCGTCTGATCTGGCGCGGACAGGTACAGCGAACCGGAAGGTATAATTTAAGTCCCATCTATCAGCGATGGGGGCTGAAGAACGCCGATTTGGTGTATAGTATGTACGGTGAGGAAATTGGTTTCTTGCAGTGGGCCAAGAAACAGGGGGTGCGGATTGCTGTAGATATTTTTGTGCATCCTTCTACGCATTCGATTGTCCGGGATGAATCTCTGAGGATGGGGCGGTACGGTGTTTGTGAAGTTCCTCTTAATAAGGCGCTGGAGCGTCATATTCATAAAACCTTTGATTTGGCCGATGTGCTATTGTGCCCTTCGGAATGGGTGGCTGATGGTGTGGTTAAAATTATGCCGGAATGCCGCAATCGCATTCGTATTGTTCCTTACGGTGCTAGTATTAATCAGGAGAGTGAAAACCAGTCTCCCCAATGGGGCCGAGTGTTTTTTGCTGGACGTGATGTCCTGCGTAAAGGATTGCATTATTTAGCTGATGCGGCTGCCTTGCTAAGGGCAGATGGACACCCGATCGAGGTCCGTGCCGCTGGAGTGGAGCAACATGAGGTGGAATGGATTGAGCACCGATCGGAGATTCAATGCCTCGGTAATCTTTCAAAAGAGCAGATGCGCGAAGAGTTTTGCTGTGCGGATCTGTTTGTATTGCCTTCTCTTTCGGAAGGTCAGGCCGGGGTGCTGTTGGAGGCGATGGCCTGTGGCTGTCCAGTGGTGGCCACGCGGGAAAGCGGCGTTGATTTTAATGAAGGGTGCGGTATTGCGGTTCCGGCCCGCAGTGCGGGATGTCTTGCTGCTGCCATTCGAGAAGTTGTAGGTAATCGATCTCATCGGGAACGGTTGGCGCAGGGGGCTTTGAAACAGTCGGAAGAATTTTCTATAGAGCAATGGAAAAAACGTCTGGTGAGTGCGCTATGTGAGGCGGTAAAGTCATGATGGCTAATCTTCCAGCAGTGTCTATCTATATTGTGACTTATCTGGAGTCAACGGAGCGTGGGGCTGTACTGAAGAGAACCTGCGAGTCGGCACTGGCGCAACGCTATCCGAATTTTGAGGTAGTGGTTTCCGATAATGCAGGGACTATTCAGGCTTCGGACATGCTGTCGAGTCTGGATGATGCGCGTTTAAAAGTGATTCGAAATGAGAAAAATCTTGGG
>DATCZD010000015.1:0-9900 GCA_036526075.1 Pontiella sp. | reverse complement strand
CATAAATGCTTCGCAGAGCAAGGTTCCGGATCCGCAGAAGGGATCATAGAGCGGCTGCTCCCCGGTCCATTTCGTCAGCTGGAGAATCGTAGCGGCCAGCGTTTCCTGCATAGGGGCTTCGACCGATTCAGAGCGATATCCACGTTTATGCAAAGAGCCTCCTCCCAGATCCACACTGATGCGTGCTTTGTTTTCATGAATGTACAGGTTTAGCAGGAGGTCAGGATATTTTGTATCTACATTAGGGCGTTGTGTCGTTTTTTCGCGAAACTGGTCAACAATGGCATCCTTTAGAATTTGTCCGGCATACTGCGAATTACGAATATTGCTTTTAGCGACATTTGCGGTGATGGCAAAAGTTTTAGTAAGCGTTAAAAATTCAGACCAATCAATATTCTGTGCCGTCTTGTAAAGATATTTTTCGGAGTGGCAGTCAAAGGCGATCAGCGGCGCGAGAATACGGGAAAAGATACGGGAGCAGTATACAATGTTATAAATGGTGCGCTGGTCGGCACAGAAATAAAAACCAAGATAGCCGCGACGGATGCCGGTTGCACCTAACTTTTTTAGTTCTGCTTCGCCACAGGATTCAGACCCGGATGCCAGCTGTCCAAAATACTGTTCCGTCTTTTGATATAGGTATTCGCTCATTTCTGAGCTGGGCGGTTGTTTTCATCCAGGAAGACAACAATCGGTTCAAGTTGATTCGCTTCTTCGTTGTCATAGTTTCCATAGGAAATAATGATCACCTTGTCGCCTCTTGCTGCGAGGCGGGCGGCAGGACCGTTTAACTCAATTACGCCGGATCCGCGTTCGCCGGAAATGGTGTAGGTGATAAAGCGTTCGCCGTTATTCAGGTTGACAATCTGCACCTGTTCGCCTGGAAGAATATCGGCCATATCGAGCAGGTCGCGGTCAATGGTGACACTGCCTTCATAATACAACTCTAGCCCTGTAATGGTGGCGGTGTGTATTTTCGATTTTTTCATGATCCGCTGCATGGAAAGTCCTCGCTTAAAAGTCGCGCATAATGTGATGCACCCGTTTCTAGGTCAACAACTTGTTGATGTGGATTTTTCTGCGTTCGAAAGAGGAAATCTTGGATTACTAGAAAAGTTTTTAAATAAAATCGCACTTTTTTGTAGCATTCTTTCCAGAAAAGGAAAAGATGAGTTCTATTTATAAAGGAACGATAAAATTGGCTGATGGGAGACTCTTTACCATATTCTGAAAAGAAGCTGAAAGACTGGGCTGGCTGGCGCGCATTTCGCGATGGCAAAGCGCTGTTCGATCGCGGTGTGGTAGAAAAGGTGACCTATGAGCATCCCTTCGTTACTGGGCAATTGAATTTGGGGCCGCGCGGAATGCGCAGTAAGTTTGAGATTCTGAAGAATGGTCTCGTGGAAAATCACTGCCCCTGTCGTGATAATCAGGAAAAGGGGCTGATCTGTTCCCACTTGGTTGCTATGGGTCTGGAAGTTCTCAAGCGTGAGAAGGCCTCTTCTTTAAGCCAGCTTAGTGCATCTGAGCGACAGCGCATTGACCGCATTGCGAAGGCTGCAGAGGGGACGCATATTCAACGGGTACGACAAGATGTCCCTGGCGCGGTCAAGGCCCGTCTCTGGATTGAACTTGCCGTAAATTGGCAAAGTCAGTTGGCGGAAGGGCGCATCACTATTCATGTGTCGATTGAATATGAAAAGACTCGCAAGCCGGTGGCTGATGTTCCAACTACTGTGCCATTTTCTTTTACGCATCAGGATGAAAATCTGTTCTACCTTCTTGAGGGTCTCTGTGGCGGGGTTGTTAAAAATGAGATTCAGATTTCCGTTTATGATCTTATTAATATTTTGCGGAAACACCATGGGAAAGTGATTCATCAAAAAGGACAGCGAAAAGGGCTGTCTGTGAATAGAAACACGTTGGATTCCGAGTTGTTGATGGATATGGATCGGGAGTCCGGCGAGCTTCTGCTGGATATTTACACAAAGTTACCGGATGATACGACGGATCTGTTTCCTTCCTATATTATCGGAGAAAAGTCCGGTTGGATTTTTGCCTCCGGCCAGTTTTGGCCGCTCAACTCCATTTTGCCGAAATCTCTTCAGGAGGTATATCGCACTCAGCTAATCATTCCTCGTGAGACTGTTCCCGCATTTTTGATGAGTGAACTTCCGCAGGTTGAAAAGGTGATGTCGGTTCGCACTGATATTACGCCGGAACTGTTTTATATGAAGCCGGCCAAGCCGGAATTTCGCCTGGTGGTGAAAGGCAGTGCCGCCTCCCTGGCAGCCCGGTTGTATGCCCGCTATAATGATCAGGTGGAACTGGTAGCAGGCCGCGCTGATATGAAGGGCAATTTTGCGATTCCCGATCCCCGCGATCTGTTACGTTACCGTATTCGTAACATGGCCGCTGAAAAAGAGGCGGTGAAAAAGCTCGAGCATGTTGGCTTTATCGGCCGGGCCGGGGATACGCTCAAAAATATGGTGGGCGAGCGCGATGTGCTGAATTTTCTGGGCACTGGAGTTCCTCAGGTCCGTCGAATGGGGTGGCAGGTAGAATTGGAAGGACGCGTTGCTCCGTTTGAAAACGAGGCTCTTCGGGTGTCTACAACCGTTCATGTGGATGAGTCCGAGAGCGGCGACTATTTTGAGGTCAGCTATGAATATGACATTGGAACCGGAAGTGTTTCTGAACGGGACATTCAGCGAGCACTGGAAAACGGTGATTCATTCATAAAACGTAACGGGCGGACGATTCTCCTGGATGGAGATGCCATTATTCAGGCCCGTGAGGTGTTCAGGGACTGTGCCGAGGGAGCGGGCAGTAAGCTGGGCTCCTTCCGGATGAAGGGTATTTATGACAGCTATGTCGAGGCCTCCATCGAAATGCTGGACGGTGTTGAGTTGCGTGCGGACAATAAATGGATGGAGCGTGCGCGCCAACAGAATGATCAGGAGTCATTAGAGAATGTTGAGCTGCATCCGAAACTTCAGGGAACGTTACGCAGTTATCAGCAGGAGGGGGTTAACTGGCTCCGCTTTCTGGAAAAACGCGGGTTCTGTGGAGTTCTTGCCGATGAAATGGGGTTGGGTAAAACGCTTCAAACCCTTGCCTGGGTTCAGTTGGCACGTTCTGATGAGCAGCATCGGGGTAAGCCGACGCTGATTATCTGCCCAACCAGCCTGGTTGAAAACTGGTGCGAAGAAGCCGCCAAGTTTACGCCCAATCTAAAAGTACTGACCCTGCATGGTGCTGACCGTCATCGAAAATGGAAAAACATCGAAAAATCCGATCTTGTTATTACTTCCTATGCGTTGATGCGCCGTGATATTGAGCGCCATCTGGAATATACCTATTCAATTGCCATTCTTGATGAGGCGCAGCACATCAAAAACCGCTCCACCCAGAATGCGTTGGCGGCTAAAAAGATTAAGGCTGATCACCGTTTGGTACTTACAGGTACACCAATTGAAAACGGCGTCACGGACCTTTGGTCCATTATGGATTATCTGATGCCGGGGTACCTTGGTCATCATAAGGATTTTCGCGAGCATTATGAGCTCCCGATTCTCAATGGAGGAGAAGAGGGTAAGCATGCACAGTCCAAACTGCGCCGGAAGCTACATCCGTTTCTGCTTCGCCGCTTGAAGAAGCAAGTGGCCAGAGATCTTCCGCCTAAAATCGAGCGTCTTGCCCCCTGTAAGTTGACGCAAGATCAGCACAAAGTGTACAAGCAGCTGCTTGAAGACTCCAAAGCCCGAATCAATGAGATGGTAGAGCAGGAGGGTTTCAATAAAAGCCGAATGGAAATCCTTAAAACGTTACTGCGTCTTCGACAAACCTGTAACCACATTGATTTGCTCAAGCTAAATGGTGTTAAAAGCAAACATCCTTCCGCCAAAATGGAACTGTTTTTTGAGCTGTTGAATGAAGCGTTGGACAGCAAACACCGTGTGTTGGTCTTTAGTCAGTTTACATCTATGCTCGCTATTCTTAGGAAAGAGCTGGAAGACCGGGACATGAAATACTGCTACTTAGACGGGAGTACCAAAGATCGACAGGATGTAGTACGCCGCTTTAATAAAGATCATTCCATTCCCGTTTTTCTGATGAGCCTCAAAGCCGGGGGGACCGGACTCAATCTGACCGGCGCAGATATGGTGATTCACTTTGATCCATGGTGGAATCCGGCCGTGGAAGATCAGGCTACGGATCGTGCTCATCGCATTGGGCAGAAACGCACCGTCTACAGCGTGAAACTGATCACTAAGGGAACGGTTGAGGAAAAAGTATTGGCGATGCAAAAACGTAAAAAGGACATTATCGATTCCACCCTTACGACGGATGAGCAGATTATGCAAAAGCTCACATGGGAAGATGTTCAGGAACTTCTAAATTTGTAAACCGAACTATTAAGTCCGTTGTTTTGTTATTGTCCATGACTATACGCGGTTTTTGATGCGATTTGCGGAATAACAGATTTTGGTAAAAAAAAAGTGGTCACCGTAAGGGTTTTCTCATAACTTTTTCCTCGTGGTTGAGACCTAATATGGAAGGTATGATGAAATTTATTTTAGTTCTATTATTATGCGCAATGGCTGGATTAACTCAGGCAGGATATCTGGACATGAGTAGTTCTGATCTAGACGAGGCAGGAGCAGAGACTGCCTTAACGTCTTATTCCACCGCTTTTTCCGTCCAGGCAAATACCGCCGGGAAAGTCCTCGTCATTGGTAGTTTTTCCACTAGTAAGAACGTAAAAAGCGGATACGGAGAATGGCACCTCAGCAACGGCACCGAAGCTTCGCTTGACCTGAAAAGAAGTCTTAATACACAAAGTGATAAAGGTATTGCCTCGGTGGTTCACGTTTTTACCAATGTGACTGCTGGCAGTCAGATTAATCTTCAGCACAGATCGAGCGGGGAAGGCACTCTTAAGACCTTTGGAGGAAATTTAGTCGCAATCCCTCTTTCGGTATCAACAGGAGAAGACCTCAACTATGGTCTGTATCAGCAGAGTCAGGAATTTAAAACAAATTCCACTACGTTTACGGCTACGGATATCAAAACGAGCGTTCAACTGGACCGTTCCAGTGATAACGGAATGTATATAGCGACCTCATTTAATGCGAAGTCGCTTACGAATCCTGAAACTGCAACTTGGCAACTTCAGTATCGAAAAGTCGGGGATGCGGACTGGATTGATACCGGCAATGAAATGACTCGCACCATGAGTTCGCCTTCCGATGAAGGGGCTATCACGCTCTATGCCCTAGAAGAAGGCCTTGATGCCGGAGAATATGAAGTTCAGCTTTTGGTGAAGAGTACCACTGGGGAAACGGTTGATACATTGAACGGAACGATCGCTGCCGTGGCCCTATCCTATACCAACGCCACCGGCGGAGGATATTTTGATGGATTCGCGGTCCAGGATAATGCCTTAAACCGCGGCGACGGAACTGACTTAAGCGCCTACACAAATCTTCAGGCTTCTTTGAGTTTTCTGAATTCTACCAATACTATTTTTTCTGCGATGAGCTTTGTCAGTTCAGCAGGATCAGGTGCAAATCAAACTGGAAAGTTTAGTCTGTTTGTTACCAATGCGGTTGGCAATCTGCAGAACCAAGAGAACCACCGTTTTTTTTCAGGGGCTACAAGTAAGGGGTCAGGAGCTTCTGTAGGTTTATTTTCTATCACTAATGCGTATGATATAACGATATTCGGACAGGGTTCTAATCTTAGCGGCCCCATCTCTACATCAAGTGCAACCCTGGTCGGATTTTCGACCGAATCGATTCCAGAAGCAGCTACAGTAACATTGATTGCGCTCTCCGGAATTACTATGGTAGGCGGCCGCCGGAGTATTAAAAGCAAGCGTTTTCATGAATGGGTGGATGCCTATATGCGGAAACGAAAAATGAAAAACGGCAGAACGACAGCGGTTAGCAGTAAAAATACCGCGGAAAATCGTATACAATTCTTTCAGCAACAGAAGGTCGATATTCCTCTCCAGGATCGGCTCGGTGAATCCGCATATGAGCGCCACTCAATGCGGGAAGAATAGACTTCTTCGCTTCTGATATGGAGATTCCTTAAGTTGGAAGCTCTGAGCCCGGTGTCGTGAAGAGTGGGGTAATCCCGAAATTTTTCAGGTCGGCATTCATGACTCTTTGAGCGGGCCGTTCTATGGGCATTTTTGCGGACTTGATGATTTTGGGTAACAGATTAATGTCGGCTGCTGAATTTAGAAATACCTGTGGATTTCCCAGTACCCACTGAACGGCATGGTCAATGGCCTCCTGATCCTCCAGTGGAGCATACCACATAGTATAGTTCTTTTTTCCTCCTCCCAGCGGGCCGCGAGAAATTGCTTTGATAGTTTGAACCGCAACATTACGCTCCAGACACGTCGCTAGTAGTTTTTTGAGGTCGGAGGCGTAAGAGGTCACGGTCATTTGTGCATAGTTATAGGGGAGCAACACGCTATCAAAATCAAAGTGTGCTAGACTTTTAAGATGCATTGCCGGCGCTGAGCTGCCATGTCCGGTCACTCCCAGATGTTTTACAAGACCTTCCTCTTTTGCTTCCCGCAGGGCTTCCAACGCGCCGCCGGGAGCCATGGCGGTCTGCCAATCCTGCTCATCAACAAGACAGTGCATCTGCCAGAGGTCAAGATGGTCGGTTTGGAGTCGGTCAAGCGAACGATATAAATCTGTCTTTGCGCCTGCATAGGACCGCTGGCTGGTTTTGGATGCCAGGAAAAATCTATTCCGGTGATGTTTTAGCCATGCACCCACATGCTCTTCTGATTCGTGGTAATCGGCGGCTGTGTCGATGTGGTTAATTCCGCTTTCCAGTATCAAATCCAGCGTGCGGTCGGCATCAGCCTGCGGTAGCGCCCAGAAGGCCGCCGCTCCGAAAATGATCCGAGAGCTGTCATGTCCGGTTCTTCCGAAGGGTGCGGTAGGTAGCATATGAGACCGTACTTATTTTATCTGATCAATAGCGTCCAGTTTTTTCCAGAGTCCGGAAAGGTCTCGAGTGGGAATCATGTTTGGGCCATCAGAGAGGGCCTCTTCCGGTTTTGGATGAGTTTCAATAAACATGCCGTCGACTCCAACCGCCGCTGCTGCCTTGGCCAGATAGGGGGCAAAGCGCCCGTCACCACCGGAGGTGTCACCCTGTCCACCCGGAGACTGGACGGAGTGGGTGGCATCAAAGATTACCGGATATCCCATTTCACGCATAATGACCAGACTGCGCATATCAGCCACGAGTGTGTTGTAGCCGAAGGATGCGCCACGTTCAGTCAGAAGAATTTTTTTGTTGCCGGTAGATTCAAGTTTCTTAACCACATTGGCCATGTCCCACGGTGCGGAAAACTGTGCTTTTTTTACATTAACCACGGCACCGCTTTCTCCGGCGGCAAGAACAAAATCCGTCTGACGAATCATGAAGGCCGGCAGCTGAATGATATCGACCACTTTTGAAGCAATGTTAACCTCTTCCACGCTGTGCACATCGGTCAGAACCGGAATGTTATATTTTTCCTTAATCTCCGCAAGAATCTCAAGGCCCTTCGAAATTCCGGGGCCGCGGTAAGAGTTAATAGAGGTCCGGTTGGCTTTGTCGTAGGACGCTTTAAATACCAGCGGAATGTTCTGTTTGATGGAAAGCTTTACCAATTTTTCGGCAATGGCCATGCAACCTTCGCGACTTTCAATTACACATGGTCCGGCAATCAGGGCCAACGGGTTTTTTCCACCGAACTTTACACCTTTTACATTTACAGTCTTTGTCATTTTTAATCCTAAAGTTGTTTTAAAAGTTTCTCTGCTTTAGCGACATCCTCGGGGGTGTCGACACCAATTCCAAAATCTTCTGTTTTAATCACCTTCATCCGACAGCCCATATCCAGAGCGCGGAGCTGTTCCAGTTTTTCTAAGTTTTCTAATGCGCAAACCGGTTCTTGAACCAGTTTAAGCAGATAGTCCCGACGATAGGCATAGATACCGATGTGACGCCAGTAAATATTTTCCGTGGAAATATCTTCGGGCTCACGGATATGCGGAATGGTGGCTCGTGAAAAATAGAGCGCCTGACCATTACGGTTAAAGAGTGCTTTGACAACCGATGGATCATTGATTTGCTCTGCATCTGTAATTGGGGTGGCGGCTGTGGCCATGTCCCATTCAGTAGAAGAGATCACATCAGCCAGCTCATCAATCAGTGAGGGATCGATCAGCGGTTCATCACCCTGAACGTTAATGACGGCATCTATATCCAGCATTTCAACCGCTTCAGCAATACGGTCGGTTCCGGATGGGTGGTCCGGGCGGGTCATGGAGACCTGTACATCCGGAATCGACAGAGATTCGACACAGTCAGCAATGCGTTCGTCATCTGTGGCAACGATGACTGCATCCAGCTTTTCAGCCTGTTTTACCCGCTCGACAACCCACTGGATCATTGGCTTGCCTGAAATGATCGCCAGACTTTTTCCCGGAAAGCGGGTGGATCCCCAGCGGGAAGGAATGACTCCAACAATTCTACTCATTTTTTCTCCGTATCTTTTTTGTGGCTCCAAAAACCGTCATCTATTCCGGATACATCTTTGAGGCGGACTTTTATTTCTCCGACGGAAACTTTTGCTTCAATGCATGTAACCATACGGTGGTTATGCTTTGAAACCCAAAAGAGAATTTTGCCCTGACGAATAAAGAGCCCATCAAAATTAGCGACCGGTTCGATTTTGAAACTATCCACTTTTCCTAAGTTCGGAAGGCGGATGGAGTCTTCTTCTCCGATTTTCATGTCCAGATCATAGATTTTACCATCAACAAACAGTTGATGAGTATGTTGAACCAGTTCTTCGGGATCGCGGAGGCGAGATGCATAGAGAAAAGTTAGAACATCACGGGTATCCTCAGCTATCGTAACGTGGTTTGTTGTCCCGGTCAGTCGATTAATATGGGTTGCCGTCAGATTTTCATGATCAAAATAAGTGAGCTCGCTTTTATGCCGTCTTCCCTCGTTTAGTACCAGATCAACCCGACACGGGAGCGCGGTCTCAGGGTCAATCACGACTTCGGTGATATCGTCCACCTTATAGATGTGCTCATAGGCTTTGTAGTTTTTAGACACCATGGTCAGGCGAATCCATTTTTTCCCATTTTCAGAAAAGGTTTCGGTAGATATTTTTGACCATGCGATCGGAATTTTCATCCATGAAACCCGATACTCAGCGGTTTCTCCAGGGATGAAGCACCCGTCATACGGGTTGGCTTTGGCTGAAGCGGCTATGAAGGCGGTAAGTAGTATAGGAAGAATCCACTTCATAGGAATTAATTCCTTTTAAACTGGCGATAGGTTACGCCTGCTGAAGTAAAGAGTTGCCGAGCCTGTTCTGTGAAATGATATTCGGTTTCGTAGATAACTTCGCTGATCCCGGCGTTAATAATCATCTTGGTGCACATCAGGCAGGGACTCAGCGTGCAGTAGAGTACGCCATCTTTCACACTGATGCCATGATAGGCCGCTTGCACAATGGCATTTTCTTCCGCATGAGCACAAATGCACTCACCTAGCCCGGAGCCGGATGGAGCATCAGAGGCGCAACGTGGACATCCGCCTTCATAGCAGTTATCAATACCACGCGGCGTCCCATTATAGCCGGTTGAAATAATCCGTTTATCGAGCACGATGACCGCAGCAACTTTCCGGCGGCAGCAGTTTCCTCGGTTGGAAACCACATGCGCGATATCCATAAAATATTCATCCCAGTTGGGACGCTTTATCTCTTCCTGATTCATTCGTCACACCATACGGACTGAGCCGGTTTCATTCAAGTAGGATGGAATTCCAATTGCAGCCCGTAACGAGGGTGTCGAATGT
>DATCZD010000014.1:0-2903 GCA_036526075.1 Pontiella sp. | reverse complement strand
TGAACCTGCAGAGACAAGCGTGAATATGAAACAAAACTGCTACATCGGAGTTGTTGCCCTTTTTTACCTAGAGGGCATTTAGAGGGTTCGTCGGGAAGGGGTCTTATCTAGGGAGGCGGAGTTTTGCCCCTCAGACACCTTTTGAAAAATGAACACAGCTATAACTTCAGCCCTCTCTATTCAGCGTGGCTAATTGGGCTTTGTTCAATTGATTCTCCGAATTATAGACAATTTGGTCACTAAGCATCCCAATTTCGGGCATTATATGGCATAAGTGACGAGATTTAATACAAATAGATTTAAATTCTTGTTGAAAGTAAGGCTTCCAGTTAGGATTTTTGAAGAAAAAACGTGCTTTAAGCACATAATTAATACGGCCAATGAAGAGAAATAATATGAGAATCAAATGTCCTTCATGTAATTCTGATTTATGTAGCTTTTCATCCCTATGGTTTACAGCTCCTTTGAAGACACAAACGTGCGATTCTTGTGGAAAGAAATATCGTTCCAAGAAAAGTGGGCGTATCAAATACACCTCATGTTTAATCGGAGTGCCCATAGGAATCCTAATTGTCTTTATTGGGGTTGATAGACTTTCTGCATTTTGGCTGATGTCGACACTTCCATTATTGATTGCAGATTACTTGATTGATCGTAGCAATAACCAGTTGTTCATACTCAAAGAAATTACATCGAACCAGAAATTGGAGCCTACCGTGAAAAGGCCGGTCGAGTAGGTCGAAGTTTGTGCGCACGGCGGCTCACTTTTAACGTTGGTTACTAATGACAGACTACGCGTAAGAAGGAGAGTAGAGAATGGACCTTAAACTTAGATTTTTCGGTGCGGCAAAAAATGTTACAGGCTCCTGTTACTTGCTTGAGGCCAATGGAAATCGATTGCTGATTGATTGCGGACTCTATCAGGAACGAAAACTGAAGCCGCGCAACTGGGCAGATTTCCCGGTTCCAGTTGATACCATTGATGCGGTCCTGTTGACGCATGCTCATCTGGATCATTGCGGTCGATTGCCGAAGCTGGTGAAGGAAGGTTTTAAAGGACCTGTTTACGCTACGGCAGCCACGGGGGAAATTGCCAACATCATCATGCAGGATTCCGCACATATACAGGAAGAGGATATTAAAAACAAAAAGCGCCGCCACGAACGCTCAGGTAAGAAGAGTCCTTTCCCCTATGAACCGCTCTATACCATGGAGGATGCAGAAAAGACAAAGCTGTTGTTCAGGGTCGCAAAGTATAAGGTTGCGATACCGGTGGGTATCGGAATTACTGCTGAGTTTCGCGAGGCTGGACATGTTTTTGGTTCCTCATCAATCCGCATTACAGTTGAGCAGGGCGGAGAAACGCGCTCTATTGTTTTTTCCGGGGATGTGGGGCGCTGGAACCTTCCTATTATGCGTGATCCTCATCAGTTTGAACATGCTGACTATGTCTTGATTGAGTCCACATATGGAGACCGTGTTCATGGCGAGGTGGCTGATATCCCCGGCGAACTGGAACGTATTATCAATGAAACGCATAGAGTTGGCGGAAATATTATTATTCCGAGTTTTGCCTTAGAGCGGACGCAGGAACTGCTTTATCATCTGAACAACCTGCTCAACGAAGACCGGATTCCTCACCTGCTCGCTTTTGTAGACAGTCCAATGGCTGTCAAAATAACCGAGGTATTTAAAAAACATCCAGAGCTCTTTGACGAAGAGACCATAGCGCATTTGGAAGCCGGAGATCAGCCTTGCAATTTCCCCGGTCTTACGATGACGCGTACGGTTGATCAGTCAAAGTCGATTAATCATATCAAAGGGACCGCGATTATTATTGCCGGATCAGGCATGTGCACCGGCGGACGCATTAAGCACCATATTAAAAACAATATAGGCCGTCCTGAAAGTACCATTCTGTTTGTTGGCTATCAGGCTTTCGGCACGTTGGGGCGTCATCTTTTGGACAAAGCAGAAACCGTTCGACTGTTCGGAGAAGAGCATCAGGTTAAGGCCCGCATCGAGCGTATTTCCGGTTTTTCAGCGCACGCGGATCAAAACGAACTATACCAATGGCTTTCATCTATCAAGTCTCCGCCTCGCAAAGTATTTATTACACACGGTGAAGAATCGCAGTCTACCGCCTTCCGGAACTTCTTGACCGAAAAAACCGGTTGGAACTGTGTCGTACCTGAATATGATCAGGAAGTTATTCTGGATTAAATCTGTGCTGTTCGGGGGGTGGGGTGATGCATATTTATTTACTGGCTTTGTTTGCTTTTTTGTTTGTTTCGGCAGGATGTTCAACAACCTCGATGAAAGGCACCCCTTTTTATACCGGAGAGTACGAGCAACGGGAAGGTCCGGCAGCTGATCGGGTTAATTTATGGCCCCTGTTTTATTATCGGGATCCGGCTCTATCGGTCATCTGGCCGTTCATGGAATTATGTCCGGATCATCTTGCGGTGCGGCCACTTTATTCGGTTTATAACCGGTCCTCAGATCATGCTGTACACAATGTGGTGTGGCCTATCAGTCGGTTTGATCCTGCGAACGAACGGTATCGGATATTTCCGGTGTATTGGGGAAACGAATATTTCAATGTGTTTCCGCTCTATTGGCATGAGGGAGATCCCTTTTCCGGCATAGGGCATAATGCGTTTTTCCCATTCTGGATCTGGAACAATAAGGCGGATGGTCATTCACTCGATATTCTGTGGCCGATTTATGCGAGTCAGCAGTTTCCGAATCATCAGCATTGGCGCATTTGGCCTTTATATGGAACATCTAAAAAAGAGGATAGTTTGTATCGTTATTATGCCTGGCCATTAATTCATACTTACACAGACGCTTCTTATACGGGTCATGCTGTTTTACCGGTTTACGGGTATAGGAAGGGGAGG
>DATCZD010000013.1:0-7644 GCA_036526075.1 Pontiella sp. | reverse complement strand
TCCCAACCGCCTCTTCCGGAGAGGAGTACCCCAACCATTCTGCACAGGCTTTATTTACGACAACAAAGCGCGACTCCCGATCTTTAAAATAAACAAGATCCGTGAGGTTATCCATGAGGTTGCGTAAAAGTAACCCAGCATCTGTACACTGCTCAGCCATTCACCCTTTTAAGTTCCGCGTTTCATGATAACGGTTTCCTATATCGGAGCCCCACCAAACAAACGTCATCATTGAATTTATCACCGCCGGCAAAGTTTTCCGCTTCCGAAATCAGAGATTGGAACAGGTCCGGAAGCGACTTACCACAACTTCGTCCAGAGGCCTCACGAAGGCGTTCCTCTCCGAACTCTTCATCATCAATGTTCACAATTTCATAAATTCCATCGGTGTACATCACCACAGAATCACCGGGAACCAATGTACGCTTAACGAGCGGATAGCTAGCATTCGGACAGATCGCCAATGCTGGCCCACGCTTAGAATCGTCACCGATGACCCACTCGGAAGTGCCCTTTTCGTGAAATAACAGCGGATCGGGATGCCCAGCATTCGCTACGCGCAACACTCCAGTCGCTACATCAAAGTCCATATAACAGGCCGTAGCATACAGGAAGGTATCTTCCTGTTGAAGAATAGGAAGAAGGAGCTCATTCATCCGCATAAGAAAATCACCAGGATCCTGAGCAATGCCCGATATTTCTTCTACTATCGCACAGATCAGTGCTGTACCAAGAGCAGCCCGAACACCATGCCCCATCACATCGCACAGAAAAATTCCAGAACGCGTCTCCGACAAACGACGGATAGTGCAAAAATCTCCGCTTACCATCCCGCTAGATTGGTACCGATGCAGAAACTCAACCGCACTCTGCTCTAAGGTCGCATTTTCAGGGAAGGATGGATAAAAGCTTGGGAAAAACGTCTTCTGGAGCTCTCCCGCCATGCGAACATCCTCCTCCATATCCTCCTTGATCCGATGGATCTCATCAGCATACCGGGAGGCGCGAAGTTCGGCTTCTTTATGCTCAGTAATATCGCGGGAAATACCAAAGGTTCCTATAATTTCGCCTTTATTATTTTTCAATGGCATTTTTGTACTGGACACCCAAGTAATTCTTCCGTCTTCCCAGGTTTCTTTCTCTTCAATGCCAATTAGCGGCTCTCCGGTAGCAACAATACGCTGTTCATCGTCAAAGGCCTGCTGAGCATGAGCATGAGAAAAGAGATCAAAGTCCGTCTTCCCTTTTACCTGCTCCAGCGTAGAACCATGTCATTCGCAAAAAGCTCGATTAACCATAATGAAACGGGACTGCGCATCCTTAAAGTAGATGTTGTCCGTCATGTGCTCCATTAAACTGTCGAACAGAAAACTCGTATTATTTAAATTATCGGACATAGGCCTCTCTTCAATAAAAACTCGTTGCTTCTGTTGCCTACAAAAAATTAGACACTGTGTTTGGGAAAGATAAAAAAAACGGCCTTAGACATCAACGTAAAAGCTTATTTATCCCCTATGCTTTAGTCGCCAATCTGCTAAATTCAAGCCCATGGAAAAACGTATCATCCAACTGGAAACTTTAGTAACCCTTCAGGACGAGACAATTCAGAGCCTGAATATAGAAATTTTTAGACAGCAAAAAGATATTGCCCAGTTGCGCCGACAACTGGAAGTTTTTGAAAAAAAAATAGAAGAAATGCAAAATTCTCAGGAGATTGCCGGAAACGAGCGACCCCCTCACTGGTAAAAATCCTCATTATGAGCTAGAACCAACAACTCAATCTGATAGAACAACTCGCCGTGTTAACACATTAAAGGGAAAGCCAATTATGCAACTAAAACTGACTAAAATTACATGTACTATCTCTGATCGCCGCTGTGACCCGGAGTTCCTGCAGAAGTTGATCGATGAAGGAATGAATGTAGCTCGCCTAAATACCGCGCACATCGAAACTACCGACGCCGATCGCGTAGTAGCCAATATTCGTCAGGTCTCCGACGATCGCATCGGTATTCTGGTAGACACTAAAGGCCCGGAAGTTCGGACTCTGGATATTAAAGAAGATATCTCGATAACCGCCGGTGATTTGCTACAAATCAGCGGAAAGGAACAGCCGGAAAAAGGCTTTAAAGTAAACTATCCCGACTTTGTCAATGATGTACAGATAGGCGACGACATCCTAATTGACGACGGCGAAACCAAGCTGACCGTTACGGATAAGAACGAAAACTTCCTGACCGTTCAGGCAGGCAACACAGGGGTTATTAAAAACCGCAAATCCGTAAATGTACCAGGACGAGAGCTCGTAAACCTAGCAGCTTTGACGGAAAAAGATGAACGTTTCGTTCGCTGGGCTGCACAGAACGATATTGACTTCATTGCACACTCCTTTGTGCGCAACCGCGCAGACGTTGAGAGTATTCAGAAGATTCTCGATGAGTACAACAGCCCGATCCAGATCATTGCAAAAATTGAGAACCGTGAAGGCGTAGACAATCTGGAAGAAATCCTCGACGTAGCCTACGGCGTAATGGTAGCCCGCGGAGATCTGGGCATCGAGATTCCGGCCCAAGAAGTTCCGATTATCCAGAAGCGCATCATTCAGCAGTGCCGTGCCCGTCTGAAGCCGGTTATTACCGCAACCCAGATGCTACACACCATGATCGAAAACCCAAGGCCGACCCGTGCTGAAGTATCTGATGTAGCGAATGCCATCTACGACGGAACCGACTCCATCATGCTTTCTGGCGAGACTGCCTATGGTGATTATCCAGTTGAGGCTGTTCGTATGATGAATACCATTGCTCGTTGTGTTGAAGCTGAAAAAGCCGGCCCGATGAGTGAACATCTTGATGTTGTCCAGCAGGATGCTGAGCTGATGCAACGCAATCATCTGGTAAAATCGGCGGTTAAGATGGCTAGCCATCTTCCGGCTCAGGCTATTGTGACCGCGACGACCTCCGGTGATACAGCCCGCGTCTGCGCCTCCTACCATAGCGGAACGCCAATTATTGCACTGTCATCGAATCCACAGGTAGTCCGCCAACTTGCATTGAGCTATGGCGTTCACTCAGAACTGATGGATGTTCCGTCTGGAACTGATCAACTGCTTAAAGCAGCTGCTCGGACTGTTCTGGACTCATATGGAATCAATGCAGATGAGCCAGTTGTATTTGTCAGTGGCGGGCGCATTGATGGCAAGCACAAAAACTTCATCCAGATCGAAGCCCCGATCCACGTACTAAAATAATTGAGCCTTCTCGGCGCGTAATCCCATGATTAAACGCTTCATCGCCTTCTATGGTCCGCACAAACATTTGTTTGTGCTGGATCTTTCGATGGCGTTTATTCGCGCGGTTTGCGCCATTCTCATTCCGCTGGCCACCCGGCATCTGTTCAAGCTGAGCGATGCCGGAGCCCGCGAAGTAGCAGGGACCGTCGCCCTACTACTTGCTTTGGTTATCCTTCTGGCCTATTCGGCCTTTAATAACATTAAGTGGGGGCATATCCTCGGAACACGTATTGAAACCGACATGCGCGGCGTGCTGTTCCGCCACCTTCAAAAACTCTCCTTCAGTTATTTTGACAAAACCAAAACCGGCCACATCATGTCGCGCCTTAGCAATGACCTCTTCACTATTTCAGAGGTGGCGCACCATGTGCCGGAAGATATTTTTCTGGCTTTGATCACGATAAGCGGGGCATTTGCCTGCATGTTCTGGATCAACCCGAGCCTGGCATGGATCGCCTTGATCCCTCTGCCAATTATGGTTCTATGTGGCATCCTGTTTCAAAAGCGCTTCCGTATAAACGTCCGCTCTATGAGGCGGCGCGTAGCCGATATCAACGCCAACATTGAAAATTCAATTCAGGGCATCCGTGAGGTGAAATCCTTTGCGAATGAATCATATGCCGTCGATCAGTTTGATGAGGTAAATCACGACTTCCGCCTCTCCAAGGAGTCCATGTATCATACCATGGCCTCATTTCATGCCACCATGATGGGGCTGATTCACAGTCATGAAGTTCTAATCGCCGTTGCCGGTGCTATGATGGTATTTCAGAAAACCGCTCAGATTACTGATGTTCTTGTCTTTCTGATGTTTGCCCGATTCATGACAAAGCCCATTGATCGACTGGTCAACTTTGTTGAACAGTATGGACAGGGCGCGGCTTCGTTTGAGCGCTTTACTGAAATCATGGATATTGAGCCGGACATCCAGGACCGCCCAAACCCCACTGAACCGAAAGAGGTAACCGGCAGCATTACAGTTAGTGCCCTATCCTTTTCTTATGAAGCAAATAATGCACAGGTACTGAAAAATGTATCCCTCTCCATCCCTGCAGGGCAAACCGTAGCACTCGTTGGAGAGTCCGGTGCCGGGAAATCAACTCTGGCCACCTTGATCCCACGTTTCTACGAAGCCAGCGAGGGTCACATTGAGATTGATGGTGTAAATGTCCTTGATCTGCGACAACAGTTTCTGCGCGAACAGATAGGTATTGTCCAGCAGTCCCCGTTCCTATTCGACTCGACCATCCGTGACAACATCCTATTTGGAAATCGTAGAGCATCGGAAGAGGAACTTATTTCAGCCGCCCGCCAGGCCAACATCCTCGACTTTATCGAATCGCTTCCGGATGGGTTTGACTCTGCCGTCGGCGAACATGGTGTAAAACTTTCCGGCGGACAAAAACAGCGAATTTCCATCGCCCGTGTTTTCCTGAAGAATCCGCCAATTCTTATTTTCGATGAAGCTACTTCCGCTTTGGATACGGAGTCGGAACAGCTCATTCAGGATGCAATGGAACGCCTGTGTAAAAACCGTACCACCATTATTATTGCCCACCGTCTCTCCACAGTAAAACATGCTGATAACATTTTTGTACTGCGTGATGGAGAGGTGGTTGAAAGCGGCACCCACAGCGACCTCACAGCTCTCAGAGGATACTACCACACTCTTTATACCAAGAGTCTTTTTTAAATCTTCGCTTCAAGCCACTCTTGCCTAGCCGCTATACCCCTCTTTCAGATGGTCAGAATATTTGCTGAGGCAACAAAGGAAGGGGGCGGCGTTTTGCCCCCCCCCTTACGTAAGCAATCCAATAAAGAAATTAGCCTTCCAGATATGAGCAGCAGTAGTCCGCAAATTCCTTCACGACCAGATCAAATGTTGAGCTAGCTGGAACATCGAAAGAGTCGCCTGTCTGATACGTTTTCCATTCATCTGAACCTGCTAGTTTTACATCCATTTCTCCGCCGATTATTTCCATCACTTCAGCGGCAGCAGTATCAAATGAATATTCTCCGGCCAGCATGAAACCCAACGTCTTTTTAGAGCCATCTTCCAAAACAACAGTTCGGCTGGTTACCTTACCGCCAAAGTAGACATTGGCTTCACGAATTACGCTTACATTATTAAATTCTGACATCTACATCTCCTTAAGTTGAAAAGTTGAAAATTAGCAGGCGGAAGATGCTATTACAAGGCAGAGACAGAGGTTCCATCTCAGAGCGACGTAGCAGTAATATTAACCAACTACTACCAAATCTGGAGCCGGTATAATTTTGGTTTTAAAACATTGCTTGGTTTTTTGGTTAGCGGGGAAAATGGCAATCCAGGTACCCTTACAAGGTCACTCTAATCCTTCCGAAGCGATGTGCTAACCGATATTGGAGTCGGATATTTAACGGATGTCCAATAGGTTGATAGTACGAAGGTAACAATCGTTGTGATCTGTATGACCATCGCGGTTTCTCGGGTAAGAATTCCGCCCGAAACTCCAGCAAAAGCTACAAGCAGCGAAAACTCACTGCACTGCGACAGTCTCACGGCCAATTCTGATGCAAGCTTCTCTCCCTCCCCACTTCTCTGGAATGAATAGCGGAAAATAGCTGCCTTCATAATAATCAAGAATATTCCAAACAGCCCGGCTGCGATTAATAGACGGGGAGCGATCTGAAAATCTAACTCTGCACCGATGGCGAAGAAAAACAGGATCAGAAAAAATTCCCGCAACGGCTTTAAGTGCTCTGCAATAATCAGGGAAATCGGACAGGACGCGATGGAAATACCTGCCAGAAAAGCTCCGATCTCATGCGAAAGACCTAGAAGATCCGCCGCTTCAGCCCAGAATAAACACCACCCCAGCGTGGCAACAAAAGTATATTCCTGAATCACGTCATACTTTCGAAGAAGCGGGAGCATGACATAACGCACTCCTGAAAATGCCAAAACCCCCAACAGAATAAATTTTGCCGCCAGCAACCCAAAAGTATTCAGCATATTGCCCGTACTCTCTCCTGATATTAGCAAAATCACCAGAATGGCCAGCACATCCTGAAGCAATAGCACACTGGTCATTATTTCACCGGTACGCTTGTGATGTAGCGTTGTGGTCGGCACTAGCTTCAGGCTGACTACTGTACTCGAAAACATCATGGCGGTTCCGAAAAGCATTGAGCTCCTGAACGGGCACTGCAGAACCACCAGAGCAAACAAAAATGCTATGGCACCAAAAAACAACGCGGAACCAAAAGTCAACAGGGCCGTCTCTCTGAACAGGCCTACCAGTTTTAACGGTTGAAGGTTAAGGCCTATCAAAAACAGTAACAGGATAACGCCTACATTTGCAAATTCCTCGATATGAGCAACATTGCGGACCAAGCCTAAGCCGTTAGGGCCAAGAGCAAAACCAACCGCAAGATAAGCAATCACAATGGGCTGACGAAGAAAGAGGAAAAGAGTTCCCAGCAACGCGGCTCCGACAATAATTACACTCAGCTCAAAAATTATGCTCTCAACATTCATGAATAATCTCACCGTAACACCTTTCCGACCGCTGTGATTCTGAACCAAAGTATTGCCCAGTACAAGCCGTCACCTTAACAGTTTAACCTGACCTGATGATTCAAATAAAAAAGGCGATCCGAAGACCGCCTTTGGTAAGTACAGATGAAATAGGAACTACACGGAAAATTCAGTCATCTGATGGAAGTTAAGATATTTATAGATATCCTCCGTTTTGCCTTCCAGCTTCGGCGTAACAATTTCAACGTATTCGGTCGGGGTCGGGAGTTCGCCTTTTAGTGCGACCACCGCAGCCAATTCAGCGGATCCCAGATAAACCTGCGCTCCTGTTCCCATACGATTATTGAAGTTACGTGTTGAGGTGGAGAAGACGACGGCATTGTCGCGCACGCGAGCCTGGTTGCCCATACAGAGCGAACAGCCCGGAATTTCCAATCGGGCACCAGCCGCACCAAACTTAGCATAATAGCCCTCTTTGGTCAGTTGAGCCTCATCCATCTTTGTCGGCGGACAAACCCAAAGGTTTACACTGGAAAACCCTTCACCATCAAGCACCTCGGCAGCAGCACGAAAATGTCCTATATTCGTCATGCAGCTCCCAATAAATACATCGTCAATCCGAGCACCCTGAACTTCCGATAGTTTTTTCACATCATCCGGATCATTAGGACAGCAGAGAATCGGCTCCTTGATTTCATCCAGATCAACCTCTATGACAGCCGCATATTCCGCATTTTCATCCGCGCTTATTAGTTCGCCATTTTCGATCCACTCCTGCACATCCTCGATCCGCTTTGCCAGTGTTTCTGCATCACGGTAACCACCCTTGATC
>DATCZD010000012.1:0-26576 GCA_036526075.1 Pontiella sp. | reverse complement strand
ATATTTAAATAAGGAATAAAGAGATTGAGCTGAATGGTATAAATTTATTTGTGCATGTTTGGCTAGAGGGTACTCTTATGTTATAGACGCTTTCTGGATGCGACGATTTCATTCTGTCAAATTAAGCAGGTATAGCTGGTAATAAAGAAAGGGGAGTTGGGGTGGAGAAACATATTATAATTGGTGTGCATATAGTTGATAGGGAATCACATGCATTAAAAGTTCAGGAGGTTTTTACCAGATTTGGAGCTCAGATAAAAACTCGACTGGGGTTGCATGATGATATTTGCTCAACCAATGGGCTTATTTTATTGGAAATGACCGATACGCCAGAAACCGATATGATGATTCAGGCTGTTGAGGCGATTGATGGAGTGGACTGCCAGACTATGCAGTTTAAACATTAATATGAGAACGGCCAAAGCAGTTTGATAAAATTTTAATTTTAGATTGCAGGGGTAGGGGAGGATGCGTATCTTCCGCCTCGGACGCTTAGCTCAGTTGGTAGAGCAGCTGACTCTTAATCAGCGGGTCAAGGGTTCGAGCCCCTTAGCGTCTACCAATTTAGGATCCTGTTTCAACAGGATCCTTTTTTCGTTTATAGATTAGAAAACGAAACTTGCTCTATTCAATGATGATCTGCACTATCCGCATGCTATTTATTTGGAGCTTTTACTATGAGTTTGCAGGGGATTACAATTATTTTAGGCCTGATGATATTCACTGGGGGAGTAACAGCGCTTCTTCGACCGGAATTGATTTGTAGATTCGTGGAATTATTCCCCCGGAGCTCTATTCCGGCTTGGATTTTTACTGCTCTCTGCTGTTGGCTTGGCGGACGGGAAGCTCAGGCGATGAATATGGGGAGCGTTGGAGTTATTAAACCCTATATTCCAGTTATGTCCGCTGTGGTATTTTTTTCCAGCGTAGTGTTTATGAAGGAGTTATTGGCACCACGTGCTTTAGGCGGCTTTCTTTTGCTGATTGCAGTGCCTATCGTTCGAACAGCCTCTATGTCAGGGGCCCCAGCTTTCCAGATTTTGGTCGGTCTGGTGTATCTGTGGATTATTCTCGGCATCATCCTATTGATGTCTCCGTGGTATTTCCGGAAGTTTTATGAACCTTTTCTGAAAAATAAGAGACTGCTTAAAATGGCTACCTTAACAAAGACTGCTCTTGGTATTATTTTACTGATGTTAGGGATCTTTGTTTATTAGGGTTTATTCGTAACGCTGTATAGACCTGATATTACTTCTCTTTTCTGTCTTTTTTTTCGTCCAGCGCTTTTTGTGTATCCAAGGCCCGTTTACATTTTAGAATCTGTTCATTATACTCTTCTACCTGCTTTTTTGTAACTCCCTTACCACTTGTTGCTGCAAGATTAGCCATGTGAACAATAGCGCGATGAGCTTTCTCATATTCTCCGGTAATATAATAAGCCTCAGCAAGGGTATTCCAGATCTGATGGTCATTCGGGGATAGCACCATCGCTTTCTGAGCCAAACTTAACGCCCGTTGCCCATTTCGAAGAGCGGGGTCTTCGGCTGTGGCATAAAGCCACGCCAGATTATTCATAAGCTTAAAATCTTCCGGCGATTCCTCTAAAAGTTCCAGTAGTATCTTTTCGGCTTTTAAATATTGTTTTGCCTGAATATACGTATAACTGATCACAAAGCGGGCTTCTTTATCCTTTGGATTGATTTCTAGAATACGTTCATAAGCATTCACGGCCGACTCATAATCCTCATCTGAAAAATAAGTCATAGCAACCTGCTTTAGAAACTCGATACGCTCCGCATCCGTACGGCTATCCATTATGGTAGAACTGTTAGTAGAACTGTTCTGGGCGGTTACGTTACCACAAAGTAGGTATATGGATATTCCAAGGAAAAGAATTCGTTGCATTGGTAAACTCCTATTTAGGGGTATCAACTTCGACATGGATAACCGCCGGCTCTGTTTTTACCAGTTTTATACCGTCGGGAAGGGTAACAGCGATTGGAAGGTCATATCTGGTACTTTCAGAAAGCTCATAGCAGCTGACATAGGCAGAGGCATCTACTGAAAACATTTTCTCAATGCGCTCCTGTTGTCCCCGAACGGTAATACTTACTGTTTTTGGGTTTATATTTATTTCTCGTCGCTCTCCTGGAGCGCACATGGTTCTTACCGGAATTTGTTCAAAGGTTTTAGTTCGGTTGCGCGTTTCAAGCGCAAATTCTACAGAAACCCAATCCGGGTCCACCTGCATACGGCCGACTTGAGGCAGGGCAATGGGAACACTCTCTTTAAATGGCCCCTGACGATCATCCAATACAATTGGCTCGGTGTGAATATTATCCATTTCATCAAGAACCTGTCGGGCTCCGGATACCCGGACAGATGCTGGTGAGCAGATGATATTTTCAATTTCCATGCCTTCCGGAAGAGAGCCTCTTAGCGCTGCCTTAACGGGCAGCATTCGCTCGCTCTCCTGATCGAGCTTAATGACAATTTCCGAAGGGCTGAAGCGTACCACCTTAGCTCCGGTAGGATTGCGCAGATATTTCTCCGAAAGCCGAATTGTAAGATCTTCACCATGCTGAGGAGAGGGGACGGGGATCACTACTCGCAACTGCTCATTATTGAGGTAGCGAATATCCTCACGAGATCCTCGGAATACAATATTAACCCGGTGCACGGATTTTTCCCAGACCGCCCAGCCTTCGGGAACATCCACATCCACAGCTATATTAGAGATCGAAACTTCGAAGCCGATGTTTTTACGGATTCCCTGCCAGGCCAGAAAGGCGAGTACAAAGCAAAGCAGTAACAGCCACTTTTCTTTACGGATCTGTTCCCATAGAGTGAAAAAGCTACCCTTCATCCTGCTCCTCATTAAATGCCATCAATACGGTATCGGATAAGTTGGCCTCGCCGGATTTAATTTTTTCCTGGAAGCGGGAGATCCCAGTACGCTCACGTCGTAGCATAGAAGAGAGAATGCGGTGCAAGTGATCTTCATCCAGCCCGCGTCGCAGGCGGCCGTTATAAGCCACTGAAACGGCGCCGGTTTCTTCTGAAACCACTACCACAATAGCATCCGTTTCTTCAGTTAAGCCAATGGCTGCGCGATGGCGCGTTCCAAGCATTTTGCTCAACTCTTCTTTTTGTGAAAGCGGAAAGAGGCATCCTGCAGAGCATATTCGGTCGCCGGAAATAATAACTCCGCCGTCGTGCAGAGGTGTATGTGGGAAAAAAATCGTAGCAAGCAGTTCAGAACTGACTAAACTGTTAAGGCGTGTTCCGGTGTCCTGGATAGTCCGTGTTCCAATTTCTCTTTCAATGGCAACCAGTGCGCCGATCTTTCTTCGAGAAAGAACCTTTATAGCCTGTAGGACGGGGTCCACTAGGTTTTTCTGAGAGGTCATACCATTGGAGCGCCAGGGTTGCCGTCCAAGCTGAGCAAGCACTCGTCGAATTTCCGGCTGGAAGATAACGACCACGGCCAGAGAGATATAGAGCATCAGCCTGGAGAGGACCCAGTTTAAAACATCAAGGTTGCTGAGCGTCGTGACGGCAAAAAGCATGCCGAAGAAAATAATCAGGCCCGCCAGAATCGATGCTCCACGGGTACCTTTAAACAGGCGAAAAACAAAATACATCATGGTCGCCAGGATAAGAATTTCAATCCATCCCAGCGTATCCGGTATTTCAAAAGCGTCATTCCATTGCATCAGATATCACCAGCCAGAAGTGTATCCATGATGCGGCAGATATCGCAAGTTTCGATTACATCATGAACCCGTAAAATATGGGCACCCTGCATCGTGGCCCATGCTGCAACACCCAAGCTTCCGGCCAGTCGCTCTTCCGGGTTATCGCGCCCGAGAATCTGGCCGATCATCCGCTTGCGCGATGCCCCGACCAATAGTCCGCAACCGAATTCAGTCAGAGCTGGAAGTGTGCGAAGAAGCTCCTGATTATGTTCAAGAGTTTTGCCGAATCCTATGCCGGGATCGATCACGATAGCATCGCGAGCTACACCACGCTGTTCAGCAAAGCTGATTCGCTCTTTCAGATAAAGCTGAACTTCGCGTGTCACATTCTTGTAGGCGGGGCTGTTCTGCATAGTTTTTGGGGTTCCTTTCATATGCATTAATATAACTCCCGCATGAGTTTCTGATACAACGTTAACCATGTCATTGTCAGCTTCAAGGGCTGAAACATCGTTAATAATATCAGCTCCGGCTTCTACTGCTGCGCGGGCAACCTCAGCTTTCATGGTGTCGATCGATATTGGAATATTCGATAGGTTCCGGATCCTGGTAATAACCGGAATGGTTCGCTTGATTTCCTCTTCTGCAGGAACAGGTTCTGACCCAGGGCGGGTAGATTCTCCGCCGATGTCGATCATATCAGCCCCTTCAGCTTCCATTCTAAGTGCGTGTTCTACGGCAAGGGAGGGATCATAAAAATACCCTCCGTCCGAAAATGAATCGGGGGTGATATTAAGAATGCCCATAATAAGAGTGCGCTCTCCCAGTGTCAGGATGCGGTCGCGGCATTGCCAGTTATAAATTTTTCGGGTACTCATTCTGATCCTATACTGTAATTTTAAGTCCGTCCCAGGGAACGGTTACTTCATTACCAAGTTTTTGCTGCAATTCATGATGTTCTGAGTTGTGAGTAAGGTGAGTGATAAAGGACTGTTTTGCTCTGATGTGTTGGAGCTGCTCAACACACTGCTCAATATTAAAGTGGGTGGGGTGCTCTGTGGGGCGCAGTCCATCTAAAATCATTATGTCCATATTATGAAGAAGTTTTAGCGTTTCCGGCGGAATATGGTTGCAGTCGGGAATATAACCTAGCCGTTTTTTATCTCCTTCAACAAGAAAGCCATAAATCAAATCCTTTCCATGCGATACGGGTAGGGGAGTAATGATAACACTTCCCACGGAAACAGATTCGACCTGTTCGTAGAAACAGACGCGAGGAACGCTCTCAAAGTTATATCCCTTATCGACATAATCAAACTTCTTGCGCATCAGTCGGATGGTTTCCGGTGAGCCGTAAACAGGTATATGCTGCTCCTGCAGGGTACTGAAACGCCGAACATCATCGAATCCGAAAATATGATCGGCATGCGGATGAGTCAGAAAAACGGCATCAAGGCGGTCAACGCCAAAGCTAAGGACCTGATCTCGAAAGTCAGGCGGGGTATCAAATATTAAATGTTGCCCTTCGGTTATGACATAGAGACTGCAGCGTCGCCGTTTATTTTTTACATCGGCTGATTTACACACTTTACAGGAGCATCCAATCATTGGAATGCCGTGTGATGTTCCGGTACCTAGAAATGTGAAATTCATCAGAGGAGTTTAAAGGAATTAGGTTTAAGTGTTAAGTATATAAAAGCATCTGACCGTCAGTATTATAGGGCTATTCTCAAAGGCTGAAACATGAATATTTTAAACCCTTCGTATTACCACTTAATGACGTTCATTAATCCAAAGGATACACGTTGTGCCTCATGAGCAGGGACCCAGCGTTCTGCATATTTCGGGCCCCAGCTATCGGAGATCGCAATTTCGCCGGTCTGTCTGTTGTAACCGATAATCAAGCAGATATGGCCGCCAATGCCACCGGCGGGCACATCTTTTTGCTCAAAATCCTCGCCTTTTCGTTGGGCTGTATTGGAATCGGCAACCTGTTGAAAATGAGGTGAACTTAAAAACCTCCACATAATTGGTAAGCCTTGATCGATATATTTGGCGATCGCATTAGGGCTTATCTCCTCGTCTACTTTCTTCAGTTTGCGGCCATTGCTGGAAATAATATTTTCTGTGGCTTCGAGCATTTTTGTCGAGTAGGTTCCGCCTCCGATTTTGGTGTTAGCCGCTAATGCAAGCAGGTACATATCCACAGGAATATCGAGAAAACGCAGATAGCGCTCCCAGGTAGCGGGCGAGCAATAACCCTTTGGGCCCTGGTCAATCATTGGAATATTACGCACGACTACGTCGCCATTGCTGCGTTGTTCGACACAGGTTGCAACCCGTTTTCGTATTTCGTCATCTTTAACGCGACGGATTCGTCCTGAGCGATCTGCCCGCTCAGAAGGCATAATGCGTAGCGCCACATATTTCCCCTCCTGGAGGGAAAGCATAATCGCATGCTGATTCCAATCCCAGCGCCAGACCCTTTCGCGTAAATCTTCTTTTCCGAGGGAATCCCGTTTCGCTTTTCCAAGTTTTGAAACGAGCGCGTCATGGATACGCTCTCCGCACTCCTCAATCTTTTTTAAGGTTTTTGGCCCACCAATTAAAGGCATGTCTCCCTGATTCAGAAAAACAAAGGAGAGACTTTCAACAGAGTTGCTTCCGCCATAGAGAGCAGAGGCATAGACGGGTTCATCAAGGATCTTTTCGTCGCCGAGCGGGTAGGCTCGGTGATTTTCCATAAAGTCAGTTTTTGACTCTGCTTTTAATTTCATTCGTTCTGCAGTTTCAGCAGTTGCATCATCCCATAAAAAAGCATCTTGCCAGATTTCAATATTAAAAAGGTCATTGAGCTCTTGCCATGAAACGGGGTGCAGTTTTTCGCGTTCATTTCGGTCGATAAGATGTTCCAAGTGCCGGATATCCTGATCTGAAAAGGTATCAAACGGAACGGCAGCTGTTTTTCCTCTAGCGGTTTTGAGAACTACAGTTTTATTGCGATTAACGATTAAGATTTCGGCATCTATCTTACGGCCCTGCAGATCTGTCCAGATTCGTCCGTTTGCGAATCCGGTTATGAAGATAATACAGCAGATGAGAATGGTTTGCTTCATGTTCCACACGGTAATAAAGTTCCCAGCGATGAGGGGAGCGAATAAATTAATTATTCTGTTTAGTATTGGCTTTATAGCCGGTTGTTCAGAGCTTTCAAAGCGGGATCACTATATTGATGTTGGATATTTCCCCGAAGTGCCTTATTCGGCTACGGTGATTCGCGGTTAATAAAAGCCTTTTAGGGTTGGATGTGCACATTGATGTAGGACGGAGTTTTATGAGGCTGTTTGATTCACACAATCATATTCAGGACGAACGTATTTTCCCGATGCTGGAAAAAGTGATGGCGCATGCTCGCGATGCCGGAGTGATCAAAATGGGGGTCAAGGGCTGCTGTGAAGATGATTGGTCGCGCGTAGTCGAAATTATGGAATCTGATGAGGGTATTTCCCCGTCTTTTGGGCTGCACCCCTGGTTTATAGCCAACCGCTCCTCTGGATGGCTACAGACCCTTGAACAGTTTTTACAGAAATATCCACAGGCCGGGGTAGGGGAGATCGGAATTGATCATGCGGTTGAGGGGTATGATGTTGAGGATCAGGAGTCTGTATTTCTGGACCAACTAGCGTTAGCCCGAAAACTGAATCGGCCGGTGTCTATTCACTGCCGTCAGGCATGGGGGCGACTGATTGAATTGCTCGATCGATTTGGCGCCCTGCCACGGGGGATGCTGATTCATTGCTTCGGAGGTTCTGCTGAAATAGCAAAAGAACTGGTTAACCGCGGGGCTTATATTTCTTTTTCCGGCTCTATCACCCGTCCGAATAATAGAAAAGCCGGTCCAGCCATCTGTGCGGTTCCGGACGACCGCCTATTGATCGAAACCGATGCGCCCGATATTCTTCCCTCTCCCGCAGAAGGCCCTTTAAATGAACCTGCCAACCTTTGTCTGGTGCTCGCCAAGGTCGCGGAGCTTCGCGGCATTTCCGATGCGGAGCTGGCAGAGCGGACCTTCTGCAATGCGGAGCGTTTTTTTGGAACTCTTGGATAGAGCTCCATTTTTTTTAAGGTTGGGCTGTTGATAAATCGTGGCTAGGGAGACCGTGACCAAGAATTCTAATTACAATAAACAAAAAAACCGCACTTCTTTTCCGAAGCGCGGTTTTAAAAGCTCAGTGACTTGTAAAAATCTAGAAGCTATAAGTCATGAACAAGCGGGCGTCTGTGGCGATGGTGTCGTCTGAGCTGTTGATGCCATCGCGGAAGCCGAAGCCGCCTTTGAAAGCGATAGTAACACCGTCAAGCTTCGGGCAGGGCTGTTTGATGACAACATTAAACTCTTCAGCCTGCCGCAAGTTCGTTTTTTCTTCATCATGAAGAGTATAGTTATAAAGGGCATATAGCGTGGTCTTCGTCTCTTCCAGCTTCGTAACAGCTTTGAGATAAAAAGTATCCGCACCGCCATTAAACTGGCCGGAATAGATCATCAGGGATGAACCCAGCGCATGGTTGATGCCTGTGTTTATTTCTTCAAACTTCAAGTTGTCTCCACTGACTCCGAAATAGCCCCCTTCAAGTTTTATATCACCAACTTTTTGCTGAAGGGAAAGGCCGAATGCTGTGGCATTGTGATCCGCCCCATCTCCGATGTCAGTTTCATTTCGAAGGTAGGCGAGAAAGGTTGTTTCATCAGAAACGTTCCATTCGGCACGACCGCCGACCAAATTGGCCAGGTCATAAGCCATGGCATCAAAGAGGGCAACTTCTAGGCCGTCTACACAGTTGTTAACGATTTCGCCCCAGGTTATGCCTTCAGTGTCCATTCGATCAAACTCTTCGAATTTCCAGCGATCTCCAGCATCTACCCATCCGCTCATTTCCCATGCATGGCCAACTACAATCTTATTATTTTTAAGTTCAGAAGATTCAACAACAAGAGCCTCCAGGGAGCGAGGTTTTTGACGAAAGTCATCTTTTCGGAAAATTTCACCGTTATTCACTTTACGACCAAGGTAAGCTGCGGTGTTGGTTAGGCCGATTGATGCCATGTTATATTTAAGATAGCCCTCATTCAGTACATCTACACGGCCGTTTCCTACAAGGGCTTCGCCGGGATTACTTACGTCATCGTAGTCCATGGAGTCGATTACGCCGGCCCCGATATAAGACGCTCCGAGAGTCCATCCTTCTTTCTCTGGGGAGAGATAGTCGAGTTTTATTCCCAAGGTGGTGGAGTGGGCATTGGCTCCATTATCGTAGTCTCGGTACATGCTGAGCGCCTGTAAGCGGCCGGACAGGGTGCCAACATCAAGGTCGTTGAACTGTTTAACAAGTCCCTCACCCTCGGCAGAGGCGATGGTCGCGGTTAGTGCGGTAGTCAATATCAGTACTGCTTTTTTCATATGCATCCCTTTATGTAATTAATAAAAAAACGGCAGGAAACACCCACCGGCCTCTTTTGCTACCTTAATCGATCTGTTTATTCAAGCCCCTCATTTTCTTTTCGAGGCATCGGAAGTTCTTAAGTTATTAAGCACTCGGAACGAACGTTTAGGCGCCATTGCTTCATATATTTCCTCTTATCGGTTCGGCTGAATACAACGCGGTGTTTGCCGGACAATCGACATTCTTATTAATGTTGAAGGCTCAAAAGGGCATCAAGATGAAGGCTGATGCTCGGGTTTAATTTCGCAATTAGCATCTTGAAGCCGTTCGGTGGCGTAGCTACATTACGCGGTTTACAGATAACCATTTACTAAGCAAATACATGTAAAACGGGGTAGAAAGTTTTATGGAAAGTTCAGACAAACAGAGTTACCGTGGTCGACATAAATCGAGTAGAGAGTTCAGCTCACGGGCCGAATACCTCAATCACGAATTGAGCATTATGAATCCCAAACGTTGGGGGCTCAATCTGCCGGGACGCGATTTTCGTTTTGAAATTGAAGATATTGTACCTGCACTGGCCGGCACCATCGGCAAGGTTGTTATGGTGGCCGCGGTTGCCGGAGCTTGGGCCAGCGCCTATGGTCTAGCCCCTGATTTTATTGCCGAAAACACGCGTTTCGAGATGATCATTGTCGGCCTGCTGTTTGCGATCCTCTTTTCCGGGTTGCTGAACCCAAGGGCCAACCTTGCAGGAACTCATGGGCCAATGATTGCGCTGGTCGGTGCGATTGCCGCATCAGGCGGGCATCCTCTCGCTCTGGGAGTGTTGGTCGGAATTTTCGGCCTCTTTCTCAGTATTACAAAAGGCGGATCACGATTGATCACGCTAACCGGAGAGGGGGTCCGCGGTGGCCTACTTATTTACCTTGGTATTACCGGTGCCATTAAGTTCGTGGGCAAACTGCATGTCTGGTTTATGAATCCGGCAAACTCCAATAGCGGGGAAGCTTTGGGATATAATACCTCCATTCTTCTGCTGCTCATCATTATTGTTTACGCGGTTTTGGCGCGTCTAAAAATGCGTTGGCTGTCGATTCCGCTCTGCTCAGCGATCGCTCTGATTGTTCCGCTCCTGCTCGGTTCATCCTTTTCGTGGAACAACGAACCGGGAATTCCTCATCTGAGCCCTACATACTGGTGGGGTGAAGAGTCCGGCTGGATGATGGGTTGGCCGGATGAACCGACTCACTGGTTGGCGGCCCTTCCGTTTGCTCTATTAGCGGTTGCGATGTGGCCTCCAGATTTTTTGGGTCACCGTGTGTTTCAGGAGCTGAATTATCCTAAAAAGAATAACTGCCTCATGGATGCCGATGATACCATGACGATCTGCTCGGTTCGGCAAATTGTCGGCTCCGTTCTCGGCGGCAGCAACCTGACCTCTTCCTGGGGTACTTATATGATCCCGGCGGCTATTGCGAAGCGTCCAATTCCGGGAGGGGCCATCCTCACAGGAGTTTTCTGTATTGTGGCGGCTATTGCCGGTTATCCGATTGATCTGGCCTCCTGGATGCCGGTGGTATGTATCGCGCTGCTGGTTGGGGTTTTCCTTCCTCTTATGGAGGCTGGTATGCAGATGATCAAAGATGAAAAGAGCGCTCAGAGTGCCGGCATCTGCATTTTTTCCTCTATGCTCGTAAACCCAGTATTCGGCTGGGTATTGACCATGTTCTTAGATAATCAGGGGTTAATTGGCGATAGCGAGCGTGGAAAGAAGCTGAAGGTAGCGGACCGTTTGATTATCCCGGGCATTGCACTGTTTGTCTGCACCTTTGCCATGGCCGGAGTGGGCATTATCAAGGGTGTCCCGGCCTTTTTGGTAAACAAGACGCCTCAGGCAGAATATCAAGAGGCCGTGAAGCAACAGAAGACAGCAGAAAAAGCACTTCAGGCCGCCCAAAAGGCCTTTGAAGCGGCCAAGACAAAGGCTGAGGCTAAGGCAAAAGCAGCAACTGCCAAAGCCGAGCGGGCTACTCAGGAAGCCGCGTCCTATGAAGAAGCTAAAGAAAAGTTGAACGCTTCACAGTAAAATAATCGGTATTCAAGTTGTTGGAAAAGGGCCTGATGTAAAACGTCAGGCCTTTTTTTGCTTAGAAGTCCGAATGCAGAAAAAGATTCGGGGCTGCCTATGGTTAATCGTCGTCGTGTGCAGGGTTTTCTTAAATCAGGGCATAAAAAAAGCCAAAGCTAGTCGGCCTTGGCTTAGATAAAGCAGAGAAGGGGGATCGTTTTAAAGAACGAGCACGCGCATGCTGTCATCCAGAGTCTCAATCTCAGTAGCAACACTTTCTGCAGATGTGGATTCCGGGACCTCCAAATCTAGCTTGGCGGAAAAGACAGCGCCGCCGATTTCAGCAACCTCAAATCGGTGCGACTCCATATTGACCACCTTCATATCCAGGTTCAGGAGCAGGTCGTTTATGTCTTTAACCAGGCCTGGACGGTCTTTGCTATCTACCTCCAGGGAAATACTTTTCTTGCTCTGCCCCTGTTCTTGCGGGCACCCTGCATACTCAAAATGCAACGCAGTAAAGTCACTCCTGAATGCAGCCTTTAATACATCTACCTTATCTTCAGCAATTGAAACTTTGATCAATGCAGAAAATTGGCCATCCATCTTTGTAACCTTACTGCGCATCCATACGCCGCCCAGCTCATGCGTGGTTTGAGCAAGTGCTTTAATAATGTCCGGGCTCTCCGGGCCGATGACCATTGCGATAAATGTATTCTTCATCTGAACTACTCCGTTATAACTGCATACTGGACTTCCAAAAGGCTTCATCTCCTCCATCATCCACAACAAAAGATAACCGCATCTCAAGAACGGATCAATCTGAAAGCGTTGTCCTCAGACTTTTTCCTAAATTGTCGGCGGGTTATGAATCCATCATTCCGGAATGGGCGTGCTTTATAATCAGGTTACTTTTTCAAGCCGGATATCAAAGATAAGGGCGGCGTGGGGGCCAATTTTTTCACCGGCACCGCGCTTCCCCCATGCAAGATCGGGCGGTACCACAAAACGGAATTTTCCACCTTCTTTCATTAAAGGAAGACCTTCTTTCAGACCGTCGATCGCCTCTTCAAGAGTAAAGGTGTCCGTTTCTGTCCCGTGATAGGTATCTTTAATAACGGTTCCATCAACCAGTAGAATACGCTGATTAACCTCTACGGTACTCCATGCATCGGGGCTTCTTCCCGTTCCTGGATCCTTAATGGTATACTGCAGACCGCTGGAGGTCTCTATAACATCGGGTTTAGAACGGTGTTTTTTTAAAAACGCGTCGGTTTCAGCGCGGTTTTGTCCGCTACTGCCGCGTCCGCGGTTTTTTCCATGATCTCTTTTTCTGCCCATACGACTAGTTAAACACAAAAAGGAACAAAGTAGCGTTCTTCGTTCCTTCGTATTTATTTTATGCGAGAGCCTGGTTCACGATTTCGCGAGCTTCGGCCTGGATCTGCTTGAGGTGACTTTCACCCTTAAAGCTTTCGGCGTAGATCTTGTAAATGTCTTCGGTGCCTGACGGACGTGCTGCAAACCAGCCATTTTCAGTGCAGACCTTTAACCCGCCGATGGCAGCACCATTTGCCGGGGCATGGGTTAGTTTTGCAGTAATCGGTTCGCCGGCAAGCATCTCTGCCTTAACCATGTCAGGAGAGAGCGCGCCCAGCTTGGCTTTCTCTTCGCGGTTGGCCGGGGCGTCAACGCGGTCATAAACGGGGTCGCCGAACTTGGTTACGAGATCCTGATAGTGCTCGCCCGGATCCTTGCCGGTAACCGCCAGAATTTCGCAGGCCAATAGGCAGAGAATGATGCCGTCTTTGTCAGTACTCCAAACGGTACCGTCTTTGCGGAGGAAGGATGCTCCGGCAGATTCCTCACCACCGAATCCATAGGACCCGTCAACCAGTCCATTTACAAACCATTTAAATCCGACCGGAACCTCCTGAAGATCGCGGCCCAGTTCTTGGGCAACGCGATCAATCATGGAGGAGCTGACTAGCGTTTTTCCAATCGCGGCATCTTTTCGCCACTCCGAGCGGTTTCTGTAGAGGTAGTTGATGGCAACCGCCAGATAGTGGTTCGGATTCAGCAGGCCTGAAGATTTTGTCACGATGCCATGACGGTCGTAGTCCGGGTCATTGCCGAAGGCGATGTCAAAGTCGTCTTTGAGTGCCACGAGGCTGGCCATCGCATAGGGTGATGAGCAGTCCATGCGAACCTTCCCGTCGCGGTCAACCGTCATAAAACTGAAGGTGTAATCAACGGTATCATTACGGATTGTAAGGTTTAGACCATATTTTTCCGCGATCGGCTTCCAGTAGCGAAGGCCGGAACCCCCCATGGCATCTGCACAGATCTTAAGGCCGGCATTTTTGATGGCCTCCATATCGATTACGTTACCGAGATCTTCAACATATGGGGTAATGAAGTCGTAGGCGACAGTGGTGTCCGCGCTTAGAGCCTCCGGATAGTAGAGGCTTTCAACTTCGTCGTTATTTTCAGCCAACAGCTCGTTGGCGCGATCAGCAATCCAGCCGGTTGCATCGGTATCGGCCGGTCCGCCGTTGGGCGGGTTGTATTTGAAGCCACCGTTGTCGGGTGGGTTGTGAGACGGGGTGATCACAACCCCGTCGGCCAGTCCTTCGGAACGACCTTTATTATAAGAAAGAATCGCATGGGAGATTACCGGAGTCGGGGTATAGCCGCCGTCTTTGTCAATCATGACGGTTACGCCGTTGGCAGCAAATACCTGTAGGGCCGTCTTTTCTGCCGGAGTGGAGAGCGCGTGTGTGTCCTTGCCGATAAACAGCGGTCCCGTGATACCCTGGCCTGCGCGGTATTCGCAGATCGCCTGAGTAATCGCCATGATATGATCTTCCGTAAAGCTGTTTTTCAGTGAAGTGCCGCGATGCCCGGAGGTGCCGAAGGCTACCTTTTCATCAGGATTAGTCACGTCGGGCTGGGTTTCGTAGTAGAGACTTACGAGTTCAGCAACATCAATGAGATTTTCTTTTGTAACGGGTTTTCCTGCATTGGGATGAATAGCCATTATTTTTCTCCTATAAGTGGTTGTTCCCCTAAAACGGCGCGTTTCTTAACAAAGTCCCCCTCGCTTCACAATGATTTCTGCCGATTATAATTTTCGCAGGAAATAATAGTGGTCGACTTCTTTTGCCGTGATAACCTTTTTTAAAGTTTTAAAAACAGAAAAGGAGATGGGGTATGAGTAATCAAACAGATTTCAAGCCGCCGCAGATAAAGTTAAGCATTCCGATGCTGACATCCGTACCGGTGCTTGTGGGAGTGGTGATTGCAGGGCTTATCTTTTTGTGGTTTTTCTGCCGGATCGAGCCCAAGGCCGGAGAGATTGCAGTGCTGATTCGTAAGACCGGCGACAACCTTCCGGCAGGACAGGTCATTGCACTGGATGAAAACCAGAAGGGCATACAGCTGGACGTTCTTCCTGAAGGCCGCTATTTCAGGAATCCCTATACCTGGGGTTGGAGGATTCAGAAAATTCTCGATGTTCCTGCCGGTAAGCTAGGCGTAATGACTCGCCTTTATGGCGAAGAACTTCCTGCCGGTAAAATCATGGCCGAAGACGGCGAAAAAGGCATCGTTAACGAAATTCTGCGTCCCGGCAAATACCGCATAAACCCTTATGCCTATCATGTCGCTCTGTTTGATGCGATTAACATTCGCCCCGGTCATGTCGGCGTGGTGACGGCGCTGACTGGTCAGGATGTCCTCAACAATGAGCTGGACGTTGAAAAGCGCAACACATTTATGGTGGAGGAGGGCCTTAAGGGTGTTCCGGGCATGTTGCTGGATCCCGGCACGCATTATCTCAACCCCTATATTTATAATTCAGTTGAGGTGAATTTGCAGAGCCAGCGCTTCGATATGTCCGAGCAGGATGTGATCAGCTTTTTAACGCTGGATGGATTTACGGTAACCGTGGAAGGCTACATCGAGTTCGGTATTCAGCGTGAAGAGGCTGCCTTTCTGACCCATCGCGTCGGTGACATGGACGATATTATTAAGAAGCTGATTCTTCCACGCGCCCGCGGGTTTAGTCGCATCGAAGGCAGTAAGCATCCGGCAGTCAATTTTATCGTTGGTGAAACCCGACAGAAATTCCAGAACGATCTGGAGAATCATCTTCGCAGCAAGTCGAAGGAGTTTGGCGTGGATATCAAGGCGGTCGGCGTTCGGAAAGTGATTGTTCCTGATGAAATTGCCAGCATCAACCGGGATCGCGAACTGGCGGTGCAGGAGGCTGCAAAATATGAACAACAGATTATACAGGCTAAATCAAAAGCGGAGCTGACTAAGCAGGAAATGTTGGCTATTCAGAACCGCGAAAAGGTTGAGGCCGACACCAAACGTATTCGCGCCGTTATTGATGCCGAGCAGGATCAGAGTGTCCGCCTTATTTCTGCACAGAAGGAGCTGGACGTTGCTAAGGTTGAATATGAAGCCGCGCTTTTTCAGGCGGAAGCTATTCTGCTGACAGCCGACGGAGAAAAGGATGCGATTACTGCGCAGAACGAAGCAGAGGCATCCGTTCTTAAAAATCGGGTTGGGGCCTTTGGTTCCGGCGATAACTTTGCGCGCTACACGCTCTATCAAAAACTCGGGCCGCAGGTTCGTTCCGTACTCAGCTCCGATTCTGAAGATGGGGTGGGCGGAATCTTCGGCACATTCGCTCCGGCGAAGGGAGGTGCAAAATGAAACGGTCTGTAAAAGCAACGGTTGGGCTTCTGGGGAGTGTTCTGTTTATCACTGGTGGCATTATAATCATGTTTATCTGGGGGTTCTGTCGCTTCTACGTCGGTCCCAACCAAATGGCGGTAATTACCGCGAAAGTGGGCGATTCTCTTGAGCCCGGGCAGATTCTTGCCAAGCCGGGACAGAAAGGCATTCAGGAAGAACCGTTGGGCGAAGGGCGCCACTTTCGTTTTCCGCTGTTTTATGAGTGGGAGATTAAAGAGGTCGTTATTATTGATCCCGGCAAAGTCGGTATTGTGACCTCCAAGGTCGGCGAAACCCTTCCGGAGGGAGAGTTTATTGCCGAGCGAGGGCAGAAGGGAATCTGGCGCAGTGTGCTCGGACCTGGAAAATACCGCATGAATCCCTACGGCTATAATATTGAAGTGGTAGACGCCATCAGCATCCCGATCGGTTATGCCGGGGTTATCACATCGCTGTCCGGAGAAAAGGCTCCGGAAGGTGAGTTTGCGGGCGTAAAACAGAAGGGGGTGCGAAAGGATGTGCTCCAGCCGGGACTCTACTACGTCAACCCGAAGGAATATAAGGTCGATGTCCAGGAAATCGGGATTAACCAGGTTTCCCTGCTCGGTCGCAGCGGCAGCAAGGTGGTAACTAAGGCCCGCCAGCTGGGACAGAGTCAGGCGCTGAATATGCTTCAGGCCAATGTGTTGGAAAAGCAGGAGGCTAAGCGCGCGGATTACTTCAGCAGGAAAAAGTCGAAGTCGCCGGCAGAAAAGCTTCGTTCAAGCTCTAGCCTCCACATGCGGGGAAGAGGCGTTGATTTTGATGTGGCGGAAGAGGCCTTTGCCTCTCAGGCACCGGCTCCGTTAGCTGAGGGAGAAATGAATCTGATGGAGCTGCTGAGCTTTCCATCGCGCGACGGTTTCCCGATCAGTTTGGATATGACTGTTGAGTTTGAGATGGAGCCTGCGGATATTGCCGGAATCTACCGCCGCTATGGCGATCTTCCGGCGGTCGTCGATAAGATCATCATGCCGCAGATTACCTCGATCTCGCGGAACAAAGGGTCCGAATATCGCGCCAAGGATTTTATCGTTGGAGAAGGCCGTGAAAAGTTCCAGGATGATCTCAAGAGGTCGTTGGAGCAGACCCTCGGGAGCAAGGATATCAAGGTATACAATGCGCTGATCCGTCATGTGGAGGTGCCGGACCAGATTCGTGAACCGATCCAGCAGGCCAGTATTGCGGTGGAGCAGGATTTGACCAATAAAGAGCGGCAAAACACCGCCCGCAAAGAGGCGGAGTTAAACACCGAGCTGTCCCTCATTAAGCAGTACGGTGAAAAGGTGCAGCAGGAAACCGAAAAGGTTAAGGCCGAGATTGCCGCCGATCTCGAAAAGCAGGTGGCGACTATTCATGCTAATACATTGAAGAAAGCTGCGGAAATCAAAAAGAAAACCGCCGCGATCAATGCGGATAAGGTGCGCGTTCTTGGCCAGGCCAAAGCATCGGCACTGGAAAAGGTGGACGGTGAAAAAGCGTTGGGGCTTCAGCTGAAAACCGCTGCGTTTGGTGATCCGGTCGCTTATGCCCGCTGGGTCTTTGCCGATACGCTGAATCCGCGCATGAAACTCAATATTATTCATGCGGGTGACGGAACCCTCTGGACCGATCTGGAAAAGACCGGCCTTGCCGAGCTTGGTGGCGCGAAGCTTCTTCAGGAGGAACAGAGATAGTTCTGTATAATCGGTCCGCAGCTTCATGACTACCAGGAGCTGTTTCGAGGCCGGGTTGGAACAGACAGAATTTGACCGGGAAAGAATTTAAGAGCGACCGGCTTGCCCTCAAAGCATTGAAATTGCATGGTTGGGTTTTAAATTTAACACAGGAGAGAATCATGGCACAGGCAGCAGCACGACATATTTTAGTGGCAACCGAAGCGGAGAGCCTCGATCTGAAACAACAGATTGAAGGGGGTGCCGATTTTGCCGAACTGGCAAAGGCCCATTCCAAATGCCCGTCAGGAGCACAGGGCGGTGCGCTAGGAACCTTCGGTCGAGGGCAGATGGTTAAAGAGTTTGATGAAGTCGTCTTCAGTGCCCCGGTCGGCGAAGTTCAGACGGTTGAGACGCAGTTTGGGCACCATCTGGTAGAAGTGACCGCCCGCACAGACTAAATAAATCAGGGAGGATTCCCGGATTTCTGATTAAGAATAAAGCTCCGGTAAATTCCGGGGCTTTATTTTTTAGGTTCTTATTTTTCGGGTGGAACCAGACCGAACTTATGATAGGCGAGAGCGGTGGCCGTACGCCCCTGCGGTGTCCGCTGAAGGTAGCCCTCCTGAATCAGGTAGGGTTCATAGACTTCTTCAATTGTATCGGCTTCCTCGCCGACGGAGACCGACAGCGAATTAATACCCACCGGACCGCCGCTAAACTTTTCAATAATGCAGGAGAGGATTCGTTTATCCATCTCTTCCAGCCCGTCACCGTCAATGTCCAGCAGGTTGAGCGCGGCATCAGCCACTTTGGCGGTAATAATGTTGTCGGCTTTGATCTGTGCATAGTCGCGCGCCCGGCGTAGCAGGTTGTTGGCAATACGCGGCGTTCCGCGGGAGCGCGAAGCGATTTCCAGAGCGCCACTCTCTTCAAGGTCTACCTTCAGAATGCCGGCAGAACGCTTTACGATTTTTGAAAGGGTCTGGTCGTCGTAATAATCGAGGCGATTAACCAGTCCAAAGCGCGAGCGCATCGGGGCGGAGAGCATTCCGGCGCGGGTGGTGGCGCCAATCAGGGTGAACGGCGGAATATTGAGCCGAACGGAGCGGGCATTAGGGCCCTGGTCAATAACAATATCGATCACAAAATCTTCCATCGCCGAATAAAGGTATTCCTCCACCGAGCGCTGCATACGGTGGATTTCATCAATAAACAGGACATCACCGCGCTCAAGGCTGGTCAGCAGGCCGGCGAGGTCCGCCGGCTTGTCGATGACAGGACCGGAGGTGCATTTAATGTTCACGTCCATTGCTTCGGCAAGGATATAGGAGAGCGTGGTTTTTCCGAGCCCGGGCGGGCCGGAGAGCAAAACATGGTCAAGCACATCATCGCGCTGGCGGGCCGCTTCCACGAAAAGCTCCAACCGCTCGCGGATCTTGTCCTGCCCTGTAAAATCTTCAAAGCGCGAAGGGCGCAGCTTTTGCTCAAACTCTTTGTCGGGGGTAATGATTTCGTTATTCATAATCAGGTCTTTATTTCGTCAGTGCCAGGCGGATGAGCCCCTCAACGGTCATATCGGGCGTCAGTTTTTTGGCAACGCCTTTTATCATCTTCGCGGCATCATCGGGCTTATGGCCGAGCGCGCTGAGGGCAAGAGCGGCATCGCGAAGGCGATTATCGCCGGAATACGCGTCCGCTGGGGCAAAGGCATCGAGCTGTTCCGCATGGCTAAACTTGTCGCGCAGTTCCATTACAATTCGTTCGGCCGTCTTTTTCCCAATGCCGGATATAGAGGAGATACGTTTCACATCGCCGTTAACCAGAGCGTTTTTAAGCTCCCGCACGGGCAGGCCGGAGAGGGCTCCGACCGCCAGCTTGGGGCCGACTCCACTGATGGATAGCAAACGGGTGAACATTTCGCGCTCCTCTTCGGAATAGAAGCCAAACAGCTTCTGGTCCGCATCGGTGATATGATGGTAGGTGAGGATTCGGCACGGATCGCCTTCTGCCGGAAGCTGGTCATAGCTGCTGAGGGGGATAAAAATCTCATAGCCGACCCCGCTGACATTTAATTCGATGCGCGCGAGTTGTTTCGTTTCGAGTTTGCCTTCAAGAAAAGTAATCATGGTTCGAGACCTTGCCGAACAAGCGCGATTTTATACAGCCCTTTTTTAATGGTTGTTGCATTGCTTTTTCGAAACAAAGCGATATGTTCGCGCCTCATTTTGCAGATGGAGGCATATTATGGCCCAGGAAATCAGAAATATTGCGATTATTGCTCACGTCGACCACGGAAAAACTACGCTGGTCGATGAAATTATTAAACAGGCGCAACTTTTCCGAGACAATGAGGAGATGCAGGACTGCCTGTTGGACAGTAATGATCTGGAACGCGAGCGCGGAATTACCATTCTCTCCAAGAATATCAGCGTCAATTATAAGGGCGTGAAAATTAACGTGATCGACACCCCCGGCCATAGTGATTTTGGCGGGCAGGTGGAGCGCGTGTTGAATTTGGCTGATGGCGTACTTTTGCTGGTCGACGCTGCCGAAGGGCCGATGCCGCAGACCCGTTTTGTGCTTGATAAGGCTCTGGAGCTGAACCTCAAACCGCTGGTGATTATCAATAAGATCGATAAACCGGACGCCCGTCCGGATGTGGTTCATGATTTGGTATTTGATCTGTTCTGCGAGTTGGAAGCCAATGATGAGCAGCTCGACTTTCCGATGCTCTACTGCTCCGGAAAGAATGGCTGGGCGGATGCAACGCTCGATGGACCACGTGATTCCATGCGCCCCCTGATGGATGCCGTATTAGAACACATTCCGGCTCCAAAGCAACTGGAAGGTCCGGTACAGATGCAGGTCACCTCTATCGACTATAATGACTATGTCGGTCGTATCGGTGTTGGTCGTGTTTACCGCGGGGCGCTGAACGCCAAGCAACCGCTCATGCGGATCAAGCGTGACGGTAAACAGGAGCAGACCCGGATCAAGAAACTTTTTACGTTTGAAGGGCTCGGGCGCTCAGAAGTGGAAGAGGTTCCCTGCGGCGATCTTTGTGCCATTGTAGGCATTCCCGATATTGATATCGGGGACTGCATTGCCGACTTTGAAACGCCGGAATCGCTGCCGTCTATCAGTATTGATGAGCCGACACTTTCTATGACCTTCAGTGTAAATGATTCCCCCTTCTACGGGCAGGACGGTGAGTTTGTCACCAGCCGTCATCTGCGTGAGCGCCTGCTGAAGGAAACCGAGCGTGATGTGGCACTGCGCGTGGAGGAAGTTGCCGGCGATTCGTTCCGTGTGAGCGGCCGTGGCGTACTGCATCTCTCCATCCTGCTCGAAACCATGCGCCGCGAAGGCTTCGAGTTGTCGGTGGCTCAGCCGCAGGTCATCTTTAAAGAGCGACATGGAAAAAAAGAAGAGCCCATCGAAATTCTGCATATTGATGTTCCGAACGAATATGCCGGCAAGGTGATTGAGCTGGCCGGAACCCGTAAGGGTGAAATGGTGGACATGGAACAGCATGGAAACCGTAAAACCATCCGGTTTCATATTCCGACCCGCGGCCTCATCGGGTTGCGATCCAAAATGCTCACCGCGTCAGCGGGTGAAGCGATTGTGACGCACCGGTTCCTGCATTATGAGCCGTATAAAGGTGATATTCAGCAGCGTCAGAACGGCGTTTTGATTTCGCAGGGCAAGGGCGCTTCAGTGGCATTCGCGATCGACGGCCTGCAACAGCGCGGCATCTTCTTCATTAATCCCGGCGAGGAAACCTATGAAGGCATGGTTGTGGCTGAGCACTGCCTCGACAACGATCTGGTGGTTAACCTGCAGAAAGCGAAACAGCTTACCAATGTTCGTGCCTCCGGCTCTGACCGCGCGATGAAGATTGCACCGGCCCAGGTTAAAAGTCTGGAAGAGGCGCTCGAATATATTAACGAAACCGAGCTGGTGGAAATTACGCCGAATCATATCCGCATGCGGAAAAAACTGTTGCTGGAACACGAACGCAAAAGAGCCAGCCGCCAGAAAAACGGATAACTCGAATCATGGAGGGTTCAGAGATTTTTTCTTTGGGCCTTCATGGGACCGAGCGTTCTCCTGTTCGAAAAATCATCTCTAAACCTTCTGGATTGAGATTGCTTTTCTGTTCAGCTGGTATACACCTTTACATACCGTCGGCAGGCGGCTGCGGATCTTTGCACAGAACCGAACGGGTCGGGGAAGCGCGGTGCACCGACGGGGAGAAAAGAAGAGATGGAAAAAAGACTGTATGTAGGAAACCTTTCCTATAACTCTACCGAAGATGAGATTCTGGAGTTGTTCCAGCAGGCCGGAACGGTGATCTCCTGTCAGCTGATGCTGGATAAATTTACCAGCCGTTCCCGTGGCTTTGCCTTTGTTGAAATGGAATCGGTTGAAGAAGCGCATAAGGCCGAAGAAATGCTCAATGAGTTTGAGTTTCAAGGCCGTCCGCTGCGGGTCAATATTGCCCGTCCGCGTGAAGAGCGTCCGCCGCGTCGTGGTCGGAACGGGGATCGCGAACGCAATTAGCTCCTGCTTTTTTATTCCTTTCGGCCCGTTGCACACGCGGGCCTTTTTCCGAGTATGTAAGACCCTGTTTTGCCGCAAGGCATACAGAGCAAAAAAGCGCAGTCCGTTGTTCTGTAAACACGGAATCTTCCAGCAAACCAAACTGTAAAATAGATGAAATACCGGCATATTATCTGGGACTGGAACGGAACGCTGTGGGATGACACCTGGCTGTGTGTCGAGATCAATAATCACATGCTGCGCTCTCGGGGGCTGCCGGATATCACCATTGAAACGTATCGCGATAAGCTCTGCTTTCCCGTCGATCAATATTACTGCCAGCTCGGATTTGATTATTCCGTTGATCCCTACAAGGTGCTGGCTGAAGAGTTTATTGCGGAATATACCGAGCGCCGCTTTGAGTGTGATCTGCAGGAGGGCGCGCGGGAGCTGATCTGCGAACTGCATGCCCTCGGCATCCCGCAGGCCGTGCTTTCAGCCTATCAGCACGACACATTACTGCAGGCGGTTGATTATTTTAAGCTGACGCCGTTCTTTAACGACATCATCGGACTGAATGATATCTATGCCGCCGGAAAAGTGGAGAACGGCATCCAATATATTGCCGGAATCGAGAGCCATCCCCGGGACGTACTTTTTGTCGGAGATACCGTTCACGATTTTGAGGTAGCAGAGGCGATGGGGGTCGATTGCGTACTGATTTCCAATGGGCACAACGGCCGCACAAGGCTGGAGGCATGCGGGGTTCCGGTGCTGGATTCGCTCTCTGCCGTGATCGGCCTTTGCCGCGCCTAGGCCGATCTGGCGCAACGCGTTCCTTTGGCGGGATTCCTTATTGAATAGTTTTCTGAGCACGTGTTACGTACTCAGGGCTGTCCAGATCCTCCCGCATTCTGGTAGAGCTTTTTATTCCGATTCAGGAAGTTCAGAAAACCGGAACGCCGGTGGCAGATTCGATTTTTTATTTTTTATCGTCGGATACCTTAAAGAGAGCTCTAACGCCCAGTCCATCAGTCCCTGTTATTTCTCCAGCGTCATTCCGCTCGATTTTCGTGCTCTTCACCTCTGTTATTACCTCGGATGAATCTCGTGAGATAGGCGCATTATCCACGCTGACGATTTTTCCAGACTCATCGCGTTCGATCACGGCACTGCCCACACTTTCTATTTTCCCAGCGTCATTCCGTTTGAGGTCAGCGCCGCCCACGCTTTCTATTATTCCAGATTCGTCCCGCTTGATTTTCCCATTGGGCATGATGACGCTCGTCATCTCTCCATCAAGCGACAAGACAATCTGGCATCCATCAGATGTAGTGATTACGAATCCATCAATTTCCAGAGTCTCAGCTTTGGCACTTATTGCTCCTAATGCTAAGAGAAAGATAATAATTTTTTTGGTCATATTTATTCTCCTATGTTGTTGTTTTTCAGTTGCCGTCGATGGCTTTGTTAACTCGTGGTTTTGATGCTTGATCGCACGCGCGCACGCTTTCTTTTATCATGGGTATGCTCGGTGGGGCCACGCTTAGAGATGTGATGCCGGATGCGATCAGTCTAGACGTGACTTTGCTCTGCCCCGCCAGCTCTCCGCAGACCGATAGGGGAATATCGGGAACATCGTCATGCACCATACTGATCAGCCGGAAGATCACATCGTGCGTGTCATCGAAATAGGCATCCACGGCGACATTCTCGCGATCAGTGGCAAATGAGTACTGCGTGAGATCATTTGTCCCGAAGCTCAGGAAGTCCACAGACGTAGCAATTTCAGCACTGCCGAGTGCGGCCGCGGGAGTCTCAATCATGGCGCCCAGTCTAGGAACGTTTGAGGTCTTGATCCTTGCTGTTGCATCTTTGAGCGCTTCCCGCACTGCGGCTACATCGCTCGGAAGCGTGACCATCGGCACCAGAACATGAAGATCATGCTCTGACGAAAGCTTCAGTAAGGCGTCCAGTTGCGTCTGCAGCAGATCCGGGTGCTCCAGAAGAAATCGAATTCCTCGCATTCCGAGCGAAGGGTTGGCCTCTCTTGGCATGTCGAGAAAAGGAAGCGGCTTATCTGCTCCAACGTCGAGCAGCCTGACGTAAACGGGCAAGCCTCTCGCCGGGTATAGCGTGCGCTGCATTTCTTCCAGAAGCTCGGTTATGTTGGGGGGCGTCTGACGACCCAGATAGATCTGTTCAAGTCGGTAGAGCCCCACGCCATCTGAACCGTTTTCAATCGCGAACTCCGTGTCCGCTGCGTCTCCCACGTTAGCGAGCACGGCGATCTGTTCGCCGCGCCTTGTAACCGCGGGCTTTTGGGCTCGGTTGCGAGCTTGAGCAATGGCTGACTTCCGCTGATCCTGTTCAGCATGGAATGCCTGACGTTGCTTCTGCGTCGGATCGACGGTGACCTCCCCCTTGTCTGCGTCCACAATGACAAACGCTCCTTCGCGCACGGTGTCCAGTAGTCCTTTGATACCGGCTACGCACGGGAGTCCAATCTCGCGAGCAAATAGCGCGGCGTGAGACCCCTTGCCGCCAACTTCCAGCACGGCAGCAGCGGCGGAATTGCGCTCGAGAAATACCGTGTCCGACGGGAACAGACGGTTGGCCACGAGGACACTCCCATGTGGAATACCCTCCAGTGCATGTCCGTGAATGCCTGCCAACGAAGAGATAAGGCGTCGTTCCAAGTCGCGCATGTCGTCGCCTTTCTGCTTCGCCACCTCAGCTTCCATTGATCGGAATCGGCGCTCCCAGCGCCGGAACACGGTCTTTACAGCACTCCCCGCGCTGACCAGCTCTTCTTTAATCTCCTTCTGCACTTCTTTTCCAAGGCTTGGGTCTTGGACCATCATGTAATGCGCACGGAACACTTCTGCCAGTTCAGCATCGATCTCCTTCTCAACACGTGTCGCTAACGCGCTCAGATCCTCTGCGATCCTTGCAAGAGCTCGATCGAGTCTCTCCTGTTCGTGCTGTACCTCGGTCAGGTCGATATCATAGAACTCGTCAAATCGCTTGAGTATATCGCGATATACAAACACGTTGCCCTCGCCGAGTCCGGGAGCCAGCGTCTTGCCGCAAAGTTTTTCAGTTGTTCTGTGCTCAGTCATTTGCCTTCCGTACCAACGTTAAGCGTGACCCAGAGAGCCCTGTGCTTCACTCTTATCAACGGGCGTTTTCACGAGCAGGGTCTATTCTCTGTGACCAGAGCTGATTATAGGTTGCTGGTTTTAAAATGCAAGGCTGGAGGCTGCGGGGCGCCGGTGATGGATCCGCTCCCTGCCGTGAAACGGCCTTTGCCGCGCGGTGACGGAACAGCAGGGGAGCACGCTGCTCAATAGACGATGACTAGGTGCCTACGTTGCGGAAGAGGCGCTCGCCGCGGGTTCAACGCGCCGTATTTTCAACATTTGATTCCCATTTTTCTGGAACGCATAGGGAACCGTCTCAATGAGCGATTCGTAGTTTTGTTGTTTTAATCTGGAGATGACCGAGTCGAGATGACGAGACGCATTGGATCCAAATTCAATAATCGGAAAGATCCGAACCTCTCTGGCGACGCGACAAAGCTCGAGGATCGACTCAACATGGAAATCTTCCGATAGCGGTTCGCTGTACAGAAAAAGAAAATGAGAACAAACAGCGAGATCAAATTGTTGGGATGCAAATGGCAGCGCGGGAAGGGATCCTTCAACATAACGACCGGCTTTTATCCCCGCCGGAAAATCGGATAAAAAAGCCGACATGGCTTGCATTCGAATTTCTCCAAGTTCGCGGGGCGTTTTTATTTTCCCCCAAACAAAATCCTCTTTGTTGTTTCGTACTTGCTCCAGCACCACGTCATAGGTTTCATCAATCCGCTTTTGTATCTCCTCTGCAGAGAGCCCATAAATTGGATCCAGCGATGTGACGGTTCCCCCCTGATTGGTCAGGGAAGAGTTGAATGATGCCGGGCCATCACTGCACCCGAGGATGTTTCCTTTGAGATCGTCTTCCGACAGCTTGAACATCGAGACATATTCTTCGAACGAACGCCCCCAGGGGACCACTTTTTCCAGTGCAAAACTCACTATAGATTTCTCAGTACGGCAAGATGAGGCACGATTTTGGCGCAGCCAAAATCGTTGACCTCTATCGCCTTGTTATGCTTTGTTTTTTCTTTTTAGTTAGTCTGTTTGTCGTTAAAAATTCCATATCCGTAAGAGGCTTCATTATAAAATTAAATCGATCCAGAGATATCGCTGTAGTGATAAGGATTAAAACAGGGAAAGCACATATTGCCACAGCCATTGAACTGGTTTCCTTTACAAGGTAAACAGCTGGATAAACATAGAACATATGCAGCAAAAAGGGATTCATTGAATT
>DATCZD010000011.1:0-3884 GCA_036526075.1 Pontiella sp. | reverse complement strand
ATCCTTTGCCTGCCTTGGCTCACGCTTCCCCACTGGGACCCGGATTGAACTCGACACGATGACTCAGGTTGAACAAGCGGAAGATATTCTACGAGACCGCGGCTATATTCAATACCGCGTCCGTCACCACGGTGATCTCTGCCGAATTGAAATTGACCCAACCGATTTTGATAAGCTGATACATGAACGAGGAGAACTGGTTAAAGCCATTAAAAGCACCGGCTACCGTTTTGTCACACTCGATCTCAGTGGCTATTCAATGGGATCAAGCGCATAGCCTAGAGTTTATCCCCTGAAAGTTGTCGATGGATTTGTATCTAGGATTATGGGCAAAGCCGAATTTATAGGACCTCGTTTACCTAACTAATCCACTTATTATTTTATTCCTGTCTTAAAAAAAAAAAATGATAACGCCTGAAGTAAGCAGGGGACCAACTTCGGATTCAATAACAATAGCGGGTACTGTAACGATGCCGTTTCCAGAGTTTAGGGCGTTTTGCACAGCCTAAGTCCAGGCTGCAATTTTTAATAGAGGCTCCGGGAACACCTTGCGAAATAGCCTGACCACTTAATAGCTCAACCACCTGCTCCTGTACCTTTTCCAACTCATTCAGTTTAAGCTGAGGGTCGATCACCATAAAGCTTTCATTGGTTTTCTTATGTTCATAGATTCGGATTTTCTGTCCGGATTCCGTAGTTTTCACATCCCGCTCAACAAGAATCTTTTTGCGTTCCAGCATCACTGTCAGAATAAAGATGGCATTAAGGTCATCCTCATTCTCCTTTGCAATTAACCGGCGTAACAATGACTCGGCATTTTCCTTCTGAACGGCTTCCTCCCGCGGCGGCGGGGGAATGACAAACGTGGTTTTCCAAGAACTCAGACCATGGTCGCTTTTTTTCCAGCAGGCCTTGCACAGGTCTTCGCGTATATATTCCCCATTATCAAAAAGAAGGCGGGAAAAAAGTCCCTCTTTGTCTGCAAAACCCTTTTCGCATCCGGAGCACTGCTTGGCACATTTCTGAACACGCCAGTTTTCTATATTTTCACGACCCATAAGAATCCTTACTACACTGCAGCATCCGTCTCTTTATCCCAAATTATATGACGCTGTTGCCAGAAATAGACCACGCCGGTCCAAGCGGTTAACAGGGCAGCTCCAAGGCCAATCCACCAAGCATACGAGTAGACAATACATTTTTCATATCCCGGTGCGGGGAGAAAAGGAGTTTCCCAAATCAGACCAAAGAACAGGAGGCAGATAGCAATCATCTGGACAGTAGTTTTTACCTTTCCCCACGAACCGGCGGGCATTACAATCCCCTTTTCAATCATCAGAAGCCGCATACCCGTTACCATAAATTCGCGAGCAATAATCAACACCACCATCCAGGCAGCAATGCTGTTAAGCTCCACAAAGCCGATAAAGGCCGCACAAACCAACACCTTATCCGCTAGCGGATCCATCAGTTTACCGAAAGAGGTACATCCGAAAAAATTGCGAGCCAAATAACCATCAAGTGCATCTGTGATACTGGCAATTATAAAAATGCCCAGCGCCGCAATGCGGGCATAGGGGAAATCAAGAGTCATGCAAATCATCATGACCGCGGTCATCCAAAAGCGACTGATGGTTAGGTGGTTGGGAAGGCTTTTCATGAGTTCTCTCTTTTAAAAATTAGAATTTATTTTGTATTCAGCTCCACGACACCGGGAGCAACCAAATAGGCATCCGGAATGCCGTCGGTGATCACTCCCCGCTCCAGATAAGCAGCTCCGTCGGCTACAGGAACATCTTCTTCATTATCAGAACATTGTGTTGCACTCAGGACCACAACGCCAACCAACAGGAAACTGCCGACCGCCAAAGCAAGCAACTTAAACGGAATACCAAAATCAGGAATGAGGGAGATACTTTTTTCAACCATAACGGGGATGATTTTATCTCTGCCAATACGGGGAAGCTTCTCGTTCTTCGACCGTTCACTAGGCGATCTTACCATCGTCGACTGTACTTCGGCGCGATGCGGTTTTTTCCCGGAGATATGTTTAGTTATATATTCTTCCAGTAACGGCTCAGCATCCAGCCCAAGATACTGGGCATACATTTTGATGAAGCCCTTAGCGTAGACCAAGGCACCAAGAGCCTCAAACTTATCCTCCTCCATGGCGGTAATAAATCTGGATATAATCTTTGTATCCTTTCCAGCCTCGGAAACCGTTACACCCTTCGCCTTACGAGCTGCTTCAAGCTTTTGCCCGATGGTTCCAATATTCAAGCTACCCTGTTGCATTGTCTTCCTCTCCCGGGTTTTGGGGAATCTCTTCGTCCAGATCTATCAGAATTTCACGCGGTCCAGCACCATCCGGAGGGCCGATAACTCCGCGCTCCTCCAAAATATCCATTACCCGTGCGGCACGGGTGTATCCAATCTTAAGCCGACGTTGCAGTGAAGAAGTTGACGCCCGCTTGCTCGTGCGGATAACCTCCAACGCCTGCGTAACTATATCGTCATCATCACCTGAATCCATTTCTGGGAGATCCGTTACCGGCTTTTCAATTTTTTCATGAATTTCAGCAACAAATTCAGGTTGGCTCTGCTCTTTCCAAAAATTAGTGACCCGCTCAATTTCGCCATCGCTAGTAAAGGCTCCCTGAGACCGGATCAGCTTATCGGAACCGGGAGGTAACACAAGCATATCACCCTTACCCAACAACGCGTTTGCTCCAGGACGGTCTAGAATAGTTCCACTATCCACCTTCTGGGATACGCGGAAAGCAATACGAGCGGGAAAATTTGCCTTGATAGTGCCGGTAATCACCTTCACATCCGGACGCTGCGTAGCCAGAATCATATGGATGCCAGCAGCACGCGACTTTGCCGCCAAACGGGAGATCCCAGCTTCAATATCTTTCTGAGCCACCGCCATCAGGTCGGCCAACTCATCAATTACAATCACAATATAGGGAAGCTTATCAGGAACCTTGTTTTTCTTTTTATCCGGGTTGTCCACCACCTCTTCACCAAACAGTTCCTCCTGCTTGGCAATCGGTCGAGAATTAAAGCTAGGAAGATCTCTAACACCAACCTGATTAAACAACTTAAAGCGTTTTTCCATTTCATCAATAGCCCACTTGAGACCCAGATAAACCTTCTTAGCATCATTAATCACCGGCACCACAAGGTGTGGCAAACGGTTATAGGCATGAAATTCGACGGTTTTCGGGTCAACCAAAATCAGACGCATATCTGCAGGGGAATGTTTCATCAATAGGCCGGTCAAAATGGAATTCATGCAGACCGATTTCCCAGCACCGGTGGCACCTGCCACCAACAGATGTGGCATCTTGGCCAAATCATACACCATGGTTTCTCCACTGATGCCAGTACCAAGAACCAATGGGAGTGCATTGTGGCCGCTTTGAAACTCATCGCTCTCTACCATCTCGCGGAAGAATACGGATGCTCGGGACGAATTTGGGACCTCCACACCACAGACTCCCTTTCCGGGAATAGGAGCCTGAATACGAAGACTTTCCGCATGCATTTTTAAGGCAAGGTCATTTTCTAAAAGCTTAATCTTTTTGACAGGAACACCGGGGGCCGGAAGAATCTCATAACAGGTAACCGCCGGACCTTTTTGAAATCCGATAACCTTTGCATCTACCCTGAATTCTTCTAATGCTTTTTGAAGAATCTCACCCGTCCGGGCTATTTCATCACCTGAAACCCCTTTCCCCTGCGGCTTACGCGGATCGAGCAGGTCTAGCGAAGGAAGTTTATATTCTGCGTTGGAGTCCCCTTCTGCATGACCGGCCGCAAACTCTTCAGTATCAGATTTGGTAGCAGCTTCCTTTTTGTTCAGCTTGGCTTTTTCCGTC
>DATCZD010000010.1:0-3795 GCA_036526075.1 Pontiella sp. | reverse complement strand
CCATGATAGCATGTATCTCTCCGGGATTAATCGTCAGATTGATTCCTTTAAGGATCTGCTTTTCTTCCACACTTGCGTGCAGGTCTTTAATTTCAAGTAATGCCATATTTATTCTCCAAACTATCTGTTAAAATCTACCCGACCGAGCCTTCCAGACTAATCCCCAGGAGCTTCTGTGCCTCCACTGCAAACTCCATCGGAAGCTCACGAAAGACCTCTTTACAAAACCCGTTAACAATCATACTGACCGCCTCCTCTGTATCGAGGCCTCTTTGATTACAGTAAAAGATCTGATCTTCACCGATCTTGGTCGTAGTTGCTTCGTGCTCCACCTGAGCGGTCGGATTATTGACATCGATATAAGGAAAGGTATGCGCTCCGCACTTATCGCCGATCAGCATGGAATCGCACTGAGAAAAATTACGTGCGTTTTCGGCAGTCTCCGCAATCCGCACCAAACCACGATAGCTATTCTGCGCACGGCCTGCCGAAATCCCCTTACTAATAATTGTACTGGACGTATTTTTTCCGAGATGGATCATTTTCGTTCCGGTATCTGCCTGTTGCATATTATTAGTAACCGCCACTGAATAAAATTCACCGACTGAGTTATCGCCCTTCAGTATACAACTTGGATATTTCCAGGTAATTGCAGAACCCGTTTCCACCTGGGTCCATGAAATCTTTGCGTTGTCACCCCGACAGTGTCCGCGCTTGGTCACAAAATTATAAATACCGCCCTTACCGTTCTTGTCACCGGGGTACCAGTTCTGAACCGTAGAATATTTGATCTGCGCATCCTTATGCGCCACCAGCTCCACCACCGCAGCATGTAGCTGGTTTTCATCACGTTGCGGCGCCGTGCACCCTTCTAGATAACTAACATAGGCTCCTTCATCTGCAATCAGCAACGTTCGCTCAAACTGACCTGTATTAGCCGCATTAATACGGAAGTAGGTTGAAAGTTCCATCGGACAGCGCACCCCCGGAGGTACATAGCAGAATGAACCATCAGAAAATACTGCAGAGTTGAGCGTGGCAAAATAGTTGTCCTTATAAGGAACTACCGAGCCCAGATATTTTTTCACAAGCTCAGGGTGGTCCTTAACGGCTTCAGAAAAGGAGCAGAAAATAATTCCCATCTCCTCCAACTTGCCTTTAAAAGTAGTTGCCACTGAAACAGAATCAAATACCGCATCCACCGCAATACCGGCTAGCGCTTCCTGCTCCCGCAAAGGAATCCCCAATTTTTCGTAGGTTTCCAACAATTCCGGACTCACCTCATCTAAACTCTTCGGGGCATCAATCTTCTGTTTCGGAGCGGAATAATAACTAACGGCCTGATAATCAATCGGAGGAAATTCTACTTTAGCCCAGGTAGGCTCTTCTAGTGTGATCCAGTGGTGATAAGCTTTTACACGCCACTCTGTCAGCCAATCCGGTTCTTGTTTTCGTTTCGAAATTTCACGTACTACTTCCTCGTTCAATCCCGGCGGAAGACTGTCGGACTCAATATCGGTCACAAACCCATACTTGTATTCCTTATCCGCTAATTCATCGAAGGATTTTTCGTCTTCAATTTTCATATAATCCCTATGTGGTACTATTTAAAAGCTCAAATGTTCAAAGTAAGCAGGAAATAAAACAAATCAACTGCTGACCATATTGGCCAATGTCAATCCCTTCAACGCTCCGGCGATAGCTCCGTTTACCTGTTGCCAGCTGGGACTTACCGGACAATTGCGTTCACACCCGTCAGGACTTGAGCAATCGGTAATTGCCAACGGCCCTTCGACCGCTTCGATAATTTCCGCGGCAGAAATTTCATTCGCCGCACGGGACAGTGAATAACCGCCCTTGCTTCCCTGGTGGGACTGAAGGATTCCTCCCTGCGTCAAAATCTTAAGAACCTTGCTGACGGTCGGAAGAGGAATCCCAATAGATGCCGAAAGGTCCTTTGCATTATGTAGCATTTCCCGATCCTGATTGGCCATGTGAACCAGCAGGATAAAGCCATAATCGGTGATTTTTGTAATCCGTAGCATGCGAACCCTTCCTATATACTAGACCTATTTAGTCTTAATTGATTTACAAAGTATCAGACGGAAAAATAGGCGCAAGCCTTTTGTTGCAAATTTGGTACTACTCCCCCATGTAGCAAAAGAAGAGAACGGGTAGACATTAAAACAAAGGGGTGTACCTAGCCGGCCCATTTGCTCGTAAACCTATCTTCTAGGCATGAAAAATCAGTTCCCCACCTTTTTCGAAAACAAAAATTTCCTGACCATTATTTCCTCGCAATATTGCATGATAGACCGCTCCGGAATACTCACACCTTATCGATCTCGCATACAGAAAGACGGACGAATCAGATTAATCATAAAACTTTACAATGTACGGGATGCCCTAATCCCAATAACGATTAGATCAACGTATGAAGTGAAATCGCTCATTCACGATTCTTCTCTCTTTGCCTCATTCCAAAAGGCATCCAGTTCATCAAGCGTAAACTCCTTAAACGCTCTACCGGAAGCGTGAACCCGTTCTTCAACTCCCTGAAAACGGCGGACAAACTTTTTAATGTTGTGGTTCAGCAACTCTTCCGGGTTGTAACCAAGGAACCGGCTCACATTAACCACGGAAAAGAGCAGATCGCCCAGCTCGTCACGGATATCATCCTCATGGTCACGATTAATCGCCTCTTTAACTTCATTGATCTCCTCATGGAGCTTTTCAAAAACGTCATCAATGTTGTCCCAGTCAAACCCTGCTCGAGCGGCGCGCTTCTGAATTTGATGGGCTTTTTGAAGGGCAGGCAGGTGTTTTGGAATCCCCGAAACAATTGATGCGGGTTTATCTCCCTCTTTCTTCTCAGACTTTTTAATGGCATCCCAATTCTGAAGCACTTCACTGGCCCCAGAAACCTCTACATCGCCAAACACATGCGGATGACGGCGCACCAGTTTTTCGGAAATTCCTTCAGCCACATTATGAAATTCAAAGTGACCATCCTCGGAACAGATCTGGCTGTGAAAAACCACCTGCAGCAACAGATCACCCAGCTCTTCTTCCAACTCTGAAACATCGCCGCTCTCAATAGCATCAATCACTTCATACGCTTCCTCAATCAGGTCCGACTTCAGCGACTCATTCGTCTGCTCTCTATCCCACGGACAACCGTCCGGAGACCGAAGCTTTCGCATCACCTCCAGCAACCACTCAATTGATTCACCCGCTTTTGACATAAAAACCTCTCTTCAAAATTCAGAATCGTTTCCGCGGTTATTTACCACCAACACGCAACAGTGGAATAAACAGCAGGTCCAGCTTCCGGGAGCCGTCGTCCGGATCCTTTTCATAACGGAAGACCCTCCATAGGAATGAGCTTTTATGATAGCCGTTTTTATAGGTGTCGACTGTTATCCCTGGAAAAATATCCACACTCACATCACCGTTTAGTTTTTCATAATGATATAACCGCCACAGCACCCTGCGACGGAGATAGTCGTTGCTGACATCTTCTTTCACCCGTCTTTCATGCAGTGAATCATAGAGTGCACCCAATACCTCGAATGACTCTGTCTGCTCATCCTTTACAGGGCTGTCATAAAACTTATGTTGCCATAACGGGAAAAACCCATCGGATTGATGGTGGTCTGTCAGTCGATCTTCGTCCTCACGATCAAGACGGCTATACCGCCAACGCTCCTCGCTCCAACCGAGCATTAGATACCTGAGTTTGTTTGATGCGGTGGTTTTCAGCAACCCCGAGGAATCAGGAGATGATTCCCATTT
>DATCZD010000009.1:0-9993 GCA_036526075.1 Pontiella sp. | reverse complement strand
AACTGAGGAAGAAACTTCAATTCAGCTCGGGCGACTTTAAGGAAAAAGCCGATGAAGCGGCATCTAAATCTGCTCCGCAATTTATTGAAAAAAACCGGGAGTTACTGCGCACTGAAACAAACCTCAACCAAGAACAGATTTCAGATCTTATTCAGATGACACCCATCTTCTGGCGATCCAGTGACGATGCCAAAGCGGCTGTAATGAAATTGGAAAACCTGATGGTTACGATCAGTTTTACATTATTAACTTTGAAAAAGTCCGACGTCCCTACCCAAGCTTAAGCGATGCAACATCAGCCCCGGACGGCTGCTGATAGACCCGGAGGCCGAACTCAGGAATTGCCGCCAGAATGTGATCGAAGATATCGGCCTGAATGGCTTCATAATTGACCCAGTTTTTATCCGAGCTGAATACATAGATTTCAATCGGCAAGCCCTGCGGAGTCGGATCCAGATGGCGCACAAGAAATGTCATCTCTTTATGGATCTTCGGATGGTTCCTTAGATAATTTTCCAGATACGCACGGAAGATTCCTAGATTGGTCTGACGGCGTCCATTTACAACGGTCGAGTATAGATCAATGTCGCGCTCCGCATTGGCGGCATCAATCTCTTCCTGCTTTTTGTTCACGTACTCCGACAGAATGTTGATGGATCTGAACTTCCCGAGCATGGTTTCATCGGCAAATTTAACCGTGCTCATGTCAATGCAGATTGCGCGTTTAATGCGGCGACCGCCGGACTCACTCATTCCTCGCCAATTTTTGAAGGAATCGGAAATCAGAGCATAGGTTGGTATGGTTGTGATCGTCTTATCCCAGTTGCGCACCTTGACGGTATTAACTGCTACTTCAATTACATCACCGTCAGCACCATACTTCGGCATTTCAATCCAGTCCCCCTCACGTACCATATCGTTAGCGCCCAGCTGAATCCCCGCTACGAATCCCAGAATAGTGTCTTTAAACACCAGCATCGTCACAGCAGTCAGCCCCCCCATCAAGCTGACAAGCTTCCAAGGCTCTTTGTCCAGCATGACGGAAATAATAAAGATGCCGGCAAACAGATGAAGCACAATGATCAGGGCCTGAAACAACGGGCGAATCGGTTTACGTTGAGAACTCTGGTCCGCATGGTAAATATCTGATACAGCATTTAGAAAGGCTTCCACGGCCCGGGCACCGACCAGAATAATGAGGGCAAAAAGAATCCGTTTCAACAGAATGAGCTCGCCCGGAACCGCCCGGTCAATACAGAGCGAAATAAATGTCAGAGGAATCAGGCGGAGCGCCCGATGAAAAACGCGAGCCTCCATAAGTTTATCATCCCACTGGTTTGAAGTCTTTAGCGTTACCTTATGGATCAACTTAAGCAGATAGTTTCTCATCAACCAGTAAACAAGGTAAGCCCCCATAGCGATCAAAAGAAGAAGAGAAACCGTTGCAACCTGTTCTGCCGTAGTTTCAGCAAGACCTGCGGATTTAAATACGTCCTGAATTAATGTTTTAAGCATGAAAAATATCCTTGTTAAATTCTGTGATGCTAGCACCCTGAAAATCACATTGCACTCGCATATCTCCTCATTTCACAAACTGGACTCTTTACCTGAGACAAAGGTCCCCCTAAACTGTTCACCTCAACTTTGATTTCCAGAAGACTTCATAGAAATCTACTCGTTGACAGTGTTGAATAAAATATCAAGCCGTTTGAATCTATTAACGCCAAATAGATTCTCCAAGGTGATGCGTTGAATCCGAAGAGCAATCGTCGGTTACAACAAAATATGAAAACAGGTACAGGGTCGGAGTTGATACAGCTCCTACTATAAAACGGATAACTGAAATGCAAAAAAAACTCTTTCTTATCGACGGCATGGCCATTGTCTACCGTGCCTATTTCGGCTTTATCCGAAACCCGCGCATTAACTCCAAGGGTGAAAATGTTTCGGCCGTATTCGGCTTCATTAACACACTGCTTGATATTATGCACACCTATGAACCGACTCATATTGCGGTTGCGTTCGACACCCACGGACCTACATTCCGACATAAGGAATTTCCGGAATATAAAGCAACGCGAGATGAAACGCCTGAGGGTATCCGTACCGCTGTGCCGCATATCCGAAATCTGCTGACCGCTTTTAACATTCCGGTGTTGGAATATCCCGGTTTTGAAGCAGATGATGTGATCGGCACTCTCGCCCGCAACGCCGAAAAACGGGGTTTTGATACCTACATGGTTACACCCGACAAAGATTACGCCCAGTTGGTTGATGAGCACACCTTCATGCTTAAACCCGGGCGTAGCGGTGGCGATGCTGAAATACTGGATGTTAAAAAGATTTTAGATCAATGGAATATTGAAAAGGTTGAGCAGGTCATCGACATTCTCGGATTGGCTGGCGATACGGCAGATAACATTCCCGGCATTCCGGGGATCGGGCCCAAAACGGCCCAAAAACTGATTGCTCAGTTTGGATCCGTTGAAAACCTGCTCAAAAACACCGATCAGCTAAAGGGTAAACAGAAGGAAAAGGTTGAAGAAAACAAACATACAGCCCTGCTGTCTAAACGCCTTGTGACCATTAAATGCGATGTTCCCGTAAAAGAAACACCCGATGAATTACTAATTGGGAAGCGTAATGATGATCAACTGAAAGTCTTGTTCAATGAACTTGAATTTAAAACACTCATTAAACGTCTGTTTGGAGAATCCCCCACGCCAACGTCTGTAGCCGTTGCAGCAGTAACTGAAGGACAGGGTGACCTGTTTGAGTTTGCTGCGGCAAACCATCCCGAAATGACGGAGCCGATTCCAACCTTTCAAACGATCAAGGATGTGAAGCATAAATATCACCTTATCACTACCGCCGCTGAACGCGAGGAACTGGCATCAAAACTATCAGACCATTATGAAGTAAGCTTCGACACCGAAACTACTGGGCTTGACGTCCGCACTGCAGAGCTCATCGGCATCTCATTCTGCATTGAACCGCACGAAGCGTGGTATGTCACACTCCCGCCCGACCGCGAACAGACTCTTTTGGCAATGAAACCGTTTATGCCGATGCTGAAAAATCCGGACGTCCGAAAGGTTGGGCAAAACTTAAAATATGATGTCAGTATACTGAAGTGGTACGGCATTGTGGTGCGCGGACAGTTACTGGACACCATGCTGGCACACTATCTCATAGATCCGGACCAGCGTCATAATATGGACCATATGGCCGAAACGCTGCTGAACTATTCGCCTGTTTCGATCACAACACTTATCGGCGAAAAGAAAAGTCAGCAGAAATCAATGCGGGATGTCGACCTCGATATACTTTGTGAATATGCCGCTGAAGACGCCGACATTACACTTCAGCTCTGGCATAAGCTCAAACCGATGCTCAAGGAGCGCGGTCAGGAACGCGTTTTTTACGAAATTGAAACGCCGTTAATGCCGGTATTGGCTGAAATGGAATATAATGGGATCAATTTGGATGTACCTGCTCTTGCGACCTTTTCAGAAGAGCTGGCCGAAAAAATTCATAAGCTTGAAAGCGCTGTCTATACTAAGGCCGGAATGGAATTTAACCTGAACTCGCCCAAACAGCTCGGGGAGGTTCTTTTTGATATTCTTCAACTGGTTGAGAAACCGAAAAAAACCAAGACCGGACAGTATAAAACCAATGAAGAAGTGCTTGCTGAACTGGCACCTGAACATGAGATTGTTCGGATGGTGCTTGATTATCGCTCCCTGACCAAACTCAAAAGCACCTATGTTGATGCCCTCCCGAAAGAGGTATTTGAAAAAACCGGACGCATACACACCACCTTTCGTCAGGCTGTTACAACCACGGGGCGTCTCTCTTCCGAAAACCCAAATCTTCAGAATATTCCAATCCGAACAGAGGATGGTCGCGAAATCCGCCGTGCCTTTATCCCCAAGCAGGGGTATACGCTTCTGGCCTGTGACTACTCCCAGATTGAGTTGCGTATCATGGCTGAGTTGAGTCAGGACCAACATATGCGTGAAGCGTTCATTCAAGGTGAAGATATTCACACGGCTACAGCGGCCCGAGTTTTTAACGTCGCCCAAACCGAGGTTACCCGTGAAATGCGCAGCAAAGCCAAGATGGTCAATTTTGGCATCATTTACGGAATTTCGGCCTTCGGCCTTTCACAGCGCCTCGGCATTCCGCGCAAGGAGGCCGCAGAGATTATTGAGCAATACCGAGCCAATTATCAGGGTGTTCAGAACTATCTTGATGAGATCATTGAGTTTGCTCAGAAGCATGAATATGTCGAAACGATAACCGGTCGACGACGTTATATTCGCGACATTAATGCCCGAAACCAGATGGTTCGTTCCGGTGCAGAGCGCAATGCCATCAACGCTCCCATTCAGGGAACTGCGGCCGACATGATTAAGATCGCCATGATCGACATACAAAAGTTGCTAGATGAGCAAAAGGCGAAAACCAAGCTCCTGTTGCAAGTGCACGATGAACTGGTCTTTGACCTCGCGATGGATGAAGCCGATGATCTCATTCCACTTATCGAAGAAAAAATGAAAACCGCTATCCCGATGGAAATTCCGATTCTCGTGGAGTCTGGAACGGGAATAAACTGGCTCGAAGCGCACTAGTTTTTCTACAGGAAGTCTAATCGGAACTGTTATTTCACCGGGAGTGTTTTTGCTGATCTGGCCTTCGCCGCTTCGGCCGCTATTTTCGGAGTTGCAATTGACGTTCCCGTATAAAGTTTTCCGTTAAAATAGGCAAACGCCGGACCATAGCTAGAAACAAAATCTCCATAGTTTGACTGATCCCAAAGATTGCCTTCCGAGTCGAGTCCCCCTACAGCAATTACAGATCCATATCCAGCCGGATAGATAGGAACTCCAGTCGGCTCATTTCCGGCTGAAGCATATAGTGTCATCCCATTTAAGGCCGCGAAATCCATCGCGGTCTGAAGAAAGTGGCTATCCACTTTCGATCCCCAGCTCATACTGATGATATTCACATCAGAGTTTGCAGCAAATTCCAGTGCCCGATAAATGGTATCTGAGCTGGTCATCCCATTTTCATCAAAGGTGCGAATCGCCAGCACAGGAACCCCTGTTTCAGCAGGCTCTGCACCGAGCGGTGTAATGGCCCCAGCCGCAACCATGGCCGTGAGCGTTCCATGACCGGATGGATCGGAAATAGCCGCCGAAGGGTCAACCGCATCATACGTTCCCCGGATAAGCGGATGGTCAACATATTTAGGATCCAGTCCGGAATCAAAGACGGCCACTGCAGTTTCGCCGGGTTGCAGATTAAGATTTATTCTCTGGTCCGGTGCACTTACAGAAACCGGAGCAGCGTCCAACCTTGGGAATGCCAGATTAGGTTCAGAAGACGCAACGCCATCATGTGCATTCGCCAACGCCATAGCATCTTCTACGGATAAGTCATCATTAAGACGGATGCGATAAATACCCGGAGGGTTAATAACCTCAATCATCGTTCCATTTATTTTTCTAAGCAAGGCATGCAGGTCCTCAACCCCAGCCTCCTCATCAAACCCAATCATAATTTCATTGCGAATATATTTAAGTCCGTTTTTTCCGGTGACGACATCCAGCACCTTGCGTTTCTGTTTCAGAGGTTTGGCGGCGTCAGAATTTCCATCCGCAAAGATTCGGATTGAGGAAACCTGATAAAGAGTTCCAAGCGAACTATCAACACGCTTCCACTCCACCAGATAACTATGCGGACGGGCCAGCTGGGCAATCAGACGTTCAATCGCTGTATTCTCCCACTCCCCTGTTATGCTATTTAATTTAAGCGTTGGGTCGACCAGAACCTCTACGCCGCGGTCACCAAAAAGCTGCAACACCTCTTGAAGAGAAGCCCCGTCTACAGCATTCAGCCAGGCTCTTTCACCTTCGATCCGCAGGGAAGCTGCCTGCCCGATGGGTACAACAGTGAGGATGATTAAGAGAATCCATAATTTCATGCATAAAAGATAGCGTCTTCTTGATCCAGATCAAGGAATGAGTACCGAACTTGTTCATAATGGCTTGCGTAATTAAAAACAAAGTGATCGAGTTCAACGCATTAAAATAACCAAGGAGAAAAAAGATGAGCATGTTCTGCTATCAATGTGAACAAACCAGCCAGTGCACCGGATGTACTTCATTCGGAGTATGCGGAAAAGACCCGGAAACATCCGCCCTGCAGGATCTACTGGTGCAGCTTTGTAAAAAGATTTCTGAGAAAGCCCATGCCAAACGTCAGGCCGGAGAAACCACCCGCGAGGCAGACCTCTATGTTACAGAGGGGCTCTTCACCACAGTTACAAATGTAAACTTTGATCCTAATGATATTGCCGGCATCATCTGCCGTGGCGCACAGATCCTGAAAGACCTCGGCGGCGAATGGGAACTTCCTGACGATCTTGATGGATTAATTTCTCAAGGCGAAAAAGTCGGTATTGAAAGCCGCCTTTCAACTTTAGGAGAAGATGTTACCGGCCTGCAGGAACTGATCCTCTACGGCATCAAGGGGACTGCCGCTTATGCGGACCATGCGTATGTTCTCGGCAAAGAAGATGACTCTGTTTATGCATTCTTCCATGAAGCACTGGCCTTTCTTCTGAATCCGGCCCCGACCGTAGACGAGCTCGTTGGATATGCGCTGAAGACCGGTGAAGTAAACCTAACCGTAATGGGACTTCTGGATGCTGCCAACACTGGAACGTATGGACATCCGGAGCCGACTCCGGTCCGCATCACTCCGGTTGAAGGAAAAGCCATCCTCGTTTCCGGCCATGATCTTAAGGATCTTGAACTACTGCTGAAGCAGACTGAAGGCAAAGGGATCAATATTTATACGCATGGTGAAATGCTTCCCTGCCATGGCTATCCGGAACTGAAGAAATACAGTCATCTGGTAGGAAACTATGGAGGAGCCTGGCAGGATCAGCGCGCTGAATTTGAGGCATTTCCGGGATCGATCCTGATGACCACCAACTGCATTCAGAAGCCGAAAGAAAATTACAAGGCACGTATCTTCACGACCGGACTGGTGCAGTGGCCGGGCGTTGACCACATCGGAGAAGAGAAGGATTTTTCTGCGGTTATTGAAGCCGCCCTTGCCGCGGATGGATTTACAGAGACCGAGGAAGAAAAAACGATCCTAACAGGATTTGGTCATAATGCTGTTCTCGGAGTGGCTCCTCAGGTGATCGACGCGGTTAAGAGCGGAGCCCTGAAACACTTCTTCCTGATCGGCGGTTGTGACGGTGCAAAATCCGGACGTAATTACTACACCGAACTGGCGGAAGCGGTGCCGGAAGATTGCGCAATCCTCACTTTAGCATGCGGCAAATTCCGGTTCAACAAACTCGACTTTGGCGACATTGGCGGCATCCCGCGTCTGTTGGATGTTGGTCAGTGCAACGATGCCTATTCTGCAATTCAGATTGCGGTAGCACTGGCGAATGCCTTTGAGTGTGATGTTAATGACCTACCGCTTTCCATGGTACTTTCTTGGTACGAGCAGAAAGCCGTCTGTATTTTGCTGACTCTTCTGCACCTAGGGATTAAGGATATTAAGGTTGGACCGACCCTTCCGGCGTTCATCACCCCAACCGTTCTTCAGGTGCTGGTCGAAAACTTCAACATTGCTCCGACTACCACGGCCGAAGAAGATCTGAAACAGTGCCTCGGTAACTAAAGCCAGACTCAATCACAGGAAAAGACGCTCCAGAACCGGAGCGTCTTTTTTTTTGTCCAACTCCAATATGGATGACCGTCATTTAATTGTTAATAAAGCCCCACTGGAGAATACATGAACCGGAATAAATCTATTTTAACAGCCTTCGGAATATTTTTGATTTGCGGAACGGTTTGGGGACAGCACCAATCAACCATTATACCAGGAAAAAGCTGGAAGGACGAAGATGGCTCCCTCCTGCAGGCTCATGGAGGCGGGGTCATAAAACATGGTGACACCTGGTATTTTTACGGAGAAAATAAGCGATACGGCTATTTTCCGTCACCCGGTGTTTCATGCTACTCATCTCGTGACCTTATAAACTGGAAGCATGAAGGTGTTGTCTGCCCTAACTGGATACAGGATGGAAAATCCATTGTTCCAAACACTCCCGAAAAATTCCAAAGCGAAACAAAACGTCCTGTTATCGAGCGCCCAAAGGTAATCTATAATGAGCAAACCGGAAAATTTGTGATGTGGATGCATCTGGAGGGTCGCGTGGATGAAAGCAGGCCTTTTTATCAGGTTTCGATGGCCGGCATTGCCGTTAGCGACTCTCCCACAGGTCCTTTTGAATATGTTAATAGTTTAAGACCCATTCCCGGCGCTCTGCACCAACAGTTTTCTGATGATGAAGCTCTTCAACAGTTTAACCTGGGCTCCACCTTCCGAGATATGAACCTGTTTAAGGACGAGGACGGAAAGGCCTATGTCATCTATGCGGCGGAGCAGAACTATACCATGCATATTGTTGCCCTGACTGATGATTATTGCAGTGTACAGAACCCGGTAATGGGAAAGACCTGGAATCGCATCCTTGTAGAGGAACACCGGGAAGCACCGGCTTTATTCAAATATTCCGGAATATATTACCTCCTGAGCTCCCCTTGCAAAGGATGGTCGCCAGGCAAAGCCGAACTTCACTCTTCCGAACATATTCTAGGCCCCTACCGCTCCCGAGGAAACCCCCTACACGGAAAGGACAGTCATATCACCTTTGGCGCTCAAAGCACCTTTGTGTTGCCGATTGATCAAGAAAAAGGTCACTTCATGTTTATGGCTGATAAGTGGGAAAGAAATAATATTGCTGAATCCGGATATGTATGGCTTCCATTCGAAGTTAAAGAAAATGTGGCCCCATCGATCCACTGGATAGACGAATGGGACCTGAGTTGGTTTGATCGCTAAACTGCAACAGATTGTCCAACTCCTCGGACTGGAAGCGTCGTATAAGATAAAGCCATGGAGGCTGCCTTTATGATCAAACGTTTATCAATACTGACGGTCTTTACGCTTTTTATTTTCTCCGTTTATGCCGATGACTATAAACTAGTCTGGGCAGATGAGTTCAATATCGATGGAGCTCCAAATCCTGAGAACTGGACCTATGAGCATGGATTCGTACGCAATCACGAAGCTCAATGGTATCAACCGCAGAATGCTATATGCACCAATGGCATGCTAATTATTGAAGCCCGTAAAGAACGGGTGCCAAACCCCTACTACGATTCCAGTTCTCGGAGATGGAAGAACAATCGTAAGTTTGCTGAATACACGTCAAGTTGCCTAATTACCAAAGGACTTCACAGCTGGAAATATGGACGTTTCGAAATGCGTGCCAGGATCGATGCCAGACCCGGTATTTGGCCGGCATTTTGGACTCTGGGAGTTAAGGAGCAGTGGCCTTGGAATGGTGAAATTGATATTATGGAATATTATCAGGGTGAAATTCTGGCCAATGTTATCTACGGATCAAAAAATGGACGGAAGCATATATCCGACAGCGAAACGATCCCCCTCTCTAAACTGGGCAAAGAATGGGCGGACCAGTTTCACGTTTGGCGCATGGACTGGGACGAAAAATCAATCCGTCTATATCTCGATGATCAGTTGATTAATGAAAGTAGCATATCCGACAAAAATAATCCCCAAAACCGTTCGGTAAAAAACCCGTTTCAGCAACCCCATTACATCCTGTTAAACTTGGCGATCGGAGGAACAAACGGCGGATCTCCAAAGCACACCACGTTCCCGTCCCGCTTTGAGATCGACTATGTGCGGGTTTACCAGAAATAACTTTCATCAGGACAGGCACCTTTTTATAAGAATCGACTTGCCTTGAATCCTCCGAAATTACTACATTCCGCGTTCTTCCACACGGAGAGATGGTCGAGTGGTTTAAGGCGCCGGTCTTGAAAACCGGAGAGGTGCAAGCCTCCGGGGGTTCGAATCCCTCTCTCTCCG
>DATCZD010000008.1:0-4030 GCA_036526075.1 Pontiella sp. | reverse complement strand
ACCATGCCCAGACTTCAGCGCCTCGGATGGCGCATTAATTTCGAAGGTGGAATGGAAACATTCATGGACAAGGTGGAGTCCACCATTCCTGTAGTACATATTAACAACTCCTCCAACGCGGGATTCTTTGAAGTAGGCTATGATTACGAAACCACCAGCGGCCAAAGCCTGAGCGACACCGAGATCCAGCACGCCATCAACATGGGCGAAGCTTTTGTCAAACGCGGCAACAAAACCATTCTACTGGACATCAATGCTGTCGAGGCTGCACGCGAGGTATTCAGCGACTGCGCTGTTGGTGCGGGCGACAGGCCCGGCTCGTTCAAGATGAACGATATTCATGCGGCCTATGTTCAATCCTCTCTTCTTTCTTTGGACGGTGCCGACATAGAGGCCTCTTCCGAATGGATGAATAAGGCCAACGCACAGAATCGGCAAGCCAAAGTAGAGCCGGTACCATTGGGAAAGCTGGAAGACACCTTGCGTGATTATCAGAAAAACGGTGTTTACTGGCTAAGCTTTCTTGAACAATCCGGGTTTTGCGGCATTCTGGCCGACGAGATGGGGTTAGGAAAAACCCTCCAAACCCTCACTTGGCTTTCTCTCCAGCGGGAAAAGACCGATGCACAGCACGCCCCCGCCCTGATTATCTGTCCTACCAGTCTGGTCGACAACTGGGCCGAAGAAGCCGAAAAGTTTGTTCCTCACCTGCGCGTCCAGAAAATGCATGGAAGTGCCCGTCATGAGCATTGGGAAAAAGTTCCGGACTGTGACCTGATCATTACCTCCTATGCATTGATTCGCCGCGATCTTGATGAATATATCCAACATACCTTTTCCGTTATTGTACTCGATGAAGCGCAACATATAAAAAATCGAACCACCCAGAATGCTCAGGCCGTAAAGCAGGTAAAGGCGCACCATAAACTGGTACTCACTGGCACACCGATTGAAAATAGTGTAACCGACCTTTGGTCCATTATGGATTTTCTGATGCCAGGCTACCTCGGCAATCACAAAACCTTCCGCGAAAACTATGAACTGCCTATCCAGAGTGGAGGACCGGATGCGGAACTGGCCTTGATCCGTTTGCGACGAAAACTGCATCCATTCCTTCTGCGTCGGCTCAAAAAAGAAGTCGCGAAAGATTTGCCCGATAAAATTCAGCGCGTTGCCTACTGTACTCTCAGTGGCGATCAATCCAGAGTTTATAAACAATTGGCAGAAAGCGCGAAGAAGGAGATCGGCAACCTCGTTGGTGCTCAAGGCTTCAATAAATCGCGCATGCAGATTCTAAAAATTCTGCTGCAGTTACGCCAGACCTGCTGCCATCTCGACCTGCTCAAGCTGCCACACCTTAAAAGCGAATATCCATCCGCCAAACTGGAATTGTTTTTTGAGTTGGTGGATGAGGCGTTGGATGCCGGACACCGCATTCTGGTCTTCAGTCAGTTCACTTCCATGCTTTCCATTATCCGTGAAGAGTTGGAAGAAAGAGACCTGAAATATTGCTATCTTGATGGCGCCACCAAAAATAGACAGGAACGTGTACGTCAGTTTAATACCGATCGCTCCATACCGATCTTCCTCATCAGCCTAAAGGCCGGCGGGAGCGGGCTTAATCTGACCGGCGCTGATATGGTCATTCACTTTGATCCCTGGTGGAACCCCGCTGTGGAAGACCAAGCGACAGACCGTGCCCATCGCATCGGCCAAAAAAATACCGTCTATAGTGTTAAACTGATTACTAAGGGAACCGTTGAAGACAAAGTACTTCAAATGCAGCAGAAGAAAAAAAGCATCATTGATTCTGCTCTTGAAAAGGATGCAGACATGGTTCAATCCCTCACTTGGAATGATGTACAGGAATTGCTATCCGTTTAATGCTCTTGCGCACCGAGGCCGAATCATCCAGATTTACAGGACATGAAATTTTCCGATCTTATTTCCAATGAAAAAATATTGCGTGCAGTGGACGATGCTGGGTTTAAAAAGCCTACTCCGATTCAGGCCGAAGCGATTCCGGCGATTCAAACCGGACGCGACATTATTGGCTGTGCCCGCACGGGAACCGGGAAAACAGCAGCCTTTGTGCTACCACTGATCCAGCGACTGGAAGATTCCTGGACTGCGGCACGCGAAATCCGTGTGCGCTCGCTCATCCTTTCTCCCACCCGCGAACTGGCAATTCAACTGCATGACAATATTAAATCCTTCACTGCACATACGGAGCTGACCTCTCTGCTGGTACACGGAGGAATGAAGTATGAGGACCAGATTATGGCTCTGCGCGCTGGCGTGGATGTCCTGATAGCGACACCCGGTCGAATGCTGGATCTGATTAACCGTAAAGCGCTCAAGCTTGATCAGATTGAAGTATTTGTCGTCGATGAAGCCGACCGCATGCTCGATATGGGTTTTGCACCGGATATTCGGAAAATTGCACCAATGCTTCCGCAGACACGCCAGGCCCTGTTCTTTTCGGCCACAATGCCGAAAGAGGCCCTATCCCTGGCAATCGGCATCCTGAACAAGCCGATGCATATCTCAAGCGACCCGATTTCATCGGCCGCTGAAAATATTTCCAAGTCACTCTACTATGTGGAAAAGAATAATAAGTTTTCCCTGCTCGAATGGATTCTGAAGCGACTTGAATATGACCGCGTACTGGTATTCTGCCGAACCCGTCGCGGAGCAGATCGACTGACTGAACGTATGCAGAAAGCAGGTCTTCCGGTGGATGTACTACACGGAGATAAAGCGCAAATACATCGGCAGGAAATTTTTAAATCGTTTTGTTCAGGAAAAACGCCTGTTTTAATTTCGACCGACCTAGCAGCACGCGGCATCGATGTAGAAAATATTTCGCACATCATAAATTTTGACCTCCCCAATGAGCCCGAAACCTTTATCCATCGCATTGGTCGCACGGCCCGTGCCGGGGCATCCGGCAGTGCACTCAGCTTCTGTGATCCAAGTGAAAAAGGATACCTACGCGATATTATCGCCCACCTTGGCGAGGATCTTGAGATTAATGAACAACATCCGTTCCATAGTGAGCAGATCAAAAACTTTTCCGGCAATGTGAAAGCTAAGCACACGTCTGAAAAACAAAAGCATACCCGCAGTAAAATCCGGGAACAGACCTCATGGAAACTCACGCCCCGAGAACGAAATAAGCTTCATACAAAAGATGGTTCCCCAAAGAAAAATGCACGACGTAATCCCAAAAAGAAAGATCGCTAAACTCACTTTTATTCAGGTGCATCCCCCTGAATTAACCGAAAAAAATCTTTGAACATAAAAAAGGCGGGAACACTTAATCCCGCCCTTTTATTTAGATCTTCTGAAGAACGTTCGCCGCCCAGGTAGCCGCATTTTTTAAGTCCGTATCATCCGGATGCGTTTCAGCATCTTTCCACAACTGACGACGTGTTTCCGTCGGCGCATTTTCACTATCATCCGGAAGTTGCTCCATCCAGTCTATGATATTGGGATCAATGGCACCCTGACAAATAAAACGATCAATTACATTACCACCAGCAACCTCCCCTGCGGCAGCCTTAAGGCTAGCAAGGGCATGTTGGCTATCTGGATAGGCTCCTAATGTGGCAAATAACGCCACAGGCTTTCCATCCAGTTTTTTCAGAAAACCGCGCATCTCTTCACACGCATTTTCACGCTCAACCCAGAAGCCGGCAAAAATTACATCATAGTTGGCGATATTTGGAGCATTGCTCACCGGACAGAGATCCGCATCAGGCAGTGCCAAGTGAATGGATTCCGCGATTTTCCGAGTATTTCCAGTTGTACTGGAATATGCGACCAAAATTCTCATCTTATACCTCTTTCTCTTTTACTATCCCTTTCCTACCTATTTTAAAGGGTGCTGTAAATTAAAGAGGGAAAGAAATCAACCGCCCAGAACCGCCTTCTGCATTGCAATCAGCTCACTGATCCCTTTCTCGGCAAGACCCAGCATCTGCATCAGCTCATCCTTGCTAAACGGCACCCCTTCGGCCGTACCCTG
>DATCZD010000007.1:0-2907 GCA_036526075.1 Pontiella sp. | reverse complement strand
CCCTGGGGGGGGCGGGGGCAGAGCAACAGGGAGCCCCAGGTGCGGATACCGGTGGCGAAAAACAGGCCAGTGACATTGAAGAGGCCGATTTCGAAATGGTTGACGAAGACGACAAGAAATAAGGAATCGCAGAATTTCGATCTGGGAATAACGAATTTCGGAATATGTCCGGCGTTCAATATTTCCGGATCAATATTCGATATTTAATAAATCAAACAAGGAGGTAGAAATCTATGAAGATTAAACCGTTAGGTGAGCGTGTGCTGGTTGAGCCAGTGAAGGAAGAGGAAGCCATTAAGGGTGGAATAATTATTCCTGACTCTGCAAAAGAAAAACCACAGGAAGGTAAAGTTGTTGCCGTAGGAACCGGAAAGATTGATGAGAGCGGCAAGAAAGTTCCGTTTAATGTCAAGAAGGGTGATCTTGTTCTGATGCCTAAGTATGGTGGCACAGAAGTTAAAGTAGACGGCAAGGAATATCAGATTTTTCGTGAAGACGATATTCTCGCCATCATTGGCTAATTTGAGTTTAGAAAGGAACGTTTAAAATGGCTAAACAGATTATTTTTGATGTAGATGCCCGTGATGCAATGCTACGTGGTGTTGAAAAATTGAGTAATGCGGTAAAAGTTACCCTCGGACCGAAAGGTCGTAATGTCATCCTGGATAAGAAATTCGGTGCTCCTACCGTAACTAAAGACGGTGTTTCCGTTGCTAAGGAAATCGATCTGGAAGATGCATTCGAAAACATGGGTGCACAGATGGTGAAGGAAGTTGCCTCGAAGACTTCAGATATCGCCGGTGACGGTACCACGACTGCAACTGTTCTGGCTGAAGCGATCTATCGTGAAGGGCTGAAGAATGTAACAGCTGGTGCAAACCCGATGAGCCTGAAACGCGGTATCGACAAAGCAGTCGATGCAATGGTTATTCAGTTAGCTAAGCTCAGCAAGAAGGTGAAAACTAGCGAAGAGGTTGCTCAGGTTGGAACAATTTCCGCCAATGGCGACACCACCATCGGTAACATCATTGCTGAAGCGATGGAGAAAGTGGGTAAAGACGGTACTATCACCGTTGAAGAGGCCAAATCTATCGAAACCACCCTCGATGTTGTTGAAGGTATGCAGTTCGATAAGGGATATCTCTCTCCGTACTTCGTAACCGACGCGAACAATATGGAAGCTGTTCTGGAAGATCCGTATATTCTGATTTTTGAAAAGAAAATCTCCAACCTTCAGGATATGCTTCCACTGTTGCAGAACATTGCTAAAACCGGCAAGCCATTCATGATCATCGCAGAAGACATTGAAGGCGAAGCTCTAGCAACGCTGGTTGTGAACAAGTTGCGCGGTACATTGAATGTTTGTGCGGTTAAGGCTCCCGGTTTCGGCGATCGTCGGAAAGCAATTATGGAAGACCTCGCCGTTCTGACCGATGGTAAATTCATTACTGAAGATCTCGGCATTAAGCTGGAAAGCGTAACGATCGATGATCTGGGTACAGCTAAGCGAATTACTGTTGGTAAGGACGATACCACAATTGTTGAAGGAGCTGGTAAAGCTGTTGCTCTGAAAGCCCGTATCGATCAGATCCGCCGTCAGATCGAAGAAACCACATCTGATTACGACCGCGAGAAGCTACAGGAACGTCTGGCCAAGTTGGCTGGCGGTGTTGCGGTAATCAATGTTGGTGCTGCCACTGAAGTTGAAATGAAAGAGAAAAAGGACCGCGTTGATGATGCATTGCATGCTACTCGTGCTGCTGTGGAAGAGGGAATTGTTCCTGGTGGTGGCGTTGCACTGATCCGCGTTCAGAAAGCTCTGGATAAATTGGATGTGGAAGGCGACGAAGCAATCGGAGTTAACATTGTCCGCAAGGCTATCGAAGCTCCGCTTCGTCAGCTAGTATCCAATGCCGGTGAGGAAGGCGCTCTTGTTGTGCAGGAAGTCAAAAAAGGTAAGCAATCTTATGGATACAACGTGGCAACCGGCGAATATGTCGATATGATCTCTGCCGGCATCATTGATCCGGCGAAGGTTACCCGCTCTGCTCTGCAGAATGCGGCTTCTATCTCCGGCCTGTTGCTCACAACGGAGTGCATGATCTCCGATCTTCCGGAAAAGAATGCTCCTGCTATGCCTGATATGGGTGGCATGGGTGGCATGGGCGGCATGATGTAATGCTCTCCCGAGGTTAAACTCCGGAGTAATCTCTGGGGGTTTCCGTGATAATCCGCCCTTTCGGGGGCGGATTTTGTCATAAATGGCGTTTGACGGGATATCTTGCGGTGCTATACTACGCGCCGATTTTTTAACTCTATTAATGTTTTTTACAAATAAAATAAGGCAAAGCACTTGCGCGGAGCATACATATGAATATGGATTATTTGAGCGTTGCTGAAGAAAAGATTTCCAATACCCCGGTGCTGGTAAATCTGATCTCCTATCGTACTCGCCAATTGAACGGCGGTGCGCGTCCGATGGTAAAGAGAGACCATCCTGAAATGGATAATCATGATATTGTGCTAAAGGAAATCGCTGAGGGTTTGCTGACGGCCGAAATGGTGAATAAGATTGAAGAGACTGAAGTCTCCGAGCTCGATTTCGACGCATCCATCCTCCTGTAATTGTTGCGCCATCTGTCGCATTGCATATGACTTTAATACCCAAAGCCCTTCGGGGATTTGGGTTTTTATATTTTCCAAACCCGGAAAATACTTTAGCTTGGTTGGACTGTAAGATTTTTAACCACCTGTCGCACTCTGGGTGCTGGCGGTGGCATGCGCGCTTATTTTAGAGCTTGCCGAGAGCGCTGCTATACTTTCTAACCGAGTAGTAATAGACTTGTATTATGGCTGGAAAAAACAAAAAGAAAAAAAATGATCCTGCAGCGGGAGTTTTAGCCACCA
>DATCZD010000006.1:0-3893 GCA_036526075.1 Pontiella sp. | reverse complement strand
CAACGTGAGTTCAAGCTGGTCAGTGAGCAGTCTTCAAGGAGAAAATAATGGAGCTTAATAAATTTACCAAAGAACAGAAGCAGTATGTGATCTTCAGTGTTCTCGGACTGATCCTCGTTGTCGGTCTGGCGGCATTTGCGGTTTACATCAACTTATCCTCAGTTGCTCAGGCAAAAGCTGAACTGTTTGATCTGAAAGGAAAGATAGAGAGAGCAGACAGTGCTTTGTCCAAGGACAGTGAAATCAGCGAGGAATATGCCCGCACGGTTATGCTCCTGAAGGATTACCTGAAAAACCTTCCTCCCGAGCGGAATTATTATGCATGGGCGACGGAGTTTCTCTATCGGATGGGACGTTCGATGAGTATGGATATCGATTCAGTCGATGAACTGGCTGAACTGCATGCCAAGGGCGCAGCCGATAATAAAGAGATCGGTTTCCAGGCGTATTCTCTGCGTATACGGGGCAGGGGTGGCTATGCGAACATCAAAGCTTTTATCAGAGAAATCTCTGAGGAGCATCCTCTTATCCGTGTAACCGGAGTTGAGATCAGTTCGGGCAAAAATTCGGACATACATGAGGTTCAGCTCTTCGTTCAGTGGCCATTCAGTCTGGGCGAAATCGAAAGACTTTGGGAAGAGATCGAGTCTAAGCAGAAGAATGTTTCCATGCGATTGGTGGAAATGCGCAGTCACGCTATAGAAGCCCCGGCCGGATATCCGGATAAAACGGAGGCCGAGCCGTCGAATACCGATCAGTCCCGTTATGCTGCCGGCCACCCCAAAAGTACGAGGGTTTCTGCAGTAATACTATAAACCGTTTTTGGTGAATCCATAGATTAATGAGCGGACAGGAGAATTTGATGAGAATAAGTGAACAGTCAGCGCGCCCGACAGCTTGGTATGTGATTCTTGTGCTGTGGTATCTATTGGTCGGAGGTGTGATGACTGCGACTGCCGAGTTGAGTGGCACAAATGATGCTCCTAAGCAGGTCGCAGTACGTCGGGACCCATTCTGGCCGATCGGTTATGTGCCCGAATATGTGACACAGGAAGAGATTGATCCGGTTGCTGCTCAAGCACCGTCGGACAGCGGATGGGATGCGGCACGAAGAGAGGTCGATATTAACGGTGTAAGCAGTCGGTCGGATAATCAGTTCTGTGCGGTGATCAACGGACAGCTCATGGAAGTAGGCGATACCCTGTCGGTTAATTACAAAGGAATAATTTATACGTGGGAGGTTGAAGACATCGCAGCATCAGGGTCGGTAAAGCTGCGGCGCGTTTCAGCCGGTACGAATCAGTAATAAATAAACAACAAGGTGAATAAAATGAAATGTAACATGCGCATAAAATTCTGGGGGTCTGTTACGGTAATGGCTCTTATCATGGGCTGGTCGGCAAACGCCCAGACCGAGGAGCCGATTGCCGATCAGGATTTGCTGAATCTGCTGCAGACTGTGAATCAGGATGTTGCTGCCAATGCGGTTGATGACGTTGCTGACCTGTCCGCCGAACCAGCGGTTGAGCCGGAAGAAACGGAGATTGCAGAAACGGAGATGACGGCTGTGGATCCAGTCGAGACCAACGAAGCACCCGCAGCAGTGAATGAAGAACCGGAGACGGCAACGGAAGATGTGGTCATTGATGATCTGGCCATGGCTGAGCTGGAGGGTGATGCCGGATCAAACAAGGAAAACCTCATATCCGTTCGCCTGAACAAGGTGGGCCTGGAAGAAGCCATCAGTCTGTTTGCCCAGCTTTCCGGCGCCAATATTATCGTACCGGATCTCGCCGAAACCGCGCAGATTTCCGTGAACCTGAAGGATGTGGAATGGCGCCCGGCTCTGCAGTCCATTCTGGATACCTATGATTATGAGCTGTACCAGAAGGTGGTGGGTTCCAACGTATACAGTGTCCGCCGCAGGCCCGAGGGCTCTCCTGATCCGCAGGTAGTCGAAACGTTTGTGCTGAAATATGCAACAGTTCCGAATGCTGCGGCATTGATTCGCGATCTGCTTCCTGAAAGTGCGAAGGTTTCTGAATTTGCTTCAAGAAACATGATTGTTGTGAAGAGCTCCGAGTCCAGTCTCAGTGAAATACGCGCTGTGCTCGAAACCGTTGATAAGGTTCGTCAACAGGTCTACATCGAATCGAAATTCATGGAACTCAGTGATGGGAACCAGCTGGATCTGGGCATCGATTGGGAAACCATTGCCAGCTACTCTATGGGAACCAAGCCCCAGTATTCTTATGGCAGAGAAAACGGGAATAATGCTTTCACTGACATTAACGGTAATCGCTATCAGGCTGCTGATGGAACGTTTTCAGAAACTTTGCCGACAACAACTGCTCCCGTGCTGAAGGATTTGATTCCGACAAAGTACAGCACGTCTGCCAATGTACTCACCAGTGTCCTGAATGCAGACCAGTTTAATCTGGTTATGAGTGCACTGGAAGAAAGCAAAGGCGTTAATGTGGTTTCCAATCCCAAACTGATAGTTGCAAATGAGGAGCTTGCTAATATTTCGATCGTCCGCAAGGAACCCAATCTTAAACAGGAACGTCAGCAGACAGGGAGCGGCGATGCCCCGATAGACCAAACTGTTTTTTCTCTTGATACGGAGATGCCGTTCTTTGAATACGGAATCAAGTTGAATGTGACGCCGTCTATTAACACCTCAAGCAATATAACCGTCAAGATAGAGCCGTCATTGACCCGCTTTTTTGACAATAAAGCAGCCGGTCAAACCAGCTATCCTATTATTGATGAAAAGAGCATTAAAACCGTATTCAATCTCGCGGATGGTCAGACGGCTGCGATCGGCGGATTGTCTGAAGTTACAGATAGCGAAATCGAACGCAAGGTTCCGATCTTGGGCAGTGTTCCGATGCTGGGTCGGTTGTTCTCCTGGAAGCAGAATGTTAAAGGTCAGGAGGAAACCATTATCTTTGTGACGGTGGGTCTGGCTAATACCCAGAATATCCGCGAAGACATCGGTATGCCGGCTGATGCTGAATTGGCCCGCCGTCGTGTTATTCGGGACCGCAATAATCAGCAGAAGCGTGAGATGGATCGCTCTTATTTTAAAGCACAGGAGAGCGAAAAGCTCGAAGATCTGCTGCTGCTTATGGAGCAGAGTGAACAGAATCGTTTAGAAAAGCGCACCAAGTCTTTGGAAAAAGAGGGCCGGTTGGTCGCTGCTGCAGAGCAGGAAGTTGCTCCGCAAGGCGAGTCACTCGAAGAGATTCTTAACCGTATTGAATAAAAGGGAGGTCAATGCGGTTATTAATTCCGGTGCAGGGATAGTTCATCTATGCCTTGCCGGAGCCCCGCCCCGACAATTTGTCGGGGCATTTTTTATGCGTTTGAAGACAGAACATCGCGGGATTTACCGTGGATTAATGAGCCCTCCTTGATTACACCAGTAAGAGCTGGTGGAGATAGGATCAGCTCTGACATGAGCTGTCATAAAAATTAGAACCCCGTCGGGAGGGGTATCCATGTTGAGGCAGAAATTCTCATTTTCGGTTCAGGGAGCGGTTCGCAGTACACCGGATAGAGGATAATCACGACATTTCAGACGACTTTCCGATGAAAGCCTTGCTGACCGGATACTGATTTCGCATGTTTGACGAACGCCGAATACAAATAAAAAAAAAGACCCCACAGGGAGTGTCGGGGTCTTCGGAGTAACGGGCTGGCAACGAGTTGGGTTCACTTGGGTTGTTGCATTCGCCCTATGGAAATGTTGGGTTCACTAATTAATACGAGATCAAAACCCAGAGCGTTACTCTCAAACCGGATTTTTTTTCACATTTTTTTAAAAATGGCGTAAAACCCCCTGTTTATCGGCTTTTTTCAGCCCATTTCCTCGTTCAGTTTTTTTATTT
>DATCZD010000005.1:0-2314 GCA_036526075.1 Pontiella sp. | reverse complement strand
AGTAGCCATGCCGGCTCGCCCACTGCTCAACGTCTGCACTGGAAAGCTCGGCCGGAAACCGGGCCATGACATGGTTGCCCACCATAATCTCCCGCCGCACAACCTTTTCCTGCCCGGAACCGGTTTGCTCGACAAATTCCTTCTCCAGCACCAGCGGATATTTAAAATCAGTTAGATAAAGCGTCTTGCGCACCAGTTCATTGCCGTTTTGCTCCTCGGCCTGCTTCACCACCATAGCCCGCTGCAGCATAATCAGCAGCGGTTCGGCTTCAACAGACACGGCTTGATTGGTTGTTAAGTCGGCTGTAATTTTCGGGGAAGGTTTCGACTGCGTTGAAATATCCGCATTACTTTCCGATGCCTTCTGAACAGCGTCCATGCTGCCCGCCTGAACCTCCGTCGGATTGCCGGTCGAATCATCAGAGATCCGTCTTCCTATACCGACAAACACGAGCAATAAAACCACCCCCGCAATCCACAACAGAACCTTATGCTTTCTCATAACTCACCCCCGTGTAACTCATGATGAACGTAAAAGGTCTTCCACACCAGGCGATCAGTTTGCGATAGCTGGATGGGCACAACTTTGGATCTAAGCGGGAATAAGGTTGCTGAGAAGGGGTCAATGCTGATTGACGGGAAAGGAAGATCGTATCGGATCGGAGGAAGAGGATTACTGTTCAGGAATTGGTCTGCCGGAGGTCCAGCAAAGCAGCAACGCAGTGCTTGCTTCCAATTGCATGCTGGTTTCCCCCCTCGCATATACCTATCCCCCATAGCTTACCGGCGCAGACCGATCGTATACTAAACACATACGGGGGAAACAGAAAAATCTTATACGTTGTTGAGTAATATTTTATTAATAACTTTAAATTCATTAAGAATAGCGATTTTATAAGGAAAATAAAATATGCAACCAGATACCGAATTATCGGCAGCTGGACTGCCATCGAGATAAAACAGTTCCATTAGTCGCGTATTTCTTCGGTCAGAAGATTAGCAGGACTCATCAAGCAGCTGACACCGCCACATTTTCTGCTCAGAGCTAATCTGCCAGTTTACTGCTCCCGCTTTTGACTCTAATAGGGATCAACGGAATCGTTCGTCATTCTATTGCTGAGCGGTGTGATAAGCCACCAGGCCGGCGTTATCGTGTTGTGATCCATCTCCCCGGGAGTTGTCATTAATCAGCAGATAGGCATCACAATCGGAACTGAAGGTGTATGCAAAGGGCGTCCTTTCAGTATCGGTTGAGACCGTTTCAAGATGACCCAACCCTTCAGCGGTCTTCCCGTATAATCCGCACCTCCAGGAAAACTCATCGCCATTCGGACACGTCAACTCTTTTGCATCAGGACTTTGCCATGGCCAAGTAGGGTTGATTCTCCATACCCCCTCGACATATTGGATGTTGATGGTATCCCCTTTCTTAAAATGCCCTACAAACGCTCCTTCTTCAGATTTCGCTTCAACAAAGATAAGCTTCACACCTTCAGGCGCATTTGCAGCCAGACGGTTTCTCATTTCAAATGTCAACAACTCGCCTTTCATGCCCTCAATCGAGTCTTCAACCGACCGAACCCTGCGCCGAGCCTCAATTACTTCTTCCTCCGCTTGTTTTAATAAGTCCTTTTCAGCCTCAAGTTTCTCAATCAAAGCGCGGTACAATTTCTGTGCTTCCGGATCGAGCGTGGCGCAGAATTTTTCAATCTCGACGGACCGCAGGCGGAAGAGATCCTGCAGCTCTCCCTGAAAACTTTCGGGGGTCTTGTCCCGGCCGGCTCCCAAACGACCAAGCTCTGTTTTTCCATCATCATCCAGCACAACAAACGTGGGAAAACCGCGCACCCCATACTCGGCCCTCAGCGCCCTGTTCCGCTCAACATACTTATCGGGGACCAGCCCCTTATCTTTGGGAAAATCGATCAGAACCATCATCAGCTGGTTCGTTGCGTATGCCGTCCATGCAGGCTTGGTGAAAACACTTTCCTCCATGAGTTTGCACCAGCCGCACCAGTCCGACCCCGAGAAGTCCAACAGGATCGGCAACTGCTTTTCCGCCGCCGCTTTTTTGGCTGCCTCAAAATCCATCGTCCATTTTCCCGGCATCGCTCCATCGGTGTCACACTCAACGGCCGCCAGACCACTCAAGGAACTCAGCTGCCATGCCACTGCCATCACTATCCATGCTGCATACTTCATTTATCCCTCCTTCTAGTTGAACTAATCTATGAATTTACAACAGATCCGAACCTTCGCTTACATACCGCCGGAGCAGTTATTCCCTTTTGCCGAAATCCCGACACGCGCATAA
>DATCZD010000004.1:0-3097 GCA_036526075.1 Pontiella sp. | reverse complement strand
GGGGATATTTTTTTTTCGTGTTTCTTCGGTCTTTCGTTCCGCAATCCCTTTTTGTTTTTTCTTAAATGTTTTTTTCACGAAAATTCTCCACTAGAGCTTTTAATCAGGGTTTGCGATTTTTCTGATAGGCTTCAATAACCTTTTGAACGAGCGGATGGCGTACAACATCGCGCTCGGAAAGGTTTACAATTTCCAATCCCTTTATATTTTTAAGGATGGAGCGAGCTTCCGCCAGACCGGAAGACTTTTTGTTCGGCAAGTCAACCTGTGTCAGGTCTCCGGTAATGGCACATTTAGAATCAAACCCCAGACGCGTCAGGAACATCAGCATTTGCTGTGGAGTTGTATTTTGTGCTTCGTCCAAAATGACAAAAGCGTGATTAAGTGTTCGGCCGCGCATGTAAGCTAGCGGGGCCACTTCAATTATACCGCGTTCAATATAGGCTTCGATGGTTTCAGATGGAAGCATATCATAGAGCGCATCATAAAGCGGTCGGAGGTAGGGCGCCACTTTTTGCTGGAAGTCACCAGGAAGGAATCCCAGATTTTCTCCAGCTTCGATCGCTGGACGGGTCAGGATGATTCGGCTGACATCATCTCTTAGTAACGCTGAAACGGCCATGGCCATGGCAAGATAGGTTTTACCCGTTCCGGCAGGCCCGATTCCAAACGTGATAGCGTTTTCGAGCACGGCGTCAAGATAGATTTGCTGTCCGATAGTTTTAGGGAAGATTGATGGTTTGCGAGGGCTGACATCAATTCTGATGCTGGAGAGTTTTTCAAAAACCTGTACTTCACCCCGGGCAAAAGATTCATAGGCATAAGTAATGGCCTGTTGATCCAGTTTAGTGCGGTTGCGGGCTTTCCGTAAATCTTCAATAAATTGTGTAACAGCCGATGCTGATTCTTCTGTTCCATCAATGCCGATCATAAGATCACGAAACACCAGTTCCAGCTTTTGGTCTTTTTCAATCTGATCGGTGAGCGGGTCTAATAGAGCTCCGATTTCCCGGGCTTCACTGGCATTATCAAAATGTATTGTCATATTCATTGCGGGGGCAGGGTGCATAGATGAATGTGGTAAGAAAAACCTATTGCTGTGCCGGATGAGGCCTTCGTTTTAGTTTTCTTTATAATTCATTTATGGAAAATACTGGGTTTTTACTAGATGCGTCAATAGGTATTTCCGCTAGAACAATGGTGAATGATGGAATTTCAGAGAGTGAGAGACCTCTTTTAAGTCCTCTGCATCTTTTGAAGGGATGGGCTGGCTCAGTTCTGAAAAACAAGAAATGGGTGCAATTTTAAAAAATAATTATTGGCATTAAATTTAAATAGTAAAATACACGTTTAGATTGTGAAAATTTGACCCGAAAAAACTTTTAATTGAGTGTGATTTTGGGAATATGCGTAACTTTTACGGGGAAACCCGGGTGTTTAAGTACGATATAGGTACAAAATTAGTACTTTTTCTAAATTCAAGTGATGCTTAATTAGGGAGTAAACTTACATGAGCAAGAAAATGGTTACCATTGACGGTAATACGGCTGCGGCGCATGTGGCATATGCGTTTTCAGATATTGCGGCGATCTATCCGATTACCCCATCCTCTAACATGGGTGAATACTCGGAAGAGTGGGCCAGCCAAGGCAAAAAAAATCTATTCGGAAAAACTGTTGATGTCGTTGAGATGCAGTCTGAAGCTGGTGCTGCAGGAGCGGTTCATGGTGCTTTGAGTGCCGGAGCTCTGACGACTACCTTTACAGCATCTCAGGGGTTGCTTCTGATGATTCCTAATATGTACAAGATTGCTGGTGAAATGTTGCCGACAGTTTTCCATGTTTCTGCCCGTTCACTGGCGGCTCAATCGCTCTCTATTTTTGGTGATCACTCAGATGTAATGTCTGTTCGTAATACCGGGTGGGCCATGATGGCAGCCAACTCCATTCAGGAAACGATGGATCTGGCGATTGTTTCTCACTTGGCTACCCTTAAATCTGAAGTTCCATTTCTTAATTTCTTCGATGGATTCCGTACTTCGCATGAGCTGCAGAAGGTTGAAAACATTGAGTATGATGATATTCAGGATCTTGTTGAACCCGAATATATCGAGCGTTTCCGTGCCCGTGCTCTCAAGCCGGAAAGCCCTACTGTTAAGGTTGCAGCCCAGAATCCGGATGTTTACTTCCAGGGCCGAGAATCCAGCAATAAGTATTATGATGCTATTCCGGACATGGTTCAGGACTACATGGACCAGTTTGCGGCTAAGTTTGGCCGTAAGTATAATCTTTTCGACTATGTTGGTGCGGATGATGCGGACAAAGTGATTGTTGCGATCGGCTCTGCCTGCGATACCATAGAGCAGACCATTGAAAAGCTTAATGCTAATGGAGAAAAGCTCGGTCTACTCAAAGTTCGCTTGTTCCGTCCGTTCTCTGTAAAAGCTTTTGTTTCTGCAATTCCGGAAACAGCGAAAAAGATTATTGTTCTCGATCGCACAAAAGAACCGGGCAACATTGGCGAGCCGTTGTACCTAGATGTAGTTGCTGCCTTGAATGATCGCGACTGCAAAATCATCGGTGGACGGTATGGCCTGTCCTCTAAGGAGTTCACTCCGGCTATGGTGAAGGCTGTTTATGATCATATTGATAACGGTGCATGGCATGGCTTCACGGTCGGTATCGAAGACGATGTAACCCACCTGTCCATTCCGGTTGGAGAAGAGCTCAATATTGAGCCGGATGATGTAAAGAGTTCTATATTCTGGGGCTTCGGTTCTGACGGAACGGTTGGTGCGTGTAAAAATACCATTAAAATTATTGGTGATAACACGGATAAGACCGCTCAGGCTTACTTTGTCTATGATTCCAAAAAGTCTGGTGGGGTAACCGTTTCTCACCTGCGTTTCGGTGAAAGTGGAGTAAACTATCCATATCTTGTTACCAATGCCGGCTATGTGGCTTGCCATAATGTGGCTTATATCGGTCGCTATGATATGCTGGGCGCTTTGAAAGAGGGCGGTACATTTGTATTAAACTCTGAAATCCCGACGTCAGAAGTATTCAATAGCCTTACAAAAGAAGAGCAACAGATAATT
>DATCZD010000003.1:0-21231 GCA_036526075.1 Pontiella sp. | reverse complement strand
CCCCTTTTGTTTTGCAGTAATATTCACCAGTTCACAACCGGCTGGAGCGGGTGGAAGATTCCATTCGTGAAGTTCAACCGACTTTGCACGCAACCGGACATCATTATTAGCTCCAACATTCAGATATCCTTCAGCAGAAATACGGGTACCTTTAACAGCCTCGACCCCAACAGCTTGTTCGTCAAACACAGCAATAGTTCCGCTCCCGTCATTCACCATATAAAGAACAGAACCACCACGCAACCGGCGGGCACCAGATTCCAACACTCCCTCAACCCGAACCCTTGAAAAATTATGAAACGGAGAAATAGCGTCGACACACACCCGCCGTGGATCACGACGGCTGAGATGAAACTGCAGAAGGATTAAAAAAACAAAAAAAGCCGCTGGCGCAATTATGCGTAGCAGCCTTTTGCTCTTACGGGAAAGCCCCATTAAGCCCTCCGCTAGAATGCGCCGAAAACAACACTACCAAAAGAGGTAACCGGCGAGGCCTCTCTCAAATCATCAACTGCGGCACGAATATCCTCTACCAGAAGAGTAGCCTCTTCATACAGCTTTTCATCCGAAACCAGTTTACCTAATGTTCCTTCACCGGCCTTAATCTTATCGGAAATATCCTGAAGGCTCTCCATCGTCGCCTTTAGATCTTCATACACCGTAGAATCTTCGGACATCAGTTTACCAAGCGTACCTTCCCCGGATGCCAGTCCCTCACTGATGGACCGCAGGTTTTCCGCAACAGCCTTGGCATCCTCATAGACCGTATCATCGGAAAGCAGTTTACCAAGCGAGCCCTCGCCTTTTTCAACCCGATCACCGATTTTCTTAAGATCTTCGCTTACGCTCACCATGTTTTCATAAACTGAATCATCGTTCAGCAGCTTACCGAGGGTGCCTTCTCCCCGACCGACTGATGCAATCATATTCTGAAGCTCCGTTACCGCTTCCCCAAGTTTGGCAATCATATCAACGGGAGCCGTTCCAAGGATGGTCACATTGTTTCCCAGCTCCTCAGCATTCAGCGGACCTTCGTCAATTTTCAGGAACTTACCACCGAGCATGGAAGAGTTATTTACTTCTATGCTGTAGCCACGGCGCAACGTAATCGGCTCCTCCAGAGTAACATGAACGCGTACATTACTGTCCTCTAACAGCGTCGCCTTTACCCGACCAATTTTCACCCCGCGCAGATGAACGTTATCCCCTTCACGCAGACCTCCGATTTCGGTGAATACGAAATCATATTCATAGCGTTTTTCCCACCACTGCTCTTTACTCAAAACAATGGTAAATAGACTCAAGGTGATCAGAACTATAAAGATAAAAAGTCCCACCAGAATTTCGATCCCTATTTCTCGCTTCATTCTAGACATGACTAAAGCCTTCCCACTTCCCTTTTTTCGTAATGTATTGCGACTCCAAGAAGCTCTGAACGGTAGCGTTTTTGGAGCGAACAAAATCTTCCGGCGGCGCATTTTCAACAATACGACCTTGGTGCAGCATCATAATTCGCGACCCGATGGAGAGAGCGCTATGCAGGTCATGTGTAACCACGACACTGGTAATTCCAAGCTTTTCGCGCATGTCTATAATCAAATCATCAATCAGCCGCGAAGTAACAGGATCAAGTCCGGAAGTCGGTTCATCATAAAGCACAATCTTAGGATTCATAATGATGGCCCGCGCCAGGCCCGCTCGCTTCTGCATACCTCCGGAGATATCCGATGGAAACTTGTCACCGGCATCACCCAGCCCCAGTAGTTCTAGCTTTTCATCTACAAGCTCAAGAATGTCTTTTTCCGGCATCTTTGTATGCTCACGCAAAGGCAATGCAACATTATCACGCACAGACATCCACTGCAGAAGCGCCGCACTTTGAAATAAAACACCAAATTTAGACCGCATTATCTGAAGAGCATGGCGCCCAAGATCATTTATAACATCTCCATCAATCGTAATCGTTCCCGAGTCCGACTCCATCAATCGGATCATGTGCTTCAATGTTACACTTTTTCCGGCACCGGAAAGTCCAACTACAACGAAGGTTTCCCCCGCGCCAACATGAAAATTGACTCCATCAAGCACTTTCTTTGACCCAAGAGTCTTTGTCACATTTTCGAAGCGAATCATATGTAGAACAACCTCGTAATAATGTATCCGACAACCAGAATAACCAGGAACGAAATGATGACAGATCGGCGGGTAGCCTTTCCAACTCCCACAGCACCCTCAGTCGTCATCAACCCTTGGTGACAGGCAACCGTAGCTATGATGATCCCAAAAATAAACGACTTGAACAAGCCAACATAGAGGTCCTTGTTTTCAGCAAATCGCGTAGCATTATCCATATACGCCTGAACCGATACTCCAAGTTGGGTTGCTCCAACCACAGCACCACCCAAAACGCCAAGCACATTGGTATACACTGTCAGCACCGGCATCATAACGCAGAGAGCAACCAAGCGCGGCATAACAAGAAAACGGTTCGGATTGATGCTCATAACTTCCAGAGCAGAAATCTCTTCCGACACGGCCATGGTGCCAAGCTGTGCCGCAATGGCGGATCCGACACTGGCCGCAATAATCTGGCCGCACATAAAAGGCCCCATTTCCCGAATCATGGAGATTGCCACCGCGGATCCGATAAACACCTCCTGCCCATAGCGCCGGAGTTCCAACCCAGTCTGCAATGCAAGAATCATTCCTGTAAAAAGCGCAACCACGGTAATGACAGCCAGGCTCTTGATCCCCGTAATATACAATTGGCCTACGGTTTCATGACGATTACGCTTGCTGAAGGCAAACTGAACAAACCAGATGGCCTCTAACAACATGAACATAGCGCGTCCGGTATTCTGAAGCAGAGTCAGCATTCGTTGACCAATTCGTTCAGCAGAACGAATCGGTATGCCCATATAATCTGTGATCAGTTTTTCGATGTTATTCCTCCTCGTCGCCAAACCACATAAAGAGCGCACGATAACGACGGTTATCTCCCGTCTTTTTATAACCGGCAATCCCTTTGAGCAAGCTCCATTCAAACTGCTCCTCGCTTTTGACCTGCCGATAGAGTCCCCAAAGAAAATGATGGCCGGTTTCATCATGAGTAGCCGTTCGCTTATAAAACGTCCACCAAGGAGCCCAATTACGCTCAATCCCCACCGTATTGCGCAACGGCCAGAGTTCCAGCGCGCGGAAGCGCGAACCATCCGTATTGCGCTCCCAACTCATCAATGGCCATAACTTCCAATATCGGGAAAGCTCATCACCGACCTTATAATCCTCAGTAGCTTCTGTAGCCACATCAGAGTGGTAATAAAAAAACGGAACGGCATAACGGCGGTACTGATTAAATCCGGAACACTCGTTTTTGCTCTCCCAAAGAATTGGCCACAGCGCAAATTGGCTTTCCTTTGTTCCAACCTCTTTTTTTCCATAAACCGGCCAGAAATACCGTTTACTCACATCTCCCTCCGCAATCTGAACAAAGGGCCACGGAGCGTTAATAATTCGTTGTGGCTCAGAATCTACAAAGCGGAAAAATGGCGGAAGCACCCAATAGTTATGGGCCTGTTCGGTTTTAACCTGCCCATAAAAAGGAAACAGTATAAAGCCGCCTCCCGGATTGCGTTCGTTCGTATATTCAACTGAGTTATAAAATGGCCAAAGCACAAAACGTTTTTCAAACTCTCCGTGCAGATTACTGTATCCATAAAACGGCCAAACTCGAAAGCGGTCAATTTTATCGCCCTTCGAACGGGACAAGATCGGCCATAAGACAGAGGTGGTTTTTACTTCATTTATCTGAGACGTTCCATAGACGGGGAACAGCACAAACGAAACTCTGTCACGGCCCAAAAACTCATAGAGCTTCCCTCCTAATGGAAAGATCGCCAGATAATCTTCATCCTGGGCAGAGGTCCCTTTAAAGAAAAAGGGAAACAACCATGCACGATGTCGATGCGTCTCCGGAGAAAAGTCGGATGAAAAACCCAACGTCAGAAATCGACCATAGGTTTCATCCTTAAAGCCTTTCTGCGTGTAGAGAGGCCACAACCAATCCTTGCGCCAGCGTTCCCCCTCTACCGTGCTAGAATAAAACGGGCGCCATGCATAAAATGAATATCCCGCGGCATTGGTCATACTTGCATACAGTGGATCACCGTCGATTTCTGCCCTAGCGGAAAGCGATGTCAACAAAACCAGAATGACGATCCAAGACTTCACTCATACCTCAGCGCATCAACAGGTTCCATTTTGGCAGCGCGAAAGGCAGGAAGCACGCCGGCCAGCGTACTGAACACCATAACGATCAAGCAGACGGATAGAACATCGGGGAGCGTGGTACGCGAGGGCATTTCCGTAAACTGATAAAACTGGGCCGACATCAGACCGGGGTTAAAACGGCGTAAAAAGTTCAGTACCAGATCGAGGTTGGCAGAAATCCAACTCCCCATACCAACACCGAAAAGGCACCCGAAAAAGCCCTGAATGGAACCGAGCATGAAAAAGGTCCCAACGACCTGCCCATTGGAAAAACCGAGCGCCTTCAATAGACCGATTTCATGCGTTTTCTGAACGCAAAGAGTAATCAGCGTGTTGGTCACACTCATGGTAGCCACAAGCGAGATGCCGCACAGCAGGATAAACATCATATCCTTTTCCACCTTAAGCGTACTCAGCAGATTCTGATGAATCTCCATCCAACTGCGTGGATATAGCAGATGCAGCCATCCAAGGCTATGGTCTGATTCAGCGGAAGCGTCCAGCACAGCGCGGATTTTTCGATTGGTCTGTTCGACCTGATAAGGATCTTTCGTGATAATACGGAGCGTCTGCACACCCCGGTCGATGGCAAAAACATCCCGAGCCGTTGAAAGCGATGAAAGCATAAACTGGGAGTCCACATCATACATTCCAACGGAAAAGATCCCGGAAACATTTAATTCGGATGGAAGGCGAATTTCATCTTCACTCACAAAACATTGTGCAGAATAAACGGTCAACGTATCGCCCACATTAGCGCCAAGGTTCATAGCCAGGCGATTGCCGATAATCACTGATTCATCATCCAGCGGGAGGGATCCTTCCACCACATAGGAGTCTATATCAGAAATGCGCTTTTCAAGCTCCGGATCAATACCACGCAACATCGCTGTTACCGCCTGTCCATAGCGCGTCATCATCACAAAACCTTCAATCGCGGGCGCTGCGGCCGTGATCTCCGGAATCTTTTCCAGCTCTTTCAGCACGGGGTCCACAATAAAAGATGCCCCCCCTTGAGCCGACAGTTGGATATGGGAGTCGAGCTTGATCATGTGCTCCTTGTGCATATCATCGAAGCCCGTCATAACCGATAGCACCACAATAAGCACTGCTACACCCAGCATAATGCCAAGCATTGTCAGCACCGTAATGATTGATACCATCGACCGTTTTGGACGGAGGTATTTCAGAGCAAGGAACAATGAGAACGGAAGCTTCATTAAATATGTCCGACCAGGTAATCCTTCACAGCATCAACATTATTGGCAATGGGGTCACAGCGGGTCTCTGCATCAGCAAGAGCGTCCAGTATCGGATGATGAACCGCCTCGCCTGTTGCATCAACAATCGCCTGAGTAAACTTCGCCGGATGAGCAGTAGCAAGACAGATGGTCGGAATGTCCGAAGCCTCATATTTTTCAGCCACAAGCACACCAACAGCAGTGTGCGGATCCAACACGTAGTCATATTCCTCTTTATAACGTTTAATAGCTTCAAGGGTTGATGTCGTATCACCCCGCCCCGCCACAAACAGGTCATCCACCACGCTGTTTGCATTAAATTCAACGCACAGCTCGCCCGTCTGTGAAAAGTCGGCCATTAGCGCGACTAGCGCGTCAGCATCCTGCCCGACCTTATAAAACAGGTAGCGCTCAAAGTTGCTGGCCACCTGAATGTCCATTGAAGGACTGATGGTCGGAACCACGTTAGCCATGCCGTAAACCCCGCTTTTAAAGAAGCGCGAAAGAATGTCGTTTTCGTTGGTTGCCAAAATCAGCTTACTGATCGGAAGTCCCATGCGCTGTGCAAGATACCCTGCCATAATATCACCAAAGTTACCGGTCGGCACAGAAAACTGAACCGACTGTGCGCCTGTCCGTTCCATAACCTGAAAAGCGGAATAGAAATAGTAAACAGTCTGAGCCAGCACCCGTGCCCAGTTAACCGAGTTTACAGATCCAAGTGAATGCTCTGCCTTGAAATCTACATCAGCAAAGGTGGTTTTCATGATGTGCTGACAATCATCAAAGGTTCCTTCAACCGCGAGATTAAATACATTCTCATCCAGCACGCTGGTCATCTGCTTTTCCTGAAGCGGACTAGTGCGTCCAGCCGGATGCATAATAAAGATATTGATGTTTGGTTTACCGCGTACACCATGAATCGCTGCACTGCCGGTATCACCGGAAGTTGCACCAAGAATATTCAGCTGACCGCCACGGTGCTCTAGGATATAAGAAAATAGATTTCCAAGAAACTGCAGAGCCACATCCTTAAAAGCCAGTGTCGGTCCGTGAAACAGCTCAAGAATCCATAACGTCCCAACTTCAACCGACGGAGCAACCTCAGGATGATCAAAGGTGGAGTAGGAATCATTAATTAGTTTTTTAAGATCACCCGCCGGAATATCAGTAGCAAACAGGCTCATAACCTCAAAAGCCAGATCGGTATATGAAAGCTTTGACCAAGCCGCCAGTTTATCCTCAACATTCGGCAACACCTCTGGCAGCAGCAAGCCACCATCAGGAGCCAAGCCGGTCATTACTGCATCCTGAAATTCAACGGGCTCCATCCGTCCGCGTGTACTAATATATTTCATTTCTAAAATTCCTGTTTATAAAACCACAGATGAAAACCGATTCACTCAGATTGAAAAAATCCCCGCAATCATTTTGTCCTTAATTATTTTGCCTCCGTTCTCCTCTGCAAGGTAGTTTACCCCACAATTTAATGAGGTTACAGGATGAACACAATTGAACAGATTAAGGAAACAGCGGCCCAACTGGTACCGCTTTATGCACATGAAGAAGCAGACCTTCCGAATCGCCCCTTGTGGGAACACCCGGAGCTGAACCAGGTTATCGAGGCCCACCGCCTACTTTCTGATGTTCTCTTTCCCGGTCGACATATTCCAGAACCAACCGACTTTAAAACCTTCTTTATCACACAACTGGAAAATACAGCCTTTATTCTTCAAGCGGAAATTGAAAAGGCACTGCCTTTCCGCTGGATGGGTGCAGCCGACCGGCATGAAAAACGGGACCCAATTGTCAACCTGACCGAAACTTCCACAGAACTAATCAGTCAATTTCTCTCCACCCTGCCAAAAGTCCGCTCAATGCTGATCGAAGATGTAAAGGCCGCGTATAATGGAGATCCCGCGGCGCTAAGCTATGCAGAGGTCAAGCTAGCCTATCCCGGTCTACTGGCAATCACCTCACACCGGATTGCCCATGAACTCTACAAACTCGACATACCGCTCATACCGCGTATTATGAGCGAACATACCCACTCGCTCACCGGAATCGACATCCACCCCGGTGCTACCATCGGAAAAGGCTTCTTTATTGACCACGGCACCGGTGTTGTCATTGGCGAAACCTGCCATATCGGTAACAATGTAAAACTGTATCAAGGTGTAACTCTCGGCGCAAAAAGCTTTCCGCTCGATGAACATGGCCGACCAATCAAGCATATCCAACGTCACCCAACTGTTGAAGATAACGTGATTATCTATGCCAACAGTACCATTCTGGGAGGCGACACGGTCATCGGCCAGGGAACCACTGTGGCCGGAAACGTATTCCTCATGGAGAGCACGCCACCGGGCAGTCTCGTTACCCGAGCAGAAGGCGGTGTAACCATCCGGACCCGCCCTCCGGAAAAGGGGTCCGGCATTTAGCCCAAAAAGTGTAAAAAAAAGGGTGGACTCGGTCGGGGGGTTTCCCTATACATAACCCTCTTTTGCGCGATTCCCCGATCTCGCATAGGTTAAAAATTTATTAAACGAAGGTGTTACCATGCCTAAAATGAAGACAAAAAAGTGTGCAGCTAAACGGTTTAGCAAAACCGGCACCGGCAAATTAAAGCGGAACCACATGGGTGGAAGCCACATCCTTTCAAATAAGAATCGTAAACGCAAACGGACACTGCGCAGTCAGGATATCGTCGATCAGGCCGATATGAAGCGTATCACCCCGTTCATCTAATTGCTGGAGAATTGAATCATGCCAAGAGCAACCAATGGACCGGCTTCACGCCGTAGAAGAAATAATCGTCTGAAACTCGCCAAAGGGTTTCGTGGCGCTCGCAGTAAACTTTTCCGTCAGGCCACTGAGGCTGTTGACCGTGCACAGGCTATGGCTTATGTGCACCGCAAACATAAGAAACGCGACTTCCGTCGCCTTTGGATTGTTCGCGTCAACGCTGCCTGCCGCATGAACGGCATTTCTTACAGCCGTTTTATTGACGGTTGCAACAAAGCCGACATCAGCCTCAACCGCAAGATGCTTTCCGAGATCGCAATTCATGATCCGGCCGGCTTCACCAAAGTGGTTGAAACTGCAAAAGCTAAAGTTTGCTAGAGCAACACTCGGCTTTCTGGAAAGACCGTCCCAAAGGGCGGTCTTTTTTTATTCCCCTTTCCAAGTAGATGAATCCAAAGGTTAATCTCGATTATTCAATCTTTTGACCGCTCGGCACAATAAAGTAGCTCGTAGTGTCGTATGGATTAACGGTTCCGCTTCCGGGGAGCCTTCCGGCCTTTAAGCCGGTTTATCTGCGAACGGCGCTCGGCCAGACCGCGAATAACGGGAATCGGCTTTTCACTCTCATAGTCGAGTCCACTGTAATACATTGCTGCCGCAGGCGTCATTGGAAGCGGAATAAAGTCCTGCACCTGCTGGAGCTTCCAACGTTCATCCCGAAGATAGCCCTGTACCACTTTCATCTCCTCTTTTGTAGAACCCGGAAAATTTGAAATGAAATACGGCACAAGATACTGCTTTTTCCCTGCATCACGACTGAATCGCTCAAACAGACTGCGGAATTCCTCAAAAACTTCCATCCCCGGTTTGCGCATGCGCTTTACCACCTTCGGGTGCAGATGTTCCGGAGCAACCTTGAGATGGCCGGAAACATGACTTGCGGCAAGCTCACGAATATATTTGGGATTCTGAAGTGCCAGCTCCATACGAATGCCGGACTGAATAAATACATGCTTCACCCGATCCAGCTTGCGCACATGACGCATCAAACGGATTGCCGCGTTTTTATCCACCTGCAGATTCGGACACACTTTCGGGTAGAGACAGCTAGCCTTTCGGCACTTGCGACAGGCCTCGGAAACTCCGTTATGACATCCATAGAGGTTAGCCGTCGGGCCGCCCAGGTCACTCACAGTACCCCGAAAGCTCTTCTGTTGCGCCAGCCCCTCCACCTCATGCACAACCGATAACTCCGAACGGCTGGAGAGAAAACGCCCTTGATGCATTCCAAGCCCGCAGAACGTACAGCCGCCACCACAACCGCGGACGACAGTGACCGAATCCTTGATCATTGAAAAAGCGGGAATCGACTGTTTATAAGAAGGATGTGGCGCATGCTGAAAAGGTAATTCATAGATACGATCGAACTCGGCTGTTTTAAGCGGCTCTGCCGGTGGTTCAATAAACAGCGCTCTGGTTCCATGCATCTGCACCAGTGGCCTCCCACAATAGGGGTTCTGTTCCTGTTCCGTCAGCTTGGCCAACCGAATCAGGTTAGATTTTTCTGCCTTGCACTCCTCCAACGAGGGGAGGTTTACACATGCTTCAAAATCACGTTCAGCAGACTCGCGGCCACCTAGCAACCGTGCAGTCCCCGGAATTCCTTCCAGAGACTGCTTCCCCTCCAATCGGCGCGCAATCTCCCGAACAGCCCGTTCCCCCATTCCATAGACCAATATATCGGCCTTGGAATCCTGTAACACTGAGGGACGAAGCTTATCCTGCCAATAGTCATAATGCACCGTTCGGCGCAGGCTGGCTTCAATACCGCCAATAACAACCGGGACTCCGGAAAAGGCGCGGCGAGCCAACTGAGAATAAACCACAGTAGCCATATTTGGGCGTTTTCCGGCCTCTCCACCTTCACTATAGGAATCTTCCCGGCGTTTTCTGCGACCAGCGGTGTAAGCAGCCAGCATGGAATCAAGATTACCGGCCGTAATACCGCAAAAGAGACGTGGCGTACCCATGACGTTCAGTGAAGCCGGATCGTTCCAGTCGGGCTGGGCCACAATGCCAACCCGAAGCCCATCCGCTTCAAGCACACGCCCGATCACCGCAGCAGCAAACGCCGGATGGTCTACATAGGCATCGCCGCTGATCAATAGCACATCCAGCTCCGACCACCCGCGTGCCTTCATCTCAATGGCATTCATCGGCAAAAAACTATGGTTCAAATCCCTGTTCATCGTGCGTCGCAACATACCTCCCGTAACAAACCTCTTTCAACTCCATTCAGCCTTTCATTGTGAAGGTGTTTTGAATACTTTTTCCACATTATGAACCGAGTGCTTTTTCTTTGCAGTGGAAACTATTACCGCAGTCGAATGGCTGAGGAATATTTTAACCATTGCGCAGACCTCAACAACATGAGCTGGAGAGCGGACAGCATGGCCCTGCTGACTGATTTGGAAAACACTGGGAATGAGGGGCCTATCTGCGCTGATGCCATCGCCCAATTAACCGCAAACGGCATTCCAATACACAGTCCCTCACGAATGCCAAAACCACTGATTCATCAAGAAATCCTTAACTTTAGCCGCTTTATTTCAATGTCAAAGGCTGAACATAAACCAATGGTTGACCAAAAATGGCCAGGCACCTTTCCTTATATGGAATACTGGGAAATCGGAGACATTGGCACAGATGCCCCTGAAGACGCATTTTTAAAAATATGTCAGGGTGTTGAACAATTAATTCACGAACTGCTTCAGGAAAACTGTTAATGCATCGGTCCCTGCTGGCGGATCATGCTAACAATTCCATTCCAAAATTTGGTTTTTTCGGAAAACCGGAGACCGGTGGAGTTGAAGAAACAGTATATTCTGGTTTCGGTTGAGTTGGCGTCTGTTTAACAACAGGCGGCGTTTCCATGGCAGGCACTACATTGTTCACAGGCGCTGTGCGCACTGTCGAGGTTGAATGGGAAGCCTGCCTTGCCATCACCTCCAGAATCCGGCGTTGGTTCTCAAGCTCAACTCTCAGGGATCCCATCTTAACCAAAGCCACAATCGACAGAACAATTGGCGCGAAAAAAACTAACAGACAACCTAATAACAGCACTTCCATGGAACCCCCTTAGACGAACGAAAAAGTATTCACAAGTTCAACCAATCCGTCAATAAATTGCCTCACAGCAGTGATTCCGGCTTTTAATCTCTATTCCGTTTGAATAGCCTCTACCATCATTTGAAACAAAGGAATCCTCACCATGATCAAAGAAGCCGTAGCCAAACTTATTAGCAAAGAATCTCTCACTCGCGAAGAGGCCGCAGCGTCTATGACGGATATTATGTCGGGCAACGCAACAGATGCCCAGATTGGAGCGTTTATCACCGGTCTCCGCCTAACGGGCGAAACTCCGGAAACGATTGCCGGATGTGCCGAGGTAATGCGTTCCAATGCCACACCAATCAAATGTAATGACCCCAATGCGATCGATATTGTAGGCACCGGCGGAGACGGAGCTCATACCTTCAACATTTCCACCACCTCGGCATTTGTAATTGCCGGAGCAGGCGTAACCGTGGCCAAACACGGGTCCTATGGTGTATCGAGCAAATGCGGCAGTGCCAATGTACTCTCCGAGTTGGGCATAAACCTTCAATATACGCCGCAGCGCATGGAGGAGTGTCTGAATGAAATCGGCATAGCCTTTCTGTTTGCCCCGGCGCTGCACCCCGCGATGAAGCATGTGGTCGGCCCTCGGCGCGAACTCGGTGTTTGGAGCATCTTTAACATTCTGGGTCCTCTGTGTAATCCGGCAGGAGTAAAAAACGGTATTATGGGAGTATTTAAGCCGGATCTTGTTCCCGTTGTAGCCGATGCCTGTGCCCAACTGGAAATGAAGCACCAGTTTATTGTACACGGCCATGACGGACTTGATGAATTTACCACAACGACAACGACCATGGTCACCGAGATTAAGCACGGGAAAGTTGAACACTATGAAGTTCAGCCGGCCGGACTAGGGCTCTCAACAGCAAAGCCTGAACAGCTAGTCGGAGGGGACCCGGAAGAAAACGCGGCGATTACCCGCGCCATTCTCAATGGCGAAAAGGGACCGAAGCGTGATATTGTTCTGCTTAATTCGGCCTTTGCTATTATGTCCAGCGGAAGAGCCGATACGCCTCAGGCCGGACTTGCTATGGCCGTAGATTCAATCGAATCCGGCAGAGCTTTATCCAAACTCGAAGCACTCGCACAAATGTCACAGGAATAAATACTGCAATATATTCAGAGTCTGCTTCGTTCTTCATCTATCCAAAAGGGAGGAATCATGAACACGCTTATCTGTATTGCCGCTATCGCCCTGACCTATCCAGTTGTCGACACTGGTCAAACTACCGCTTACGGAAACAACAAGGGGCAGGACGCGCACTATTCTGCTAATCCTCCCTCCTACTGTGATAATGGCGATGGAACCATCAGCGATCAGGTCACCGGTTTGATGTGGACGAAAGACCCCGGGGAAAAAATGACACTTTCCGAAGCAGAAAGGGGAGCCAAGAAATGCCGTACCGGCGGATATTCCGACTGGAGACTGCCTTCTGTTAAAGAACTCTATTCATTGATTCAGCTCAACGGAACAGATCCCGACCCCATGGGTACAGACACAACCCACCTCAAACCCTTCATCGATGATTCTATTTTTAATTTCAGTTACGGGAAGGAGGAAAATGGAGAACGCATCATTGATTCTCAGTTTGCCACCAGCACTAAATATGTAAGCACGACAATGGGAGGCAACGAAACCATGTTTGGCGTAAACTTCGCCGATGGACGTATCAAAGGGTATCCCATTTCAAGCCGCCGAGGAGAAGGTCGCTACTATGTTATTTACGTTCGTAACAATCCCGATTATGGCATCAACCAATTTAAAGATAACGGAGATGGAACCATTACCGACGAAGCCACTGGTCTCACCTGGATGAAGGCCGATAGCGGAACAGGAATGGATTGGCCAAGCGCACTGGAATATGCAGAAAATCTAGAACTGGCAGGCTACTCCGACTGGAGACTGCCAAATGCCAAAGAACTTCAGAGCATTATTGATTATTCGAGATCTCCGGACACCACGGACTCTGCTGCAATCGATCCTATATTTGATTGTACACCAATAAAAAATGAGGGCGGCGATAAGGATTTCGCTCATTATTGGACTAGTAGCACCCATGTCGGTGAACGCACCACAGATACAGCTGTTTACTTCGCTTTTGGGCGAGCCCTTGGATGGATGAACGATCACCGATCTGGTAAAAAGATATTGATGGATGTACATGGAGCTGGTGCTCAACGCTCAGACCCCAAAGTTGGGGATGCCTCAACCTTTCCGTATGGAAGAGGACCACAAGGGGATGTAATTCGAATTGAAAATATGGTCCGCTGCGTTCGTGGAGGAACCCTCGAACCATCAACTGAACGTCCTGAGACTTCATTAAAAAGCCCAACTACGAGCACTGCCGAACAATCCAAAGCGCGGAATTTCAATATCGATCGGTTTTTTACCCGATTCGATACAAATCAGGATGGAAAGGTTTCAAAAGCTGAATTCACAGGCCCAGAAAAGCGGTTCAACAAAATCGATAGCGATAAAGATGGCCTGATATCACGAGAAGAGGCGGAAAAATCCCCTTCCCGAAAAAATCCGGAACCGGCCGGAGATCCGCGCCCTTTTGACTCCTCGGCGGTGGCTTCTGTTTCTGAGCTATCGCCGAACACCTCCAAACCCAATATTATTTTTATCTACGCTGATGACATGGGCTGGACGGGAACCTCAATTGAAATGATTCAGAACAATCCCGAAACTAAAAGTGATTTTTATAAAACCCCCAACCTTGAAAAATTGGCTTCTCAAGGAATGGTTTTCTCTCAGGCCTACGCTCCGGGTCCAATGTGTACACCAAGCCGAGTTGGTATCCTTACAGGAAAAACCCCTGCAGAGATGCATATAACAACCCCTGGAAATGGAAAATCGGACAGCTCAAAACAGTTAATTACACCTCAATTTTCACCTAACCTCCCTAACATTCCCACGATTGGAACCATGCTAAAAAGAGAGGGCTACACGACTGCTCTTTTTGGGAAGTGGCATATTGGGAGTAATGATCATGCGGGCAACCACGGTTTTGATGCACATGACGGTTCAACCGGGAACAAAACTAACGGAACCAACGAAGACCCGAAGGAAATTTTCAGCCTGACAGAACGTGGCATCCAATTTATGACGGATTGCGTTAAATCAGGAACCCCCTTTTACCTTCAACTCTCTCACTATGCTGTACATACTCCCACACAGAGTCGGCCGGAAAGCATCAATAAATTCGAAAACTCCATCGCGGGTAAAATTCATAACCAGGCAAATTATGCTGGGATGACATGGGATTTAGACGAAAGTATAGGTCAGGTTCTTCAAGCATTAGAAAACCTCCACATTTCAGATAACACCTATGTGGTTTTCATGTCTGATAATGGAGCGCCCGGCAATCGGCGCAAGCCCAATAATTCCCCCCTATTTGCAGGAAAAGGATCGCTGTACGAAGGCGGAATCCGCATACCGTTTATTATAAACGGGCCAGATATAAAAACAGGTTATTGTACAGAGGCGGTTAGCGGAACGGATCTCTTTTCCACCTTTGCAGCATGGGCAGGTGCAGAGACTGAACCTGACGAAAGTGTAAGCCTCATCCCTTTGTTACAAAATAAAACAGACTTATTTAAACGAACACATGCTCTGCTTTTCCACTACCCACACTACGGAAAAGGACCGGAACAGAAACCGCAGACCGCCCTTATAGTTAGCAACTGGAAATTACTAAAAGATTGGGAAACCAATACCTATCAATTATTTGATTTATCCAATGATCTCGAAGAAAAGAACGACCTCTCAAAATCCAATGAAGTCAAACTTGGGGAAATGATTCAACTAATGGATCAGAGACTATCGGAAACTCAGGCTCAATTACCCATCCAAAACCCAGATTACACGCCGCCTTCCGAATATTAAGCAAACGGACCGCTCAATATAACGTTAGCAACAAGACATGCAGAAAAGAGCTCGCTTGGAAGTTAATTTTCAGCTGATCGATCCAGCTCTTCTGTTTCTTGTATAACCTTGCGACTCTCAAAGAAATGCTTATACAAATATTCCTTAACCGAATCGATTCCTTCACCAAGCTCGGCAGATATCTCTAAGATATTTTCACCGGTTCTATTTTTAAACTCCATGAGCTTCTCATCAGCACCCGGTGAATCCATTTTATTCGCAACCACCAAATACGGAGTATAGGCAAGCTCTTCCATATGCAGGCGAAGCTCTTCCTTCAAATGGAGAAAATCTTCCGTTGGATTGCGATCATCGGTTCCAGCCATATCGAGTACAAACAGAATAAAGCGCGAACGCTCAATGTGTCGCAAAAATTGATGCCCAAGACCAACGCCTTCATGCGCACCATCGATCAAACCGGGGATATCTGCTATTTTAAGTCTGCTGAAATTAGGAAATTCCAACGTTCCGATAATCGGATTGATCGTCGTAAAGGGATATGGAGCAATTTTGGGGTGTGCATGGGTTAACTTGCTAAGCAACGTTGACTTCCCGGCATTTGGATACCCCACCAGGCCGACATCGGCCATCAGCTTGAGTTCAAGCCACAGCACCTTTTCCTCGCCCTTGGTTCCTTCGGTAAACTGGCGTGGAGACTGGTTTACCGAACTCTTAAAACGGAGGTTCCCCAACCCGCCATGACCGCCCTTAGCGACCACCAGCTCTTCACCATCCGTCAGCAGTTCGCCAAGAAAATCGCCGGTTTCTGCATCTGTAACCGTTGTTCCTGGAGCAACCTTTACAATGCAGTCATCAGAATTCTTTCCATGACAGTTTGATCCTAATCCGTGTTGGGCATGTTTAGCCTTCTGATGCGGCTGATAGTAAAGCGGCAAAAGTGAATCTTCATTCACATCGCACCGCAGAATTACGGAGCCGCCGTGTCCGCCGTCACCCCCGTCAGGTCCACCCTTGGGGATAAACTTTTCCCGGCGAAATGATACACACCCGTTACCCCCGTTACCGGCACGGACAAAAAGCTTTATGCGGTCTTTGAATACAACATGTTTCATGTAGGCCAGTCTCTGGTTTTAATTTAAAAGTTTCAAGCGAACGATTGGCACAAAAAAAAGGCGCCCCGCTCTGCGTGGGCGCCCTTGCAAGCCGGCTTAGTTAAAAACTAGGCCGTAACCTCTTCGCGTACGTGTACTTTACGCTGACGCTTGTTGAATTCAACAACACCGTCTTTCAGAGCGAAAAGCGTGTAATCCTTGCCGCAGCCTACGTTGACACCTGCGTGAAAACGAGTGCCGAGCTGGCGAACCAGAATGCTTCCTGCAGTTACTTTTTGTCCACCGAAGCGCTTAACACCACGACGCTGTGCATTAGAGTCGCGACCGTTGCTGGATGAACCTTGTCCTTTTTTATGAGCCATGACGAACCTCCCGCAAAATTATGCGCTAATTTCTTCCACTTTAATTTTGGTCAGCTCTTGGCGATGACCGATTTTACGACGATATCCCTTACGGCGTTTCTTCTTGAAGGAATAAATTTTCTTACCGCGCAGGTTTTCTACAACAGAAACCTTCACCTTGGCTCCATCTACAACCGGAGTTCCGATTGTCAAATCACCGCCATTGGATACGGCCAGAGCATCAAACTCCACACTTGCGCCGGCATCGGCAGTCAGCAGTTCAATATCAAGGACATCACCTTGCTGAACACGGTATTGCTTTCCGCCGGTTTCAATTACAGCATATGCTTCCATAAATTACCTCAATACCCACAGAGGGCTTTCTTTCCAAAAAAATCAAGGGGCGGAAACTACGGAATCACCCCTGCCCTGTCAACCCTAATTAAACAGCAAAAATACGGTTTTAATACCACCATATCCCCATCTCGCTTTAAAAAAGGAACTGAGATTGCTTTCCATTCAACAAAAGCCTACTGTGACGGGCTAACTAATGAACGGGTATTGAAAGGAACTTCCCCCCATGAAAGCAAGTACCATAGTTACACTTTTACCGATTATTGCGCTCTCTCTCCTGTTTTCCAGTTGTGGAAAAAAAGAGAAAGAAGCTCCAGCGGAGCCTGAAGGTCCAAAGCTTGCCAGTGAATTTGAAGCCATCCCCACCGAAATCCCGCGCACACTCCCCAACACCCTGGTCATTAAATCGGAGTCTTTGCTGAACAAGGGAGGCCCCAAGGTCGTGGCAGCCGAAACAAAAGTAACCGGTTCCCAGTCGGAGGATGAGGCCAAGATTGCACTACCGGAATCTGTGCAAGGCACCGCATATACGATTAGTGGACTTGGCGTCAGCGGCAGCGACTGCTTTGCTATTATTAACAAACAGGTTTTGCGAGTCGGAACCGAGATCGCTCCCGGAGTCATCCTTCAGGAAGTACGCCACACCTATGCTGTTTTCAATGTAGGCGGAACTCTTCATCTGATCCGACCAGAAGATATCCAGTCCAAACTTGAAGGTGAAAACAAAATACTGAATCTTCAGTAAAAAATCGATAACTCGGAATTGACACTGCATGACAGAGTACCTATAAAGACCGTCCTTTTACCGGGGGATTAGCTCAGCTGGGAGAGCGTTTGAATGGCATTCAAAAGGTCGTCGGTTCGATCCCGATATCCTCCACCAAATTTAAGAAAGTCCTCAGTAATGGGGACTTTTTTTATGCCCAGTCCGAAAATCGGCTACACAGCGTCTTCTACATCCAATTCTTGCGTCTGAACAGCCACACTTGAAGAGTCGCTATGACGACAAGGAAGATGCAGAATATCGTGAAGGCCCAGCTATTTTCAACGCCTGGCATTCCGCCAATGTTAATGCCGAGCAACCCTGTGAGGAATCCCAGGGGGAGAAAGAGGGCGGCAACGATGGATAGAACATACATCGTCTTGTTCATTTGCTCTGCGAGACTGTGGTTGAGTTCTTCCTGCGTGACAATGGCACGGTCTCTGATCGCGTCGAGGTCCTCAACGTATCGAGTGACCCGGTCAGATATCTCACGCAATCGCATGCGTGTAGTTTCGTCGAGCCACTCGGCTTTCTCGCTATACAAGCGAGCCATTACATCGCGCTGTGGGGCGAGGTAACGGCGCATGCCTATAACGGTACGTCGAATATCCGAAACCTTCTGGCGAAGCTGATGGCTTTGTTCGGTGAGTATTTCATCCTCCAGAGCGTCGACGAGGTCGTCGATGTCAGAGATCACGGTTCCCATGCGTGTGACAAGACCATCTGACAGCTCATCCAAGAAGTCAGCAGTACTCTTTGGGCCGTCTCCCGTTTCAACGGCTTTTCGCAGGTCTTCGATTGCCATAACCCGCCGATGTCTCATCGTGATGATACGATCCGCATCTAACCAGAGCCGGATCGCAACCATGTCTTCGGGGTCTTCGCCGGGATTCATATTGACGCCACGAAGAATCAGCAACATGCCATTCTTGTGTAGCAGGCTGCGTGGGCGTGTTTCCTGCATCACTAATGACTCGACAATGAAGTCATCAATTCCGCTTTTCGCATACAACCATTCAATGGCGTTCTGTTCTGTATAGTCCAGGTGCACCCAGAGTGTTCCGTCGGAGGGTTGCCACTCGTGGATATCTGGGAAATCGACCTTCTTGCCTCCGCCTCTTCCGTCAAGCACGAAACCAAACACTAGCCCGTTGTCGTTATTCATGTTACGCCCCCTATCCTGTCATTCCGAACGTTTGAATGAGACGTGTGGAAACGCGTAGAGTTTTCCACGTCGATTCTCCATTCTCTGGTTGGCCTTATTTTTTTATCCCTATTTCTTGTTCGGTAAATCCTGCAGATTTGAGGAAGGTGTTCAGTTTTGCACAGTCACCTTTTTCTAAATTTAAGAACCCAGGGTCAAACTCATTTTTGAGGGGGTATATCCCTTTTGCGTGATCATATCTGACCACTTCTGGCGGAGAGTTTGTCTTTGTGTGAATGATAAACTCAATATTCCCTATGCACTTATGAACGCTGATACTTGGTCGCGGGATCACAGGTACTTTGAGGTTCGGAAGGATGTTTTTGATTTGTTGAATATCACTGACCGTTACTGTTGTTGGCGGTGTGTCTTCATTCAGATAACTCCGACTTTTTATTTCGATTTTTGTGGCTGATTCCAGCAGTTGGTCAATTCGCAAGTTATGATACTCAACGGCATTATGACTTTGCTCAATAGTTGGATAAGTGAAGGAGACTCCAGAAAGAAGAATCACAACTCCGATCACACAGATGGAGGAGATGATTATAGTTTTTGTTTTCTTCTTCATATTAGTGATGGCCAACGTTACGGGTGACCCTGAGTGGATTGTGCATCGACCGAATCAACGGACGTTTTCACGATAGGGTCCACCCGCTGGTTGGCCATTATTTTCCGTATCGCCCTGTCCCCCTTAAGTCTGGGAGCATATGTCTTAACAAATAGATGATCTTGAACCAACCAGATGTTTCAATTACCAAAAGTATTCCCCAAAGGTCCGAAAATTCTCCTCTATAACGGTCTTTCCAGTGAAGTATACATATACAGTAAGTGTAGAGGATAAACGGAAGAGCAAACAAAATTGCTGAAATTTGGAGTAGTGATCCTGCGGTAGTAGTGAAATCGAGAATTAGTGCCCCGATAAGCAGTGGCACAGCAACTAATGCCACGAAGAAGAGCTTCTTGATTCTACGAAATCTGATTATGTATTTTTCTTCCATATTTATCTCTGGCCAACGTTTAAGATGAGCTGACACTGAATGTGCGTTGCCTTCAAAACCAGGCGTTGTACAGTGTCAGCTCAATTGACTGGTTCGGTCTTCCTTTATTTTTTTTAGAAGTTTTATTCGTCCACAGGTGCCGACGATCATCGATAACATGGCAAATGAGATGAGGCTGAATGGAACCATTATGAAGAGTATTTCACTAACTGAAACCGACTCCCGTGATAGAATCCATAATAGGAAAATCAGTCCGATTAGAAATATAAACCCAGCAAAGGGTACTAATGTCACAAGCATGAGCATTGCATTGATGCGTTGATATCGAATGAAGCCATCTCTTTTGGATGAAGAGCGTATTTGTAGAGGAATTAATATGGATATTTTTGTACCCCAGTTCCAAAATCTAGCACTGAATTTGGAACCTAATAATCGTTCAGGTAACCAATCAGCATAATCCAAATCTAAATTTTTGGTGGGCTTTTTAGGAGCTGATGGACTGTCGCCAATAATTTCCGTACATAACACCTCACGATCAGAGCCAGAAAACGCCACCAGACTTATCATGTGGGAATTGTGATCATCGACTGAAATTTTTAATGCCCCCGGGTGCCTCCCTGATTGGATTAGAGATTTCTTTTTTATGGCACTTTTTTGTATCGAGCAATTTCGTCTTAGATATCTGAGGACAATAACATGTTTAGATAGGGTGATAGATTTGGGAATCATTAAGAAATAGATGAACGGGATCATTCCGAAGAGAATTGTTATCGAAATCACAATGGTGCTCCACCACTGAAATCCATCTAAAGGGATATTTTGTGTTTTTGGTAAGAGAAGTAGCCATAAAAGACAAACGGTAACGACAGGAAAGATAAATCGCCGAATCATCCATAATGCAAATAATTTAAATGATGATTGTATTTCCATTTTATATATACCGAACGTTTACCTCAGCCGCTCCGGGGCTTGTGCTTCAGGCCGAAAAATCGGGCGTTTACCGGAGTAGGCTGGAGGTTTTTGTTCGACGATTTGTTTAGTCAAACCATTCCCATTCTCGAATTAATCCATCTTCAAAGAGGATCGTGAATAATACTCCGCCTCTTGGAGTAAGTTTTCTTCTTATGCAGGTTCCTTT
>DATCZD010000002.1:0-32112 GCA_036526075.1 Pontiella sp. | reverse complement strand
GAGGGCCAATCATCCGGAACACTTGTAGGAACCTTCTCGGCCTATGATGAAGATCAGTTTGATACCCAAACCTATACACTTGTGAACGGAGAGGGAGATTCTGGAAACCCCCATTTTTATATCGATGGAGCAAATCTTCTGGCTCTAACAACTTTCGATTACAGCATCACCAATCTATACAGTATTAGAGTTCAAGTTTCCGACTCCGGCGGTCTGACTGATACAGGCATCTTTGATATCAGCATCTACCCGACTAATTCCGTTGGCGAAGCGGATCTCGACGGCGACGGCATCTCCGATTGGTGGGAAGCAAGCTTCACCGAAATTACAGATTTAGATCCGAATCTGGATACTGATGGAGATGGTATTGTAAATATGAATGAATGGATTGCCGGAACCGACCCGACCGATGCAGGAGCCATCTTTGAAATAGCTGAAAACATAAAAGATCAGCAATCCGGTCACTCGGTACTCAAATGGAGAGGTAGGCCTGATCGAACATACAGTGTTTACTGGAGCACCAATCTGTTGGAATCCATGCAGCTAATTCAGTCCGGCATTCCCTCAACTCCCCCGTGGAATACGTACACAGATACGGTGCACAATGCAGAAAATGAAGGATTCTACCGTCTGAAAGTGGAGCATGCACAATGATGAGCCTGAAAAATATTCCCGTTTATCTCCTGTCTGCATTGTTGCTAGGAACAACTGCAACCTATGCCGCTCAAGAAGTCGATGTAACAGGAAATGGACAATCTATTCCTGATGGGGATGTGTCTCCTGTTTTAGCCGATGACACAGACTTCGGAAGTGTCAATGTCGGAAGCTCGCTTGACCATGTCTTCACAATCGTTAATACGGGTGATAAAAATCTAAGCTTAGATGCCTTCCCGAATGTTGTTAGCTTTGAGGGAGGAAGCTCTTCCGATTTTACTGTGTTCATTCAGCCTGACGGCTCTCAGGTTTCAAGAAATGGAGGAACTCGGACATTTACAATCCGTTTTACCCCTACCGGATCAGGGCTAAAAACCGCCCGTATTACCTTCGGGAATAGTGATGCAGACGAAAATCCTTATGATTTTTCAATTCAGGGAACTGCTGTAGCTCCGGCAGCAAATTCACCAACGCTCGCTAATCCCCCTACAGCCGCCAACATTCAGGACACCACAGCCACACTTGGAGGAGAGGTTAGTGACACCGGAGGAGCCAGTATTACTGAGCGAGGAGTCTGGTGGAGCACCCAAACCGGATTTTCTACACCGGCTTCCGGTACTATTTACGAAAGTGAGGACGCTACACTCTCCGGAGCTGTTGTCGCAAATAACCAAGCTGGATATACAGGTTCCGGATTTGCGGACTATGGCGCCATCGGAAGTGGTGACTATGTCGAATGGTCTGTTAATGCTCCTGTTGCCGGAAATTATTGTATTTCATTTCGCTATGCTCTGGGGAGCGGAGATCGTCCGTTGGAAATCAGGGTTAATGGTGGTGTTGTTGACTCAAGCCTCTCCTTCCCTGCTACCGGAGCCTGGACCACCTGGCTCTATACAACAAAACTCTCGGTCTTTCTGAATGCCGGAGCAAATACCATACGCGCCACGGAAAATGGCTTTGCAGGGGGAAATGTAGACCACTTGCTGGTTGAGAGCGCTTTAAAAGTGTCCACTACTGGCACCTGGGGCATCGGTTCCTTCTCCGAATCCGTCATCGACCTGCCTGAATCCTCGCTCATCTACTTTAAATCCTTTGCCGTTAACTCAGAAGGAACAACCTATTCCTCGGAACTCGGATTCCAAACCGAACCTTCTTCCCAAGCCTCGGGGATTAGTTTTTCCAATGTGGGCACAACAAATATGACCATTAACTGGAGCGCAAACGGTAGCGGAGATGGGGTAATTGTGGTCGTTAATGAAGCTGCTCCTGTAGATGCTGACCCAACAGATGGAACCGAACACACGGCAGCACCGGCCTATTCACTTGGAGAAAATATTGGAGGAGGAAACTTTGTGGTCTATCGCGGGACTGGCTCCAGTGTGGATATGACAAATCTAGATCCGTTCACGACCTACTATGTAGCCATCTATGCGTATGCCGGGTCGGGAACCGGATTAAGCGGTATTAATTATCTACAGAACACGCCTGTAACCAACAGCCAGATAACATTACAAGGCACAAGTGCTCCTACCGTAGAAAACCCATTGCAGACTTTAATTGAAGACACTACGGCTACATTAGGAGGAGAAGTAACCGCAACGAATAATGCAACCGTTATAGAACGAGGAATTTATTGGAGTACAAACGATCTGTTCACACCACCTCTACAGGGAACAAAAGTTTCCAGCAGCGGTTCATGGGGTACAGGAACTTTCACCGAAAATGTGACCGGACTGCCCGAATCTGATCTCGTTTACTATCGCGCCTTTGCGGAGAACTCGGCAGGAACCAATTATACGATTCAGGCTTCATTCCAGACAGAACCCACAACCCAAGCTACAGGTGTCACCTTTTCCGGAGTCGGAGCGAATCAGATGCAGATAAATTGGTCCGGCAACGGTAGTGGCGACGGGGTTATTGTCGTGATAAAACAGGGATCTGCGGTGGATACCGGACCAACAGATGGAACGGAACATAATGCCAATAACTTATTTGGATCAGGGGCCGAACTGGGGACTGGAAATTATGTCGCATTCCGCGGCAGTGGCTCCAGTGTAGTCGTAACTAATTTATTATCTGATGTTACATATCACGTCGCTGTGTATGCTTATTCAGGAGCTGGAACTGGAGTGATGGGCATAAACTATCAGCAGGATGCTCCTGCGACAGGAAACCAAAAGACGCTCTTAGTAACTGCCCCTCCAAGTGTGGCAAATCCATCTGCAACTTCAATTCAGGATACGACAGCGACTCTTGGAGGAGAAATTACCTCCATAAATAATGCTACTGTCACAGAACGAGGAATTTACTGGAGCACTACGGCCGGTTTCAGCCCTCCCAGTCTAGGAACAAAAGTATCTGAAACTGGAAGTTTTGGAGCAGGGTCTTTTACACGAAATGTGACAGACCTTCCAGAAAACGACATCGTCTACTTTAAGGCATTTGCAGTAAACTCTGAAGGGACAAACTACACCGCGCAATCAGCCTTTCAAACCGAACCAACTATTCAAGCCTCCGGAGTTACTATTACAGATGTAACTGCATATGGAATGCAGGTTAACTGGAGTGATAATGGAAGTGGAAATGGTGTTATTGTAGTCGTTAAACAAAACACTGCAGTTGATGCTGACCCCGTGGATGGAGTGGAACATTCTGCCAATGCACAGTTTGGAAATGGAGCCCACCTAGGAGGAGGGAACTATGTGGTATACCGAGGCTCCGGCGCTAGTATTGCAGTAACCAACCTCGCTTCCGAATCTGACTACCACGTAGCAGTATATGCCTATTCAGGAGCAGGAACAGGTATAGCGGGCATTAACTATCAACAGGACGCCCCTCCTACTAGCTCAGCAACCACAGCGGTCGCAACTCTTCCATCAACCCCACCAAGCATTATCAATATTGTTCCGACAGCCGTAGAACATACCACAGCTACGCTGGGAGGAGATGTTACCTTCATTAACGGGGCCAACATTACTGAGCGAGGAATTTATTGGAGCACTACGGATGGATTCACGCCTCCCAGTCAAGGCACAAAGGTTTCCAGTATCGGCGAATGGGGTGCTGGCGCTTTCTCCGAAAATGTTACAGGCCTTAATCAGGGCAGTCTAATTTACTATAGAGCTTTTGCTGTAAATTCAGCAGGAACATCCTATACGACCCAATCGTCTTTCCAAATGGAACCGGAAACTCAAGCATCCTCACCCTCTTTTTCTAGTATATTAGACACCAGTGCAGTACTCAGTTGGACCCCCGGAAGCGGCGAAGGTACCTTGGTAGTAATGAAAATAGGAGGCCCAACATCAAGAGAACCGGTTGATGGCACTGAACATGTTGCGGATCCAGGCTTTCAGAACGGAGAATCTCTTAATGCAGGCAACTACATAACATACCGATCATCCGGATCCAGTGTGACAATTACCAATCTATGGCCGAACAGTATTTATTATGTTTCCCTCTTTGAATATTCAGGAACAGGGAGTGGTCTGTCAGGAATCAACTATCAGCAGGACGCGCCTCCTTCAACCTCTGTCCAGACCCTTATTGGACAAACCTGGATGGGGCATAATGATAAATATGGCGTATCGGATTGCTTAACCTGTCATGGAGCAGGCCACAACGGATTCAATATCCCTAGGAATGCCGAGCAGCAATCCACAACCTGCGGTCAATGTCATAACCCAACAGGAGTGGCCTCTAATAAGTGTAATATAGCACTACATATAAACTCCAGTAGTAATGTTCTGGCAGACTGTGGCTCCTGTCATGAAGTTCATGGAGGGGCTGATTTATCGGAATTGATTACTACCAGAGCGAGTGTTACAGGAACCAACCTTTCCTATTTCCGCGTAGATACCAATTATATTCCTCAGGCGATTGATGCGGGCGTGTACCACAACCCATTGGATTATGCATTCGGATCAGCTCCTTACAACGGAGCCTGTCAGGTCTGCCACACCAATACGGTTCGCTATCGAAACTTCGATCTCGAATATACCGGACATGCCGCACCGGGAAGCGATTGCCAGTCTTGTCATGCCCATGAAGATAATTGGCAGGGACTTGGAGGAACTGACTGCACGGTCTGCCATGCCACCGTTAAAGGTACACACCGCGCAGTCATGCCGGATTTCGGTCTTATTGCTGGTCACATCCCCGGAGGTTCTGTGACTACAAATGACTGTATGACCTGCCATCATGAGGCCTATGGAAATGCTTATCACGGCAACACGACAACCGACCTCCGCAACGTAGATGATGACAGCGTTGTCAGTATTGCTCAACCATTCTCCCGCAATACCAACACTGATGTACTTGAAGCTGATGTCGTTAACCTGCAAAACAACTTCTGCTTAAAGTGTCATGATGCCGACGGAGCAAATGGAGACACCACCCCGTTTAGCACAGGAAACCCGGTACTGGACATTAACTCAGCAATGAATCCTGCAAACTCATACTTTCACCCGGTACTGGGTCCAGGAAACAATGCAACGTGCAACAGCTCTACCATGCACCCTCCATGGAACCAAAGTAACGACCACGATATGATCTCCTGTTTTGACTGCCATGGTATAAATGCACATGGCTCATCAAATAACGATATGCTTCGCGTTCATATTAACGGGCTAACTGACGGAGCTAACATACGTGCATTCTGTACCACATGCCATGTCTTTGGAACAGGGTTCTCTGCGCACTCTCAGACCAATCATAGGTATGAATCAGGCAATTCATATGAATGCCGCGGATGTCATGCTGGACTGGTCGATGACAATGGTCAACCGGTCAGTAATCTGGCAGCGGTTCCTAAATTAGAAATTCACGGTGGAAATTTTGTATGGCCGGCCAATGCCAATTTGGGAGCAGGAACAACAACTCAACATTTTATGAATGGGGCTTGGCTTTCAGGATGGGAACCCAATACCTGCTCTGTTATTTCTCCCTGCAAAAACCATGGTGCGAGTAAAGGATATTAATCAAGGTGTGGTTGTTTTATAGATTCGCCACTGCTAGAGTCGAGCTATGTTTTTCGACTCTAATATTCTGACTAAGGGATTGAAAGGGATCGCCTCCCCCTATCTTACACTTATCGTAGTCGCCTTTCTAATCGTCTTATCCTTAATCGGAGCGATTGTTCCCCAACAAGGTGTGTTGGAACAAACCTCCATTTATGAGTGGAAACAACAGCATGGAACAGCCACCCGCCTGTTGCTTCCCATAAATGGATTTGCGATATTCCATTCACCAGCCTTTTTAATTTGCCTAGGAGTTCTCTTTCTCAACACCTTAAGCTGCACTCTTGTGAGCGTTTTAAACGACGGTCTTTTTTCTGAAAAAACCCTCGCCTCACAAACTCGTAGACTCGGATTTATTATTCTTCACCTCAGTATTCTGGTATGTATTTTTGGAGGGTTTGTAAGCGCCGGATTTCGAATGAGCGGCCATCTGATTGTTACAGAAGGACAGAGCATTAAAGATCAGCACCATGTATATCCGAAACTTGTTGAAGGCCCATTAAGAAAAGAACTGTATAATCGGTTCAGCCTCGAGTTACTTGATGCTCAAATTGACATTGAAAAAGAGTGGTTTCCAGTTAAGCAAGAAGCTTCTGTTCTACTCACCCATCCACCATCGAAGGTTCAGGCAACAATAGGATTCAATTACCCCTTTAAATTCAACAATACTATTTTCACGTTGCGGGAAATAGGATACGCCCCGCAAATCATAATTAAGTCCCAGAGCCGACGTATCCCACCACTAAATACCTTCTTTTCATTACAGGTCTGGGGATTTAACGAAGATAGAGAACATTATGACTTTCTCCCTCTTCCCAGCGGAGGAACGCGGCTTGTAATTACCTTCTATCCATCCTATGAAATACGTGATGGCGAAATTATAAAAACCTCTGAAGACCTGAACAATCCAGCATTACTGATCTATGAGGAATTCAATGATGGGAAACAAACACCCAAACAACTACTTCCACAAGGTGAAACAGCAACGATTAACGGATTAGACATTCAATTTGGCGAACTCCGTCAATGGGCTGCATTTCAGGTTGTTCAGGATCCGGGATACATCATAGTATGCATCTCTTTCTGGTTCTCGATAATAGCATTAATTCTGCGATATTCGCCGGATATTTTAGATTGGATTAAGGAGTCAAAATCTCATGGAACAAGCTGAAACGATCTTTTTCTGGAGCACCGTATTTCTTTATATGGCCTCCTTTATGCAACATCTTCGAGCCTTTATCCGCCAATCAGATAAAGGTATAAAAATAGCCATGGGCATGCTCTGGATGGGTCTCGGAGCAAACACCGTTCTCCTTGCCCTACATTGGATTCGAACTGGCCATCCGCCTGTTGTTGATTCTTATGAATTACAACTTTCTGCTGCATGGTGTACGATTCTTCTCTTTTTACTTATAGAAAAAGCCCGAATGGTAGAACGGGTTCTGGCGTTGCTACTCGCACCGATTACTTTTCTATTAATGGGAAATGCATATGCATCGCAGGCGCCGGACACGCCAATGGGTCCTGTGTATGCAACGCCGTGGATGATTGTTCACGTCACCTTTGCATGGATTGCATTTGCCAACTATGCAATGGCGGCCGCCGGCGGAATACTTATTCTCTTTTATGGGACTGCGGATCGCTATTTCCCTAACCGTTTACCCCCACCAGAACAGCTTGATCGCACCAGCTATCGGCTTATTGTTCTAGGTGTTGTCAATCAAACGATTATGCTGGCATCAGGGGCTATCTGGGCAAAGAAAGCATGGGGGCATTATTGGACATGGGCTCCTCTAGAAGCCTGGAGTCTACTGTCCTATCTGCTTTACGTATTCTATCTTCACGTCCGTCGGTTTTTGAACTGGAAAATGAAAAAGACCGCATGGATTGCGGCCTTTGGTCTGGTTGTTCTAACCATATCCTACTGGGGCATGAAATGGTTAGCGCCCAGCCTGCACCCCGGCCCTTAAACCTAAGCCGAAGAAATCTTGGAAAGCACCGCCTGAACCTGCGGCGGAATTTTTCCAAGCGATCCCAATTTATCGACAATGAACGAACTGTTCATAATCAACTTCATAGAATGAATCATGTATTTCCGCTTGAAGGGATCTGTCATCGACATCACCTCTTTAAGCTTATCCATGTAGAAACTTCTGTAGCAGTTGATGATGGCCCAGTCGATATCCTCAATACTCATTTTTTCCGGCTTAATAACCGGATCGATTAAATTATATTTTCGATAGTCAAAGTCTACGACGTACGGCTCCAACTCCTGATACATTTCTGCATAGGGCCAAGGTGCCAAGGCCAGATAATGCGCATTATCCGGATTATAAATTTTGGACAATTCAAGTGTGCGGGCGATTGATTCTTTTGTTTCATGCGGAAATCCGAGAATAAAACTGGTTTCCGTGATCATATCATGCTCGTGGATTAACTGAATGGCCTCTACGCCCATCTGAACAGATACATCCTTTTTGATCAGATCCAATGTTTCCTGGTCCGTTGCCTCCACACCGATATAAATATGAATCACACCGGCTTTCTTATATTTCCAAAGAATATCTTTATCTCGAACAATGTCTTCCGGCCGGGTTTCCATCAGCAAGTAAATGCCGAGATCCTCTTCGATCAGCATATCGAGGATTCGCTCCCAACGCTCTCGATCCGGCGTTGGATACTCATCAGCTAGAAGAATAACATTTACGCCGTACTCCTTATTTAGAAGTCGAATCTCCTCCATCACACTTTCCGGAGTTCGCTCTCGCCAGGCCTGCCTCCAGAACTTCTGTTGCGAACAAAACGTACAGCTGTGGTTGCATCCCCGAGAAGAACTGATGGATGCCAGCCGACTATTGGGGATTACAAAATAGGTGTAATCTTTCCAGTCTAAAAGATCCCAGGCTGTTTTTAATTTATTCAGATCCTGAATAAACGGTCTCCGGGGAGTCGACACCGCCTTGCCATCATTATCACGATAAGCAATTCCATTTACCGCTGCTAAATTCCTATCACCTTCCAGGGCCAGCAACAGTTCAGGAAGAGTCTCTTCGCCCTCTTCTCTAACCACATAATCAACAAATGAGTTCGAAAGCATGTCTTTATAAAGGAAGCTGGCATGAACCCCACCGATCAGGGTTGTGGCCTCAGGTGTAACTTGCTTTACCAACTCCAAAACTTTTAATGCATCCGGAGCTGTCGAAGTGATCGTTGAAGTCGCAACGTAATCTGCATTTTCCTCAAGAATACGCTGTTCGATTTCCTTAAATCCATGATGCTTGGTCATAGCATCATAAATAACCGGTTCAAACCCAGCGTCCCGGACTGCCGCTGCTAAATAAACAAACGTTAACGGAACCCATCGACCAGCCACCTCAACCACACCACAATGATATGGAGGTGTGATAAAGAGAATCTTTTTATTCTTCATGCAATTGATCTTCCATTAACTGTTCTTCAATTTCTAAAACCTTTTTACGCACCACACGCCACAACATAATCCCTGCGCCAACCAAAATAAAAGCAACGATATGCTTTACGATTAAGGCTGGAATCTGACCCCGACCCGCCATATTGGACCATTCAAATTCAGTGTAAAAAATAGTCCGTGGAATTCCTCCGAGAATAATCCAGGCAAACGAGAATCGTGCTAATCGCGTCATAGCATAATACATGCGAACAAAATATCGTTGAGTTTCCAGATTAGGAGCCGAACCTAAATGATGCCAAAGCACCCAAATTACACACCCGCTTGCAGCCAGCAATGCAGTTGCAACATCATGCAGATAGTTATTCATCATTAATAATAAGGCCAGATATGAACTCATGAACCACCTTCTTGTTTCTCTAAAATCAACATAACGTGAGTTATCTTATAATGAAATACGGATCTTAACCCAGAACTCTATTAGATTAGTATTAAGCTCATATTAATACAGAATACAGATTGAGTTTTATAGGCTAAAAATGCATATTAAGGATTTGTGCATTTCAGCAATGAAAGCAGGACTGCACACTCGATTACGATGATATTCATTTTAAACGGTGCTTACTTTAGTCATGACGGAAAACAGATGCTTGCATAACGGGATTCATATCAACCTATTCCTTCTCAATCGCCCCTGCCTTATTGTGGGGGGAGGGAAAGTTGCCCTCCATAAAGCATTGCTACTGCTTGACGCAGGAGCAAACATTACTCTTGTGAGTCCTGATGTCTGCGATGAGTTGGCAGAGCTTATTGGTGCCGGAAAAATTAAACATACGGCTCGACGCTTTGAAGATCATGACATCACCGGAGCAACACTGGTATATGCTGCCACTAACAGCCGAGGTGTTAACCGGAATATCCTCGAATGCTGTCGCGAAAAAGAAATTCTCTGTTGCTGCGTAGATGGAAACTGGTCCGATGGTGATTTTACAACTCCAGCTATAACACAACACAATCAGTTGACGGTATCAGTTTCCTCTGGAGGAAATAACTGCCGGCAGTCAAAAATGGTTAAAAATAGTCTTTCCCGTCACCTCAAAATGATGGAAGCAGCACACTTGGTTATTGTTGGAACAGACCACAACCATATGACTGTTGAAGAACGCGAGCCTTATCATCTTACTGGACATCGCTTCTCTGCAGCAGGCTTTATGATCATGCAACTTTGGGGCATTCATGAATTTATGATTCTGAACACCTGCAACCGGGTTGAAGTTATTGCCGTCGTATCAGAGGAAACCGCAAACAACGGCATCCTCAGACACATCCTTGGCTTTGGACATCTTAAGGAAGATAAATTTTACCTTAAAACCGGGAAAGATGCTTTTGAACATCTGTGTATGGTTACAGGAGGAATGCTTTCCCAGACCCCTGGCGAAAATCACATTACCTCGCAGATCAAAGAATCACTGGATACGGCTATAGAGAGGGGCTGGTCTGGAAACATGATTCAGGAATGGATTTCAACGGCCTTACATGTCTCCAAAGATATCAAAAATGAAGTGGCTCCCCTGTTGCATAGTTATGAAATTGAAGACCTGACCCTTCGTTATCTTCAGGCCCGAAATAAAGATATGAAAACGTCCACGCTCATGGTTCTCGGGGCGGGAATGATTGGAAAAGGTCTGATCCAGGACAGTCTTTCGGAAGTGGATCAGATTATCTGGTGCTACCATGTTAACAAGCCCGAACTTCCAAGCGGAAGCGAAGATAAGATTACCCTATGCACCTTTAACGATATGAAAAACCATATTACCAATGCGGACATAATCGTCAGCGCAACCGATGCTCCAGGACACGTACTTCACATTGGGCATGCCCCCTTCTTCAATCAGGAACGGCCTGTTGTGGCCATAGACCTCGGTATGCCACGTAATATTGACCCAGAACTTGATGATCTTTCAGACAACATTGATGTAATCGATCTAGATAGTCTGAAATATTGGTACCGTCGTGAGTTGACGGATATGAATGAAATTTTAACCCGCAGCCGGGCTATTATTGCTGACCATTATAATCTCTATGAAAAAATCACCGCCAGTTTTAAAAACGGGAACTAGACCCAGTCAATTAGCGCGGACGCAAACCCGCCAGGCTCTGGACAGAATTGAGAGGACTCTCAAAGATGTTGTCTTTGAGATGGTCGTCATCACCTCAACAGGCGATACCGACCGCACGACAGACTTACGCGAAAGTCCTGCTGATTTTTTTACTAAAGAGCTCGACACCTCATTATTGTGCGGCGAAATCGATCTAGCAGTTCATAGTGCCAAGGATCTTCCGCACCCCCTACCGAACAACATTCAATCCTTCTGGTTGCCTTGGAGGGAAGATCCTCGAGATGTCCTTGTCCTTCCTCATGGAAAGACCCTTGCCGACCTCTCTCAGACACCGATCATCGGCATCAGCTCTGAACGACGCGAGCAATACTGTTCTAGACGTTTTCCGGAGGCAGTTCAGAAAAATATTCGGGGAAATATTGAAGAGCGCATTGAACAACTTGATCGGGGTGACTTTGATATCGTCATCATGGCATCTGCAGCACTCTTCCGCCTCGGAATGGAAGAGCGTATCACTGAATGGATTCCTCTGGAGGAGCTGAAAGTTCCAGAAGGACAGGGATACCTCGCGGTTACTTATCGTGAAGGAGATGAACGAATATCTTCCTTGCATAAACGCCTAGAGAAACTAAACCCCGCTTAACTACCAACGGCTTACGCTAAAAAGGAAAACCTATGTTTCCCGAAGTACGACTTAGAAGATTGCGCCGAACAGACGGCATTCGCCGTATGCTGAGCACCCCCCTCCCCGGCCCTGAAAAATTTATGTGGCCGGCCTTTGTTATTGAGGGTGAAAACAAACGCGAGGCCATTGATTCCATGCCCGGGCAATATCGCCTCGGCATCGACCAGCTCCTGAAAGATCTGGAACCCATGGTTAAAACCGGAATCGGCAGTGTATTACTGTTTGGCCTAGCCGAAGAGTCTGAAAAGGATTCTTCAGGAACCGAAGCCTACAATGAAAACGGAACCGTCCAACGTGCCATCCGCGCCGTAAAAAATGAATTCCCGGATCTGGTCGTAGCGGCAGATGCCTGCGTCTGCGCGTACACAGACCACGGACATTGCGGTCCATTAACCGTTTCCGGTGAGGTCGACAACGATTCCGCCATCGAAAATCTTGCAAAAATCTGCGTCTCTCAAGCTGCTGCCGGAGCCGATATTGTTGCGCCCAGCGCCATGATGGATGGACAGGTTGCAGCAATTCGGGAAGGGCTGGAAGAAAGTGGGTTCAACGACACCATTCTGATGAGCTATTCCACCAAGTTTGCATCCAGTATGTATGGTCCATTTCGCGATGCTGAAAAATCACAACCAGGAAAAGGTGATCGGAAAGGCTATCAGGCCTCCTACGGCGATCTGCGCACCGCCCTCCGCGAATCTGAACTTGATGAATTGGAGGGTGCGGATATGCTGATGATTAAACCGTCTATTTTCTATCTCGATATTCTGGCCAAAATGCGAGAAGTCACCGACCTGCCCATCGCCGCCTATAATGTTAGCGGAGAATATTCCATGTTGCATGCCACCGCTCAGCGCGGGTGGGGAGACCTTAAGGGTATGGTACAGGAATCCACCTCCGCATTGGCACGGGCCGGAGCTGATATTCTCATTTCCTACTGGGCCAACCAGTATAACGAACTATTACAGGACTAAAATTATGAATTCAGCAACATGGTTTGAACGAGCACAACAGGTCATTCCCGGCGGCGTCAATAGCCCGGTACGGGCCTTCAACGGCGTGGGCGGAACCCCTGTTTATTTTAAGTCAGGAAAAGGCGCAACGGTACAGACCGAAGACGGCACAGAACTGATCGACTTTTGCGGCTCATGGGGACCTCTTATTTTGGGTCATGCCCGCGATGAAGTGGTCGAAGCTGTTTCAAAAACAGCTGCAGATGGACTGAGCTTTGGAGCCAATACCGCAAAAGAAACCGAATTTGCAGAACTGATCAATTCGCTGGTTCCTGAAATGGAAATGGTGCGCCTAGTGAGCTCCGGAACGGAAGCGGTGATGACCGCGATCCGTCTTGCACGCGGGTATACCGGCCGACGAAAAATAATCAAATTTGACGGGTGTTATCATGGTCATAGCGACTATCTGCTGGTAGCTTCTGGAAGCGGCCTGCTGACCGGTGGCATTTCCTCATCTGCCGGCGTTTCTCCGGCAGCAACTGAAGAGGTTTTCGTAGCCCCCTATAATGATCTGGAGGCGGTTCAGGAAATTCTAAAGACCAACGGCGACGAAGTGGCCGCAGTAATTGTTGAGCCGATCGCCGGCAACATGGGCTTAGTTGAGCCAAAAGAGGGATTTTTGGAGGGATTACGGGCTGCCACTGCCGAACACGGTGTCCTGCTGATTTTTGATGAAGTGATCAATGGCTTTCGCCTCGGCCCAACCACCTATGGGCATCTGATCAATATTGAGGCCGACATTACCACGCTCGGAAAAATTATCGGGGGGGGAATGCCGATCGGGGCCATCGGAGGCCGAAAAGAGGTCATGACTTCACTCGCTCCACTTGGTCCGGTATATCAGGCAGGAACGCTCAGCGGAAATCCGGTAGCGGTCGCAGCCGGCATGAAAACGTTGGAACTACTGCGTGATGAAAATCCGTACCCGACAATGGAAAAACTCGGAAAGCAGCTGGCCGACGGTATAAACCGTATCGCTAAGGAAAAAGGGATGAACCTGCACTGCGCCCAACGTGGCAGCATGTTCACCCCCTTCTTCCGTAAAGAACCCGTTTTCAACCTGGATGACTCAAAAGCCTGTGACCAGTCGGCCCATGCCGCTTACTTCCATCACATGCTCGAACAGGGATTCTACACCCCGCCTAGCGGATTTGAAGTAGCCTTTGTTTCAGCGGTCCACTCCGAGGAGCACATTGACCGCTTTATCAAAGCCTTTGCGGAAATATAACCGAAAGTTGCTACATTGCGCCGTTGATATAACTTTCGAGGTTTTTGATTTTAAAGTCCTTCTCCACAACCAGGTATTTCACAATATCGCCGATGGAAATAATTCCGCATAATTGACGATCTTGAACTACCGGAAGATGACGAACGCGCTTTTCTGTGACAAGGCTCATGCACTCATCAAGCGTGGTTTCGGGAGTAACAGTAACCAAATCACCAGACATAATCTGCCGGATCGGTGTATCTGCCACGCTAGTACCGGTCAGCACAATTTTCCGGAGCACATCCCGTTCTGAGATAATGCCTACGGCCTCTCCCTTATCCATAACAACGGCAGAACCCGCTGAAACTTTTGCCATGCACTCAGTTGCGTCCAGAACGGATTGATCCGGTGTTACCGTAAACACATCCGTCCCTTTAGAATCCAACAAGTCAGACACTAACCCCATAATACCCCTCCTGTTATTTTAACTTAATACTACGAACAAAAAAGATTATCGGTTTACTACTATTTTGTCAATGACCTGTCAGCAAATGACATAATCTGTTCGCCTCTCAAAATAAACGATGACGTCTCAAATAATAAACATCTCCATAAAGATAAACCTCAAGATAGAAGATAGTCATAAAGAGTAAACATTCGTCCAAGAACAGGTCATCGGAACGTTAAAGAAAATCTAATTTCGATTACCACGGAGATAATCTCAATAAATTCCTCTAGGTCGGGAATATATTTTGTATAAAAGAGTTCTGTTCAGACATTTCTTTCCTCTGGCTTATACAGTGGAAATAAATGTCGTTTTTTTGTATAACATCCTGTCTTTATTGAAATTAGGCGTTCGCATATTCAAAAGACATTAGCCCTCTGACATATATTTCCATAAGCCACGTTCACCAACGCAACAATACCTTGATTAATAATTTACACATCCCCTTTTATTTGTTGCACTTACAACTTTTAAAAAACCAATAAACTGCGATGGCACACCTGTTGCATTAGAGGAGTTCACATTTTGAATGTGTAACTAACCAACAACGGGAGAAGTAAAATGAGAAAAATCGCGATCTATGGTAAAGGCGGCATCGGGAAGTCGACAACCACACAAAATACTGTAGCCGGACTTGCCGAGGCTGGTAACAAAGTAATGGTGGTCGGTTGCGACCCAAAAGCAGATTCAACTCGCCTATTGCTCGGAGGCCTAGCCCAAGCAACTGTATTGGATACCCTTCGTGAAGAGGGTGAAGATGTGGAACTGGATGATGTAATTAAAGATGGTTACGGAGGCAGTCGTTGTGTTGAGTCCGGAGGACCGGAGCCGGGAGTGGGCTGTGCGGGCCGCGGTATCATTACCTCTGTAAACCTGCTGGAACAGCTGGGAGCCTACGAAGAAGACCAAAACCTCGACTATGTATTTTATGATGTTTTAGGGGACGTGGTTTGCGGTGGATTCGCTATGCCGATTCGTGAAGGCAAGGCCCAGGAAATTTATATCGTTGTTTCGGGAGAAATGATGGCGATGTATGCCGCAAATAATATTTGCAAAGGTATTGTAAAATTTGCAGATGCCGGTGGCGTTCGCCTCGGCGGCCTGATCTGCAACAGTCGTAAGTGCGATAACGAACATGAACTTATTTCCGAACTCGCCAAGCGCCTGGGAACACAAATGATTCACTTTGTGCCGCGCGACAACATCGTGCAGCACGCGGAACTGAATCGTAAGACTGTAATCGATTTTGCCCCGGAATCCGGTCAGGCCGATGAATACCGAGCTCTGGCTAAGAAAATTCATGAAAATGAAATGCGCGTAATTCCAACTCCGCTTGAAATCGAAGAACTCGAAGATTTGCTCGTCAAATTCGGATTCGACGCATAACCCCAACACCAACGTGAGGAAAAAATATGTCTAAACTACTCGTTAGATCCATTGTTCGCCCGGAAAAAGCCGACGAAGTTATGAAATGCCTACTCGAAGCCGGTTACCCGGCCGTTACTAAAATTCCGGTTTTTGGACGCGGAAAACAACGCGGCCTCAAAGTCGGAGAAATTACCTATGATGAACTTCCAAAAGAAATGCTGATGACTGTCATACCAGAGTCAGATAAAGACTTTGTAGTTCAAACAGTCCTGAATGCTGCCAAGACCAGTAGTTCCGGTAATTACGGCGACGGAAAAATCTTCATTTCCCCAGTTGATGAAGTCTACACCATTAGCTCCGGCGTAAAAGAAGATTAGGAGGGCGTCATGAAAGAAGTAATGGCTGTCATCCGAATGAACAAAATCAACGATACCAAGCGGGCGTTGAACGAAGCGGGCATCAGCTCCTTCACAGCGACTGGGCGCGTCCTCGGACGCGGAAAAGGACTGATCGACTACCGCATCCTTCAGGGAGCGGAAGAAGGCGCTCCAGAAGCGATCGCTCAGCTTGGAGAAGGTCCGCGCATGGTGCCGAAGCGACTGATCACCATCGTGGTATCCGATGAATGGGTCGACACAACTGTCGAAACCATCATTAAAACTAATCAAACAGGTAACGCGGGCGATGGAAAGATTTTCGTCCTGCCAATCATGGAAGCAACCCGCGTTAGAACCGGCGAAACCGTCGAGGGACCCTCTGGTGGTGGCGTCCTCGACTCCTCAGGAGGTTTGGAATGAGTGAAAATACAAAATTACCGGATCCTTCAACATTGAAGAAAGAGATCCTTGCAAAATATCCTGCAAAAGTTGCGCGTAAACGTTCAAAATCACTGATCATTAATGATCAGAAACTAGATCAGGAAATCCAGTCCAATGTCCGCACTATTCCGGGTATAATTACACAGCGCGGCTGTACTTATGCCGGCTGTAAAGGGGTGGTACTCGGACCGACACGCGACATCATCAACCTGGTGCACGGTCCGATTGGATGCAGTTTCTACGCCTGGCTGACTCGCCGTAATCAGACCGATCCAGGACCAGAAGGTCCCGATGGTGAAAACTTTATGACCTACTGCTTCTCCACCGATATGCAGGACGACAACATCGTCTTCGGCGGGGAAAAGAAACTGGCAGAGGCCATTCAGGAGGCCTACGATATATTCAAGCCAAAAGCGATCGGTGTATTCTCTACCTGTCCAGTCGGGTTAATCGGTGATGATGTACATGCGGTTTCACGCCAGATGAAGGAGAAGTTGGGAGACTGTAATGTATTCGGCTTCAGCTGCGAAGGCTATAAAGGTGTCTCACAGTCTGCGGGCCACCATATTGCCAACAACCAGCTCTTCCGGCATGTAGTCGGCAACGACGACACCAAGCCGGAATCCAAGTTCAACATCAACCTACTAGGTGAATACAACATCGGGGGTGATGGATTTGAAATCGACCGGATCTTTAATAAATGCGGCATTAATGTGGTATGTACGTTCTCGGGGAACTCCACTATGGGCGCGTTTGAAAAATCGCATACGGCCGACCTCAACCTCGTAATGTGCCACCGGTCGATTAACTACATGGCCGAGATGATGGAAACTAAATACGGAATTCCGTGGATGAAGGTAAACTTTATCGGAGCTGACTCCACGGCCAAAGGGCTACGTAAAATCGGCGAGTATTTTGAAGATGACGAGCTTAAAGCGCGCATCGAAGAAGTTATCGCGGAAGAGATGCCAGCCGTAGAAGCCAAAGTCGAAGCAGCGCGTAAGCGTTCCGTCGGCAAACTAGCCATGTTGTTCGTGGGAGGATCCCGGGCGCACCATTATCAGGAGCTGTTCAAGGAACTTGGCATGGAAACCGTCTCCGCCGGTTATGAGTTCGGACATCGCGATGATTATGAAGGGCGTAAAGTGCTGCCGACCATTAAGGTCGATGCGGACAGTCGCAACATTGAAGAGCTTAAGGTTATTGCCGATCCGGAACGCTTTAATCCTCGGGCGTCTGACATCAAACTGAAAACACTGCAGGAGAAAGGCCTGGAGGTCAGCGATTATCGAGGCATGATGCCCGACATGGCTGATAACTCCCTGATTGTAGATGACATCAGCCACTGGGAAACCGATAAGCTGATCGAGTTCTACAAGCCCGATGTATTCTGCGCCGGCATCAAGGAAAAGTATGTGGTCCAGAAAATGGGAATTCCGCTCAAGCAGCTTCATTCCTATGACTACGGCGGTCCGTACGCCGGATTCCAAGGTGCGATTAACTTCTATTCAGACATCGAGATGATTCTCAGCACCACCATCTGGAAGAAGCTGAAAGCCCCGTGGCTGACCAAAGAAACCGACCCCTGCATCTGCGCGGAATTTGTCGCCTAATCAAGGAGAATAATCATGTTACTCAGACATACCCCAAAAGAAGTTGCTGAGCGCAAAGCGCTTACCATCAACCCGGCAAAAACCTGCCAGCCCATCGGAGCCATGTATGCGGCTCTGGGCGTGCATGGTTGCCTGCCTCACTCGCACGGGTCCCAAGGTTGCTGTTCATATCACCGAAGCGCCCTTACCCGGCATTATAAAGACCCGATCATGGCCGGAACCAGCTCTTTCACTGAGGGATCTTCGGTCTTTGGCGGACAGGCCAACCTCCTGCAGGCTCTGGCCAACATGTTCACTATCTATGATCCGGACCTTGTGGCGATTCATTCCACTTGTCTGTCAGAAACCATCGGCGACGACCTTACACAGATCGTTCAGAAGGCTATCGACGACGGAAAAGTTCCGGAAGGAAAGAAGGTGATCTACTGTAATACGCCATCCTATATCGGATCGCATATTACCGGATTCTCCAATATGTGCACGGGCATCGTCCGCGGACTGGCGAAACACACCGGGAACGCCATAGATCAGGTCAATCTCTTGCCTGGCTGGGTTGAACCATCGGATATGCGGGAAATGAAACGGATTGCATCGGAGATGGGAGCAAACATCGTTATGTATCCTGACACCTCCGATGTAGTGGATACCCCGCAGACCGGGGAATACAAGATGGACCCCGACGGCGGAACCTCTGTTAAAGACATCGCATCGTCCGGCGACAGCATCAAGACGCTGGCCTGCGGAGCGTGGGCATCGGAAGATGCTGCCAAGTTGCTCGACAGTCGTTGTAAGGTCCCATATGAGGTGATCGATATTCCTGTTGGCCTCTCCGCTACGGACCGCTTTGTTACAGCACTAGCGGATGCCGCTAAAGTTGATGTGCCGGATTCATTTATTTCCGAACGAGGCCGTTTAGTGGATGTAATCTCCGACATGTCGCAATATCTTCACGGCAAGAAAGTAGCGCTCTTTGGGGATCCTGACCAACTCATACCGCTGACCGAGTTTCTACTCGATCTCGATATGATCCCCACGCATATCGTATCTGGAACGCCCGGTAAAAAGTTCACAGCCCGCATCAAGGAGCTATGTGCCGAAAAAGCTCCAAATGTAAACGTTAAGAACGGCGAGCGTGCAGATATGTTCCTGCTTCATCAGTGGATCAAAAACGAACCCGTTGATCTACTGATCGGAAATACCTACGGCAAGTACATTGCACGTGACGAAGATATTCCGTTCGTGCGATATGGTTTCCCGATTCTTGACCGGATCGGCCACAGCTACTTTCCTACCGTGGGCTATACTGGAGGGATCCGTCTCCTCGAAAAGATGCTTGGAGTCATGATGGACAAGATCGACCGTGATGCCGAAGAGTCCAAATTTGAACTCGTAATGTAACCAGGGGCCCGGAGCCGGGGTTCTCGAAGCCCGGCTCTGGGGTTCCGAAAGGAGTTATCGTGCCTAAAAAAGAAGTTGAACGTTTTTTGATTGCAGGGGGCGAAGACAAAACGCTGCGTGCCCGTTATGACCAACTAGAACCCAAAGAAGCTTTTGTGACGGAGGCGAACCGCGAAGGTTTCGACTTTACCATACAAGAGCTTGATGATGTGCTACGCGAGTCCGGCGACTCATTTGAGTCCTATGGAAATCCCCGCAAACGAGGAATCTGGTGGGTCTGATTTAAACCCTTTGGAACCGGAGTGTAGGCTGGAACTTGCCATCCGACAGAACCTCTCTCCTCCTCTGTGAACCCCGCGCTCCGGTTCCACCTTTTTTCCAACACCAAGGAGAATGAGATGAGCGGCATATTAAAGCATGATTATAAAGCCTTTATGAATGAAGGTAACAAATATCTCAAGACCGCCCGAGGCGGCATAAAGCGCCCTGCTATTTTCACCACCGAAATTCTCTATAACATTATCGGACTAGCTATCGAAAAACATGTTATGGGAGCCCTTATGGCCAAGGGTAAACTCGCCGACAATCACACTTTCACTGACCTGATTGATGCAACCCGACAGGTCGGAGAAATCGACGAATCGATCGCCGATCAGCTCAGAAAATTTGAGTCCTATCAGAATATTTGCCCTGTTTTTTCCGGCTACCACCGAACAGCTCCGCCGGTAGAAGCAATCCCTGAGATGATTGATACAGCTGAATCCGTGAAAAAATGGGCCGAACAGGTCATTGCACTATGAGGAAATTAAGATGATCGCGACAAGCAACTGCAGTACCGGATGCGCATCCTGCAAAGGGTGCGACCCTATGGAATTTGACATGAAAAATACACTGGAGAAACCACTCGGAAAAATCACCGGTATTTTAGCCGACCTGGGACTTGAAGTCACCTATGCCTACGATGACCTGGTTTTCATTCAGCACAGTGCCTTCCTAATACAATTCATGGAGCGGCCGGACGCGCTGAGACTCTTTACCAACTGGGAGTGCAACCCGACGGAATCAAATACGATAGTTACTAATATCGTACGAGCCTTTCATCAAGCCGGCTTTACCACTTATCCATCAGGGATCTATATCCTTGAGCAGAATAATGACGGAACGCTTAAGATTGAGTTCACAGAATAGATCTTAACCTCAGCTAAAATTAATACACCGGCTCTATTCAGGTCCGGTGTTTTTTTATGCAGAACATTAATTACATTTCTTTCCCTACGGTCTTAGCAACGGAAATAATTGTCGAAAAACTGCATAAGACATTGTTTTTACTATGGGTTACACGCATCGACTAACAGCAGCATGAACTCATTCGACAATTATTTCCACCGCCCTACTTCTTAGCGGCGCATAAACCCTCCCTATCAATATCATAAACCCTTATTAGCAAACTCCTTAAAAAAACAAACACCCCAAAAAATAGCGATGGCACACCTATTGCATTAGGAAGCTTAACCAACCTGGAAAAAATCATGACTAACGAAGCCATCAACCTATTAGAAAAGCGAAAACGTCAGGTATATGAAGGCGGCGAGTTTGCCATGGAAGCAGAAAAGCAGAGTTTGGCCGGTTCCGTCAGTCAACGCTCCTGCAGTTTTTGCGGATCGCGCGTTGTGCTATACCCGATCGCCGACGCCATTCACATTGTACACGGCCCGATCGGTTGCGCCTCCTACACATGGGATATACGTGGTGCTCTATCTTCCGGCCCCGAGCTACATCGGCTGAGTTTTTCAACCGACATGCAGGAAAAGGATGTGATCTATGGCGGAGAAGGAAAACTATATCATGCGATCTGCGAGCTGATCGATGAATACAAACCCGCAGCGGCCTTTATTTATTCCACCTGCATTATCGGGGTGATTGGTGACGATGTAGAAGCCATCTGCAAAAAAGTGCAGAAAGAAAAAGGAGTGCCGGTTGTTCCAGTGGATTCCGAAGGGTTCAAGGGATCAAAAAAAGAAGGTTATAAAGCTGCGTGCGAAGCGCTCTTCAAAATTGTTGGCGAGGATGATGAAAATGCAGAACAGGTTCCGTACTCCATCAATATCATGGGCGACTTTAACCTCGCGGGAGAAATCTGGATTATTCAAGACTACTATGAGCGAATGGGCATCAATGTCGTCTGCACGGTTTCCGGTGATGGACGAATTGATGACATTCGCAAGGCGGGACGGGCTAAACTGAATATTGTTCAGTGTTCGGGCGCAGTGATCAACCTGGCTAAGATGCTTGAACAGAAACACGGCACACCAATTCAGCGGGCATCTTATTTCGGGATCGAAGACATGTCGAAAGCACTGTACGACGTTGCCGACTTTTTTGATGATGACAAACTACGTGAGGGTGCACGCCGAGTTATTCAAGAAGAAGTTGCTGGTCTGATGCCCAAGTTGGAACCTTATCGAAGGGACTTGAAAGGAAAAAAGGCCGCAGTCTATACAGGCGGAGCCTTCAAGGTATTTTCTCTAGTGCGTTCACTACGCACACTCGGTATGGAGGTGGTGGTGGCTGGTTCGCAAACCGGAACGGTAGATGACTACAAAGTCCTAACCGAACTCTGCGAACCGGGCACCGTCATTCTTGACGACACCAACCCGTTGGAGCTAGCTAAGTTTATCAAGGAGAAGGATGTCGATCTGTTTATTGGCGGCGTTAAAGAGCGCCCTATTGCGTATAAACTCGGGGTCGGATTCTGCGACCACAACCACGAACGGAAGCAAGCACTGGCCGGATTCAGCGGCATGCTGAATTTTGCGAAAGAGGTTCACTCTTCCGTAATGAGCCCTGTCTGGCAGTTCGCACCACGGAGGGCTAAAGCATGACCGCTATTACCGGAAAGAATTTTACCGCTACCCGCAACGCCTGTAAACTTTGTGCCCCGTTGGGAGCTTGCCTGGCCTTTCGTGGAATCGAGGGATGCCTTCCGTTTCTACACGGCTCGCAAGGTTGCTCCACATATATCCGCCGCTACATGATCAGTCACTTCCGGGAACCAATGGATATTGCATCGTCCAGCTTCGGTGAAGATAGCGTAGTCTTCGGCGGTCGCCAAAATCTTTTTGATGGGCTAAAGCATGTGATTGAAGCCTATCACCCACAGGTGATCGGTATCGCTACAACCTGTCTAGCCGAAACGATCGGCGATGATGTTCACATGTATGTGAAGGAGTTCTTTTCAAAAAACCGTAAGACCATGGTCTTACCCCATCTTCTGCACGCCTCGACGCCCAGTTATTCCGGCTCGCATGCCGACGGCTATCAGTGGGCTGTCCGCGCTATCGTGGATCAGCTGGCGGAAGATGGTCCCAATGAAAAATTTATCGGCGTTTTTCCGGGCATGGTATCTCCGGCGGACCTGCGTTACTTGCGTGAAATTATGACAGACTTCGGCATGCACTTCTCGATTGTACCGGACTATTCAGATCCGCTCGACGGCCCAGTCTGGGACGACTATCACAAAATTCCCTACGGCGGGACGCCGGTGCGTGAAATCAGAAGATTGGGCAAAGCTTCTGCGGTTATAGAACTGGCGTCGACCATCTCTGAAAAACAGTCTGCAGCATCGCTGCTTGATAAAAAGTTTTCCACAGCTGCCTTCCGGGTCGGCCAGCCGATCGGCATACGGCAAAGCGACAAATTCTTTAAGGTACTTGAACAAATCACTGGTCGGCCTACCCCCAATAAACATGCAGCCGAACGCGGACGCTTGGTTGACTGCTATGTCGACGGCCATAAATACACCTTCGGCAAGGAGGTTATAATTTTCGGAGAAGAAGATTTCGTAGTCGGCATGACGGCTTTCTGTGCTGAGATTGGCCTCAAGCCGGTGCTCTGTGCTTCCGGCGGAAAAAGCGGAAGGCTCAAGGAGTGTATTCTCGAGGCCGCACCGGAACTCGACCCCCAAACACCGATTATGGAAGATATTGATTTCGCAGAAATTGAGTCCGCTTCACTTAAACTAAACCCTGACCTGCTCATTGGAAACAGTAAGGGTTTCAGCCTGAGCCGCAAAGCCGGCGTTCCGCTGATCCGAGTAGGATTTCCTATCCACGACCGGATCAGCGGGCCTCGCTCCCTCCACTTGGGATACCGCGGCGCTCAACGGCTCTTTGATACAATCGTCGACACGTTGATGGAGATACAACAGAACAGTAACAACGTCGGATACACCTATATTTAAAGGAGAAAATAATGGCTCTCGATTTCAGCAAACACCCGTGTTTTAACCCGGACGTTAAGGGAAAATTCGGACGCGTACACCTCCCAGTGGCGCCAAAATGCAACATTCAATGCGGCTACTGCAACCGGAAATATGATTGTGTAAATGAAAGTCGCCCCGGAGTGACCTCTAATGTTCTCTCCCCCGGTCAGGCACTCTACTACGTGAATGATCTTGTGGAATCCGGAAAACCGATTTCCGTAGTCGGCATTGCCGGCCCCGGCGACCCTTTTGCCAACCCGGAACAGACGATGGAAACCCTGCGACTGATCCGGAGGCGCCACCCCGACATGCTGCTGTGCGTTTCCACCAATGGGTTGGGTATTGGCCCCTACATTGCTGAGCTGAAAGAACTAGAAGTCAGTCATATTACCATTACACTCAACGCCATCGATCCTGAGATTGGGAAAGAGGTATATAGCTGGGTGCGTGAGCATAAAAAACCGCTTCGAGGCATAGAGGCAGCCGAACTACTTCTCAACAGGCAACGACAAGCCATAAAAACCATCAAAGCCCATGGATTAACCTTGAAAATCAATACGATTTTGATCCCCGGAATAAATGATTGTCATATCGATGACATCGCAGCCTTCGCAAAAACTGAAGGTGCCGATCTGCACAACATTATCCCGCTCTGTCCGGTTGAGGGCACCATGTTCGAAACCGTCGAAGAACCGACTCCAGCCATGATTCACGAAGCACGTGACATTGCCGGAAAATATCTACCACAAATGACCCACTGCCAGCGCTGCCGAGCCGATGCCTGTGGCCTGTTGGCGGAAGGAACCACTCAGGATACCTTAAAAATGATTGAAAAAGCTGCAAATGCACCAATTAACCCGGATGAAAATCGACCTTACGTTGCCGTCGCCACTCGCGAAGGAATCTTGGTTAATGAACATCTAGGTGAAGCCGAAAAGCTGTCTATCTTTGAGAAAAAGGATGGTTCTTTCCAACAAGTCGAAAATCGAAAAACGCCGCCGGCCGGTAGCGGTCCTGAACGATGGATGGAGCTGGCCACCTCACTGAATGATTGTCGCGCGCTACTGGTTTCAGGCATTGGTCCTAAACCAACGGCCTTCATGCGTCAGGCGGGGTTAAAGGTTATTGTGATGGAGGGGCTGATCGATGAAACCTTGTCCCGGATTTATGCCGGTGAAGAAGTCCGGTCTCCTATTCGGCAAACTAAGTGCGGCGAGCGTTGCTCCGGTTCCGGAGCTGGCTGCAGTTAAGATTTAACATACATATAATAACTAACCAGGGGAAATATTATGCCAATCGCAAAACCAGAAATGCATTTCTTTATCTGCAACTCATACCGCGTCGCCGGCGAGGCCAAAGGAGTTTGCAATACAAAAGGGGCAGGCGATCTCCTTGCTTATCTCGAAACAGAGATTCTTGATCGTGGGCTCGACGCTCAGGTTTCCGGATGCGGATGCCTTAAGGTGTGTGAAAAAGGTCCGGTTATGGTGCTGTACCCAGAGGGCAAATGGTTTTCTGAAGTGGACGAAGAAAAGCTCGATGCAATCCTCGATGCAATTGAAGACGGGGACGCTACCGATGAGTTTGAAATCTAAAACAATCCGAGCGCTCGCGATCCTCCAGATCGGAGTTATTACAATCGGAGCAGAGATCAATATCTTTGCCGCATCTAGCCTTTCTGATGCGATGAAGGCGCTAGCTGAGAAGTATTCAGACAAGGAAGGGGTGGCGATCCGTTTTAACTTTTCCTCATCAGGAACTTTGGCACGTCAGATCGAGTCCGGAGCACCGGCTGACATCTTTATCTCTGCTAATATCCAATGGATGAATTGGATGGAATCACGGCACCTTATCTTGGCAAATAGCCGCATGAATCTGGCTGGTAATAAACTGGTGATGATTGCTCCAAAAGGTAGTCCGCTAACCTTTAACGGTCAGGTTCCTGGACGAATAGCCGTCGGCGAACTTAATAGTGTTCCGGCCGGAATGTATGCCAAAGAGGCCTTGGAATATATGGGTTGGTTGGAAGATCTTAAGTCTAAAATAGTAATGGGATCAAATGCCCGCACAGTATTGATGTATGTTGAGCGAGGAGAAGCTGATGCGGGCATTGTTTATGACAGCGATGCGAAATCTTCTGCGAAAATCATGACAGTCGGTGTCTTTCCCGATAACGTACACCGCCCTATTATCTATCCGGCTGCAGCCTGCTCAACTCATGCCGAAGCCCTCAATTTTCTTGATTTTCTAAAAACAGAGGAAGCGAAAGAAATACTCAGAAAACTAGGTTTTTCTGAGCTGCAGGAAGTGCATGATTAATCTTACTCCAACTGAGCTAAGTGCTATAGGACTTTCCCTAAAAGTGGCCATCGGAGTCGCAACCGCAGTACTATTTCCGTCTGTGCTGTTGGGGTGGTTGATGGCCCGCCGTGAATTCCCTGGAAAGATTCTTCTGGAGAGCCTCGTCCATGCTCCGCTGGTTGTACCTCCGGTAGTCACTGGATATTTATTGCTTATGACCTTCGGCAAACAGGGATGGCTCGGCAAACACCTAGGGATGGAACTGGCCTTTTCATGGGAAGGAGCCGTATTGGCGTCATCCATCGTCGCCCTGCCGTTAGCGGTCAGGTCAGTCCGCATGGCAATCTCACTGGTTGATCGCCGACTGGAAGAAACAGCCCTTACGCTAGGGCGATCACCAGTATGGATTTTTCTACATATTACGTTGCCCCTAGCGTGGCCTGGAGTACTTGGCGGAGTTCTTTTGGCTTTTTCACGCAGTCTAGGAGAGTTTGGCGCAACCATCACATTCGCTGGTAATATTGAAGGAGTTACACAGACTCTACCTCTAGCTATTTTCACCGCCCTACAGATGCCTGGCGGAGAAAATCAGGCCTTGCGTCTCACCATCTTCTCGTTGATTTTATGCATTCTGTCTCTGATTATTTCCGAAGTATTAACCCGAAAAACCATTCACTCCTATGAAGTTAAAGATAGACATTTTTCATAAGCAGGGACCTTTCGTTCTTGATACAAATCTTCTGTTAGAGGGAAGCTCTATCGGCATCTATGGACATTCCGGTTCGGGTAAAAGCACATTATTGCGCTGTATTGCCGGATTGCTTCGTCCCAGTGTAGGTCTGATTGAACTTAACAATGAAACATTGTTTGATAGCGATTGCCGCGTTTGGGTTCCCCCACACAAGCGCCGTATTGGCATGGTGTTCCAAGACGCGCAATTGTTTCCCCATTGGTCGGTCCGGAAAAATCTTAAGTCCGGAAAAGCAAAACGCACCGAGCTCCCCTATACCGAAGAACAGGTCATCAACCTACTGCAAATTGCTCCTCTGCTCAGCCGATCTGTACAAGATCTTTCTGGAGGCGAAAAGCAAAGAATTTCCTTAGCACGAACCCTGCTTTCCTATCCCCGTCTCCTGCTAATGGATGAGCCACTGTCTGCAATGGATGCCCGACTCAAATCGCGTATACTGCCTTTTCTAGACCGCATTCATCGAGAGCTGGCCATTCCGACACTAATTGTCAGTCACGACCTTTCGGAAATTCTACAATTAAGCGACCGCCTGATCCTTCTTAAAGAAGGTCATGTTGCGGCTTATGGTACTTTGGACAGTGTTGTTGCCCACGATGAAATGGCAGAGCTGATCCAAGAAAAAGACCTTAACCAGATAATCGGCCATCAGCTTAGAGGGCGCGATACAACCCCAGATTTTTACCATGAAAGAAAAATATCTCATTGATACCACGCTTCGGGATGGAGAACAGATGCCTGGCATTGTCTTCACCCGAAATGAAAAACTAAAGATAGCGACGGCACTATCCTTAATCGGAGTCGCAGAGATAGAGGCTGGCATCCCCGTCATGGGACCAACCGAACAAGAGGATATCGCGGCAATCATCGATTTAAAACTCCCGTGCCGAATCACCGGTTGGTGTCGCGCAACAATGGCCGATCTCGAGGCAAGCCAAGCTGCCAAGCTGAACTCCGTACATATTTCATTCCCTCTTTCAGAGCACCATTTCCGGGCACTAAAGAAAGATTCAGGTTGGGTTTTCAGCACATTGGAAACTATTTTGCCTGAAGCGCTCAAACGTTTCTCTTTTGTTTCTGTAGGCGCACAAGATGCATCGAGAGCAAATCGCCAGTTACTGGTAGCCTTTTCCAAAAGAGTTCAGGAACTCGGCGGACACCGCTTACGAATTGCCGACACCATCGGAAGTCTGACCCCGACCAAAACCTCCGACCTTTTCAAAGAGCTGAAATCCGTTATTCCAAACCTGGAGTTGGCATTTCATGCTCATAATGATCTGGGAATGGCAACAGCGAATACGCTCTCAGCCCTTGAAGCTGGAGCCGATGCAGCAGATGTTACAGTTACAGGAATCGGTGAACGAGCTGGCAATGCCGCACTGGAACAGGTAGTCATGGCAATTCCTGAACTAAACCTTCGCAGAAAATCCATCATGCCACTTTGTAACCTTGTACTCCGTGCGGCTAATATCAAAGCTCCGGCCTGTGCACCCATAATAGGCCAGAATGTATTTAGCCATGAATCTGGAATTCATGTACACGCAGTTCTTAACCACCGTAGCGCATATGAACCCTTTGCGGCGGCGGACATTGGCCGAGAGGACTCAACCAGAATCGTATTAGGGTCTCATTCCGGCGAGGCAGCCTTACGTTATTCGTTGAAACAGCTGAATATCAATCCCGGAAAAGAACCTCTGGATTGGCTTCTCAAACGAATCCGAAAGCATGTCTTACAAACAAAGCAATCCATTGGGCCAAGAGAACTTAAACATTATTATTATGAATGATCCAAAACGGCTCACTTGCCCTGTCTGCGGATCTGATCAGCTTATCATCAACCAAAACAGACGCAGAGTTTTCATTGATCAAAACGGGAGGAGAGTACCGCTACTTACCTCAAACTTTGCTTTAAAGTATCCGGTTTTAGAGGAAAATTCGTCAACCTTACTGTGCATCTGTTCATGGACGGGACACCACACGGACAGAAAATCAGACTGTGGTTCATAAATGATGGAACACTAAATGCTCTACTAATAAACTCACCTAAAATTAAACCGTTTTATATACATTTATGTAACTTAATGCAGACGCCGATGCCAAATTGTAAACATAATAATCCTAACATTTGCGATGCCCGCCACATCAAGGAACTCGAAACGCTGGCGGACATCTCCAGAATCCTCTCGCGGAAATCAAAGCAGGAAGAGGTATTTCTGGAAGTCATTAATGTACTTGAGCGCAACCACGGTCTTCAGCGGGTTACTATTATGCTTCTAACCATTGACGGACGGGAACTGCGCGTGGAGGCCGTGAAGGATTTAAAAGTTCAGCAGGCCGAAGGTAAAGCCTATCGCAGAGGCGAAGGCATTACCGGACAGGTCTTGGAAAGCGGCTTGGCGAAAGTTGTTCCGCTGGTTGCTGATGAACCACGCTTTAAGGGCCGACTGCATAACCGTACAGATGACCCACTGAGCTTCATCTGTGTGCCGATCATACTGGAGAGCGAAACCATCGGAACTCTCTCTGCTGACTGTCCGGCACGCGATCTATCATCCCTTGAAGAACTTCAACGCTTCCTCTCCATTGCATCAACCATTATTGCCAACGATGTGAGCTCTCGGCGCATTGCCCGCATGGAACGCCAAGCCCTTGAATCTGAGAACCTCCGGCTAAAAGAAGCCATGCTGGCTAAATTCCAGCCTGAAAACATGGTTGGGAGTTCAAGTAAGATGCAGGAGGTATATACCCGCATTCATCAGGTGGCCCCTACCGACACTACCGTACTTATCCGAGGGGAATCGGGCACAGGTAAGGAACTCGTTGCCTCAGCAATCCATTACAGTAGCAACCGTGCAAGCAAACCCTTCGTTAAAATTAACTGTGCGGCTCTAAATGAAAATCTACTAGAGAGCGAACTCTTCGGACATGAGAAAGGGGCTTTCACCGGGGCGCTTCAGGCTCGCATTGGACGAATTCAGGAAGCGGAAGGAGGCACCCTTTTTCTTGATGAAATCGGAGATTTCTCACCTACCACCCAGGTAAAACTTTTACGCGTGCTTCAGGAACGCTCGTATGAACGCGTGGGGAGTAACACGGTACGTCACGCCAATGTTCGTATCATTGCCGCAACCAATGTAGACCTCGAAAAATCCATGGTCGAAAATAATTTCAGACAGGATCTGTTCTATCGAATCAATGTATTTCCAGTCTACCTTCCACCTTTGCGTTCCCGGAAAGATGACGTCCTTCAACTCACCAACTTTTTTCTTAAAAAATATTCCAGCAGAATTGGCGTTGAAATTCGCCGTATCAGCACGCCTGCCATTAACATGCTTATGAGCTATCACTGGCCCGGCAACGTCCGGGAATTAGAAAATACCATCGAGTATGCTGTATTGATGGGAAAAGAAGATGGAGTGATTCACGGACACGATCTGCCTCCGACTCTACAAACACCAGTAGCGATCGCCGCAACCGGAAATATTCAGCATACCCTTAAAGCACGTGTTGCCATCCTTGAACGAGATCTAATCGTTGATTCCCTTAAAAGCCACAAGGGAACAATTAGCGCTGCCGCCCGCGAATTAGGAATCACTGAACGCATGGTACGCTACAAAATCAAAAATCTCGACATTGATTACGAGACCCTCTTTAACAAACATCGCAAAAAAAAATCGGACACCAAACGTGGTAAAAATTCGAACAGCAACAGCCAATGATATCCCTGAAATGGCAGGGCTTCTGGAACAGCTATTTTCGATAGAGGTCGATTTTTATCCAGATCTTAACCGCCAAATACGAGGACTCGGTCTTTTACTTCAATCCGATAGCTCCGAAATCTTTATTGCCGAACATCAGGGGCATGTCATTGGTATGTGCACCATTCAGATTCATATATCAACAGCCATCGGCAGTACCGTTGCTAAAATTGAGGATGTTATTGTGGATATCAATTATCGAGGAAAAGGAATTGGATCATCACTGCTTCAGTCTGCCGAAGAATGGTCTTCTAAACGCAACCTACCCCGGCTCCAGCTTCAAGCAGACCGCGAGAATCTGCCTGCGTTAAAATTCTATGAAGCGCTACAGTGGAAACAAACCAACCTTATTGGCTACATCAAACACATCAATAAGTAATAGCTATAATACATACTGGAGAGTTTAAAGCGGGACTCTTCAAACCACCCTGATCTCCGGCGACGTTAACCACCTTTATCCGCTGAAGAGCTGTCAAACTCCCACAGCATATCCGACTAAAAACCATCTAGAACAGAAACAATATCGGGTTGGCGACCGTGGTGGAACTTAACGACTGATCTTAATCGCTCCTGCCAGTTCGAGTATCTACTGAAGGTGGCAATTATGATCTCGAGTATAATTAGTAACATCCAGTGCGCTATAGTCTCGTCGTGAGGACTGCCATGACGACATATTCAACCCTCTTTAGTTCCATTTCGATTACCGACTTGAAGATCAACATATTTGAGTGAAAAGAAAAGGGAAGGCTTGACGAATATGTGACTCTCGATACTTTGATAACCATCTTATGAAACTATTGCACATCCTTTTAGTTCTGTTCGCCACAACCATCTCATCAACGCAAGCTGATCTATCGGTATTTACGGCCTCTAGCATGACCGACGTAATGAAGGCTCTCGGCGATTTTTTTAAAGAAAAGAGCGGCGAAACGATCCGTTTTAACTTTGCTTCCTCCAGCGCCCTGGCCCGGCAGATTGACTCTGGAGCTCCGGCCGACATTTTTATTTCTGCACACACAAAATGGATGGATTGGCTGGAAGAACGATCAGCAATCAACCCAAACTCCCGCTTCAACCTAGCAACCAATCGACTCGTGATGGTCGCTCCGATCGGACTCACCGTAGTGTTTGATAAAAACATTTCCGAACGAATTGCTGTGGGAAACTTTAAAAGTGTTCCCTCTGGAATGTATGCCGAAGAAGCACTCACCTATATGGGCTGGT
>DATCZD010000001.1:0-2646 GCA_036526075.1 Pontiella sp. | reverse complement strand
GCGAAGTTCCTATGGCCCGCTATGATCTCTATGTAGCTGACGAGGTTTTCCTGACCGGAACCGCTGCTGAAATCATTTCTGTGGTAGATATCGACAAGCGCGAGATTGGTGACGGGAAACCTGGTACGATTACCAACAAGCTGGCTAAACTTTATCATGAGTGCGCCAACTCTGAAGGAACGCTGATTAAGTAATAAAATACTTACGTGAAAAACCGATGTGTATTGCAATCGAGTTTTTTTACATAGATAAAGAAAAAGCGCATCTCCTTTTAGGAAATGCGCTTTTTGTTTTACGACCTGAACCGAACTAAATGATGTCCTCGGTCATATCGATCGGAGTTTTCTTAAGATGCCAGATGTCATCGCAGTAGTCCTGAATGGAACGGTCTGATGAGAACCAACCCATACGAGCCACGTTAAGGATTGCTTTTTCTGCCCATTCAGATGGACAGGCATAGAGCTTGTCCACGTCCTCATTACACTTAATGTAGGCTTCGTAGTCTGCAAGATAGAAATAGAAATCTCCATGCTCAGTAACCTCATTGTAGAGGTCTTTGAACAGGTCAGGCTCAGAAGGATTAAAGATGTTGTCACGAATTGCTTCCAGCACCTTCTGCAAATCTTCTGACTTATCCATGTAAGACCACGGATTATATCCTTTCTTGCGCAACTTGGCGAGATCCTCGGTGCGGTTACCGAAAATAAAGATGTTCTCCTCCCCAACATGCTGGGCAATCTCGATATTTGCACCATCCCAGGTTCCAACCGTTAAAGCACCATTGAGCGATAACTTCATGTTACCGGTTCCGGATGCTTCAAGACCGGCTGTGGAAATCTGCTCAGATACATCGGCTGCCGGAATAATCTTTTCCGCAAGCGATACGTTATAATCCGGTAGGAACACCACTTTTAGTCGACCAGCTACATCAACATCATTATTAATGACTTCAGCCATTGTGTTAATGAGTTTTATAACCGATTTGGCAATCAGGTACGCCGGAGCTGCTTTAGCAGCAAAGATGAAGGTCTTTGGCTGAATTTCAGTTTTTGGATTTTCTTTGATTTTATTGTAGAGATGAATGATGTGCATCGCTTTCAAAAGCTGACGCTTATACATATGAAGGCGCTTAATCTGCACGTCAAACAGGGAGTCCGGGCTGATGACATATCCGGTGAGGTCCTTAATAGTCTTACAGAGTTCAACCTTTTTCTCGCGTTTAATCTCCATGAACTGTTTCTGAATCGTCTGTTTGGAAGCGGATTTTTCAAACTGATTCAGCAACGCAAGGTCCTTCTTCCAATCTTCTCCAATTTCATCAGTAATCAGATCAGAAAGCTCCGGGTTAGATTTAAGCAACCACCTGCGATGAGTAATACCATTAGTGACATTGGTAAATTTACCCGGATAGACCGTATCGAACTCTGGCATAGTCTCGGTTTTAAGTAGCGTTGAATGCAGGGCGGAAACACCATTCACTTTGTTACTTCCGACAACACAGAGGTTGGCCATTCGTACCTGTTGGTGAGTTCCTTCTTCAATCAGCGAAACCTTACGAAACAGGTCGCTATTACCCGGATGGTTAATTTCAACCTGCTGAAGGAAGCGGTGGTTAATCTCAAAGATAATCTGCATATGACGCGGAAGCACGCGTTGGAGCAGATCAACCGTCCACTTTTCCAGGGCTTCGGCTAATAACGTATGATTCGTGTAGCAGAAGGTGTTAACAGTGATATCCCAAGCGGCATCCCACGGAATGTGTTCTTCATCATGAAGAACGCGCATTAATTCAATAACAGCGAGAGTCGGGTGGGTGTCATTCAACTGAACCACATTCTTTTCCGCAAACTTTGAAAAGTCATTATGTGTTTTCTTATAACGACGGATAATGTCACGGATAGAACATGAGGCTAGGAAGTATTCCTGAATCAAGCGGAGTTCCTTGCCTGCATAGGTATAATCAGATGGATAGAGAACCTTGGATACATTTTCCGCCCAGTTCTTTTCTTCTACGGCGCGAACATAGTCTCCTTGATTAAAGACATCCAAACGGAACCCTTCGGCAGGTTGGGATTTCCAGAGGCGAAGCATGTTTACTGTGTTCACATGGTACCCGATAATCGGAATGTCGTACGGAACAGCTTCAAATACCTGAAAATCTTCCCACACGTCCGTGGCTCCATGGCCTGGCTGAAAGTTTTTCTTCACTCGTCCGTATACACATACCGGCAGAGTGTATTCAGGGCGGATCACTTCCCACGGGTAACCGCGGGCAAGCCATTCGTCTGGACGCTCACGTTGCCAGCCGTTGTCAAATTCTTGACGGAAGATACCATGTTCATAGCGAATGCCGTATCCATAGGCCGGAAGTTCCATAGTTGCTAAAGAATCAAGGTAGCAGGCCGCCAGCCGACCAAGACCGCCGTTTCCAAGACCAGCTTCAACATCACAAGCCAAAACATCTTCCAGACTCAGATTGAAAGGTTTGAGAGCATCGGTGGCAATTTTTTCAATCCCAAGAGCATAGATGTTATTGCTCAGCATTTTGCCGATTAGGTATTCCATGGAGAGATAGTTTACGCGGCGAACATCCTGTTCTAGATACTGCTTCTGGGTAGCAATAAATCCGTCTACAGCCATATCACG